>NZ_JADIJM010000007.1:0-290158 GCF_017355315.1 Achromobacter sp. SD115 | reverse complement strand
CTTTCCCATGATGGTGCTGATGCTGGGCCTGCTGGCCTGCGTCGCCCCGGCCACGGTCGATGCTTATCTGCCCGCCTTCGCCGCGCTGGAGCGGGAGTTCGGCGTGCCGCAGGAAACAGTGCAGCTGACCCTGGGCGTTTACATGTTCTGCTACGCGGCGATGCTGTTGCTGCATGGCACGCTGTCCGACTCGCTGGGCCGGCGCCGCGTCATCCTGGCGGCGCTGGTCTGCTATATCGGCGGCAGCGCGCTGGCCGTCGCCGCGCCGAGCTTCGATTGGCTATTGGCGGCGCGGGCGCTGCAAGGCCTCTCCGCCGGCGCCGGCATCGTGGTGGGCCAGGCCATCGTGCGCGACTGCTACGAAGGACCGGCGGCGCAGCGCGTGATGTCCTATCTGATCCTGGTGTTCAATCTGTCGCCGGCGTTGGCGCCCATAATCGGCGGCCAGTTGGCGGCGCAGCTGGGCTGGCGTGCCGTCTTCCTGATGCTCGCCGCGCTGGCCGCGACGGCCTGGGCGTTGTGCGCCTGGAAGCTTCCCGAGACGTTACCCGTCAGCCGGCGCAGGCCGCTGTCCTGGCGCTCACTGGCTTCCGGCTACGGCATGGTCCTTGCGGACCGGCGGTTCGCTGCACTCGCTATCGCTTTCAGCCTGATCTTCGCGGCCCAGGGTTTCCTCATCGGCGCCGCGCCGGACTTCATCGCCAACGTCCTGGGCCTGCCCGAAACGGATTTCGCGTATCTGTTCGTGCCGCTCGTGATCGGCGCCATGGCGGGCGCGCTGTTCGCGGCGCGCAAGGCCGGGCGCTGGAGCGACCACCGCATCACCTGGCTCGCTTACGCGCTGATGGGCGGCAGTTGCCTCGCGAGCGTCATATACGCCGCGGGCGCCGGACGGCCCGCCCTGCCCTGGGCGGTGATCCTGCCCGGCCTTTATACCTGCGGCCTGGCCATGTGCGTCCCCGGCATGACCCTGCACATTCTCGCCCGTGCGCCAGGACTGTCCGGCACCGCCGCCTCGATGCTCGGCTTCACCCAGATGCTGGCTTTCTCGGTAGCCAGCGGCTGGGGCGTACCCATGATCTATGGCCAGCCCCTGGCCCTGGCGCTTGCGATGTTGGCCTGCGTCGCCGCAAGCGCGGCAGGCTGGGCCTGGCTGCAACGGCAGTCCACGCCTTTGGCGAACGCCCGATCGGGTTGATCCGGCGGCGTTCAGCATACGCATCGCATCCTCCGGCATACGTTCAAGTCTCCAGCAAAAACAATAATTCTCATTACCAAATCTTTCAGCTGGAGCTTGTGTTCATGTCCCCCGCACTGTCCCCGCCCCCCGCGCTTACGCGCCGGGCGCATCTGATTACCCTGGCCGTCCGGACGGCCTTGCTGTGCTCTGCCTTGCCCTATCACGCAGCCAGTGCGCAATCCAGCTCGTCATCGGGCGCCGACAATCCCGCCGAACTCCCCGCCGTCACGGTCAGGGGCACAGGCATCGCCGGCACCACCGAAGGCACCCATGCCTACAACACTGAGGCCATGAGCACTGCAACCGGCCTGACGCTATCGCCGCGGGAGACGCCGCAATCGGTCAGCGTAGTGACGCGCCAGCAAATCGAAGACCAGGGTTTGCAGGATACCGGTTCCATCCTGGCCAGCGCTCCCGGCATCTCCGTCACGCGCAGCGACAGCAACCGCCTGTCGTTCTCCGCGCGCGGCTTCGCGATCGACAATTTCCAGTTCGACGGCCTGAATGCGCCCATCCTCAGCCAATGGAACTACGGTTCCACCGACATGGACGCCGCCATCTACGACCGCGTCGAAATCGTACGCGGCGCCACCGGCCTGATGACCGGCTCGGGCAATCCCTCCGCCGCGGTGAACTTCATCCGCAAGAAGCCGCTGCGCGAATTCGCGTTGTCCGGGAGCGCCAGCGCCGGCAGTTGGGACTACGTGCGCGGCGACGCCGACCTGTCCGTACCGCTGACGGAGAACGGACGCATCCGCTCGCGCTTCGTCGCCGCCTACAGCCAGGGCGACAGCTACGTGACGTTCCTGGATTCACGCAAGCGCACGCTCTACGGCGTCATCAGCGCCGACCTCACTCCCGATACGCTGCTCACCGTCGGCCTGGAGTATCAGCGCAACCAGAGCAATGGCTTCGGCAGCGGGTTTCCCCTGTTCTATTCGGACGGCTCGCGCACCGACTTCAACCGGTCCGTGGCGAACAACACGCGCTGGGCGCGCATCGATACCGAATCGACCACCACCTTCGTGGACCTGAGCCACCGCTTCGCCAACGACTGGAAGGTGCGCGCCGCCTATAGCCACAATGACGGCGAATACCGCATGAAGCAGCTCTATCGCGGCGGCTATCCGGACCGTGCCAGCGGCACGGGCATGAGCAGCAACTTCAACAACTACGATGGCGATCGCTCGCGCGACGACATCAACCTGACGCTGTCGGGTCCGTTCCAGTTGTTCGGCCGCAAGCACGAACTGGCCCTGGGCTGGATGAGCGTGGACGACCACAGCGACATCGGCCAATACCTCATGACGGGCGCCAAGCCCGCCATCGGCAGCTTCTTCGACTGGCGCCAGGACCATATCGCCGAACCGACATGGTCCAGCCGCAAGACGCCCGCCGACGACATGCGCGTCAAACAGACCGGGACCTACGCCGTGGGCCGGTTCTCGCTGGCCGATCCGCTGCACCTGATCGTGGGCGGACGCTGGAGCAACTGGGAGACGAACCAGACCTACTTCGGCAGCAAGCGCGAGTACAAGATCAACGACCAGTTCACGCCCTACGCGGGCCTGATCTACGACATCGACAAGACCTACACCGCCTACGCCAGCTACACCGAGATCTTCCAGCCGCAGAATGCGCGCACGCCCAGCGGCGCCATCTTGCCGCCCATCGACGGCAAGAGCTACGAGATCGGCCTGAAGGCGTCTTACCTGGACGGCCTGCTGGACGCGGCCGTGTCGCTGTACCAGACCCGCCAGAACAACCTGGCGCAGGCCATTCCCGGCGAGTCGGTCATAGGCTTGCCGGGCACGCAGGCCTATCGCGCGGCATCCGGCGCCAAGGTCGAAGGCTTCGAGCTGGAAACCACCGGGCAGATCATGCCCAACTGGAACATCGCGGCCAGCTACACGCACTTCACCGCCAAGGACGCCGACGGCAAGCCCATCAACACCAGCCATCCGCGCAGCCTGTTCAAGCTCTATACCACCTACCGCTTGCCTGGCGACCTGAACCGGCTGACGGTGGGCGGCGGCATGGACTGGCAAAGCCGCATGTACCAGACCGCCCCCAGCCCGCGCGGCAACGTGGACGTGGAGCAAGGCAGCTACATGCTGGTGAACCTGATGGCGCGCTACGAGTTCAGCAAGCAAGTCTCGGCCACCCTCAACGTGAACAACCTGTTCGACAAGAAGTATTACGACCAGATCGGCTTTTTCAGCCAGGGCTGGTGGGGCGCGCCCCGCAACGTGATGCTGACGCTCAGGGCTCAATATTGATCGGGGGATCTGCCGGCACGATGCGTCTTGGCTTCTCAAGTTTCAAGCGTGTGATCCTGCGGGCTGGCGCCGCCTGCCTGGCCTCGCTCGCCCTGGCGGCCTGCGATCGCGCTGCCGATGCGCCGGACGTTCCAGCGCCACAGGCGGTCCGGGCCGATGGCTTTCCCGTCACGATAGACAGCGCTCTGGGTCGGGCCGTCATCGCGGCTCCGCCCAAACGCGTGGTCACGCTGGGCCTGGGCGCCGACGATCTGGCGCTGTCGTTGGGGGTGGTCCCGGTCGGGGTGGGCCGGGCCGACTGGGGCGGCGACGCCGACCACTATTGGCCCTGGGTACGTGCCGCGATCGAGGCCCGCGGCGCGCCGCTGCCGCAGACCATCGCCATGTTTCCGGAGCTGGACGTCGAAGCCATCGTCGCGCTGCGGCCGGACCTGGTGCTGGCACCTTTTTCCGGCGTCAGCGCCGAGGCCTATGCGCAACTGTCGCGGCTGGTGCCGGTGGTGGCCTATCCGGAACAGCCATTCCTGACCCCGGTGGATACGCAGATCGACCTGGTCGCCGCCGCGCTGGGCCAGCGCGAACAGGCCGCGGCGCTCAAGGCGCAGATCCGCGGCGCACTGGCGCAGGCCACGCGCGACCACCCCGTGCTGGCCGGCAAGACCTTCGCCTATGTGCGCGCCGACCTGGGTTCGGGCAATTTCGCGGCCTATGTGGCGGGAGATCCGCGCGTGGACACGATTGCCGCCATGGGCCTGAAACTGGCGCCGTCCATGCAAGGCCTGCACGCCAGCGCCGGCCATTTCGCCCATTATCTGGGTTTCGAGCATGCCGACGCACTGGGCGACGCCGACGTGTTGGTGTCCTGGTTCTATACCCCCCAGGAGCGCGACCGGACCGCGACGCTGCCCCTGTTCGCCTCCATCCCCGCCGTGAAGCGCGGCGCCTACGTGGCGCTGAGCGACCCGGCGTTGATCATGGCCTCGTCCTCGGGGACGCCGCTGGCCGTGGACTGGATGCTGGGCAGGCTGGCGCCGGCGTTGGCTGCCGCTGCCAAGCGCGCCGAAGCCGGCCCCGGAGCGCGAAATGAATAAGTCCGCCCGTGCCGCCGGCCTGGGCGCCGCCTGTCTGTTGCTCGCCGCCGCCACCCTGGGCAGCCTCTGGCTCGGTTCACGTAATCTGTCGCCCGCCTCGGTCTGGCAAGCCCTGTTCCAAGCCGATGACAGTTACGCCGCGCTGGTGGTTGCGTCGCGCGTGCCGCGCACCTTGCTGGCCTTGCTGACCGGCGCGGCGCTGGCTGTGGCTGGCGCGCTGATCCAGGCCCTGACCCGCAATCCGCTGGCGGAACCCGGCCTGCTGGGCATCAACGCCGGCGCCGCTGCCTCCATCGTGACCACCGCCCTCGTGCTCGGCGGCCTGCCTGCCCATCCGTTCTGGGCGGCCCTGCCTGGCGCGCTGGCCGCGGCCGTGGCCGTCTATCTGATCGGCGCCGGCGGCCGGGGCCTGCAGCCGGTGCGTCTGATCCTGGCCGGCGCGGCGGTCAACGCGGTGCTGTTTGCCTACGTGCAGGCTGTGGCCCTGCTGCGCGAGGACATTTTCGACGCCTATCGATTCTGGGCCGTCGGCTCGCTGGCGGGCCGCTCCCTGGCCGAAGCGGCCCGGGCCGCTCCCTATATCGGCGGCGGCCTGCTGCTGGCGCTTGCGCTGGCCCGGCCCTTGAACGTCCTGGCGCTGGGACAGGCGCTGGCCCAGGCGCTCGGGGTGCGCGCCGGGCTGTACCGCGCGCTGGGCCTGCTCGGCGTCGCTGTCCTGGCCGCCGCCGCCACCGCGGCCGTGGGCCCTATCGCCTTCGTCGGCCTGGCGGTTCCGCATATCGCCCGCCGTATCGGCGGTCCCGACCTGCGCTGGCAACTCGCCTACTGCCTGCTGCTGGGTCCCCTTCTGATGCTTGCGGCCGACATCCTGGCGCGCCTGCTGCGGGCGCCGGCAGAACTGTTGACCGGCGTGGTGGCCGCGTTCCTCGGCGCGCCGTTCCTGCTGGCGGCGTTGCGCCGCCAGCCCGGGAGCCCTCCATGAGCGGCCGGCGGCGTATGCTGCGCGTCAGCGCATGGCTGTCGCTCCCTTACACGCCACGCGCGCTGGCCTACGCCTTGCTGCTGGCCGCGCTGGCCCTTGCCTCGATTGCGGGCGCCCTGTTGACCGGAGAGCAAGGACCAGGCTGGTCCGGTCTTGGACGGATCCTGGCGGGCGGCGGTACTGCAATCGAGCACTGGCTGATCTACACGGTCAGACTGCCGCGCGCCCTGTCCGCGCTGGGCGCCGGCGCCGCGCTGGCCCTGTCGGGCGCGCTGTTCCAGAGCATTACCCGCAACCCGCTGGGCAGCCCCGACATCATCGGCCTCACCGCGGGCGCCTCGGCGGGCGCGGTGGCGGTGACAATGGTCTGGCCGGGAGCGATGCCGCTGGCGTGGGGCGCCGCAGGCGGGGCGCTGCTGGCGACGGCGGGGGTCTGGTTTGGATCCGGCGCGGGTTTCTCCGCGCCCCAACGCATGGTGGTCGCGGGCATCGCGGTGGCCGCCATCGCCTTCGCCTTCGTGCAGTACGGTCTCTCCAATCTGCGCCGCGAACAGGCGCATCTGGCCGCGACCTGGCTCAACGGCAATCTGGCCGGCAAGACCTGGAACGATGTTGCGCTGATCGCCACGGCCTGCGCGCTGCTGCTGCCCTTGGCGCTCGGCCTGAGCGCGCGCCTGCGGCTGCTGGAAATGGGCGACGACGTCGCGCACGCCTTGGGCGTCGCCCCCGGGTCCAACCGCCTGGCGGCGACGCTGCTGGCCGTGCTGGCCGCGGCCGCCGCCGTCAGCGTCGCCGGCCCCATCGCCTTCATTGCGCTTGCGGCCCCGCAGATTGCGCGGCGCTGCGTGCCTGCCGACGGCCCGCAACCCCTGCTGGCCGCATTGACCGGCGCCGTGCTGCTGGCAGGCGCCGATCTGCTGTCGCGTTCGGCTGGCGCCAACGGCTTGCCGGTAGGCGTGCTTACCGCAGGCATCGGCGGCCTCTATCTCGCATTTCTGCTCATGCTCGAATGGCGCAAGGTCTCAACGTGACTGCCACAACGCCCACACCCGTCCTCCAACTCCGCGACGTCAGCCTGTCCTACGGCGCCCGCCGCGTACTGGACAGTTTGACGCTGGACATCGCGCCGGCCTCGTTCACCGTAATCCTGGGCCCCAACGGCTGCGGCAAATCCACGCTCCTGCGCGTGTTGGGCGGCGCCCTGACTCCCGGCCAGGGCCGCGCCCTGCTCGACGGCGCCGACCTCGCCAGCCTGCGCCGAAAAGCGGTAGCACGCCGCCTGGCCTACCTGCCGCAGCACCCGATTGCGCCCGAGATGATCACCGTCCGCGACCTTGTCGCCCGCGGCCGCTATCCGCATCAGTCCGTGTTGCGGCAATGGTCAGCAGCGGACGCCAGCGCCGTCGACGCGGCCCTGGCGGCCACGGATCTGGACGGGATCGCCGATGAAGCCGTGCACACGCTCTCCGGCGGCCAACGCCAGCGCGCCTGGCTGGCGCTGGTGCTGGCCCAGGAAGCCGGCATCATGCTGCTCGACGAACCCACCACTTTCCTCGACATCCGCCACCAACTTGACCTGCTGGAGCTATGCGCCCGGTTGCACCGCGCCGGACGCACCTTGGTGGTGGTGCTGCACGACCTCAACCTGGCCTTGCGCTACGCTGAAAGGATCGTGATGATGCGCGATGGGCGGATCGCGGCGCACGGCGATGTCCGTCCGGTCGTGACCGAGGACATGATGCGCCATGTCTTCGATCTGGATTGCCGCGTCATGCCCGACCCCGAAACCGGCAGCCCCATGGTCGTGCCCCGGCGCTTTCGGCAGCCGCTGACGGGGAGTGAAACCTTCGAAAAATGAAGAAAGCCCGCCATAGCGGGCTTTCTTCATGCGACGGCGGCGCATCCTCAGAGCATATGCGCCAGGAATTCGCGGCTGCGCGCTTCGCGCGGCGCGCGGAAGAAGTCGGCCGAAGGCGCTTCCTCGACGATGCGGCCCTCGTCCATGAAGATGACCCGGTGCGCGACCTCGCGCGCAAAGCCCATTTCATGGGTCACGACCAGCATGGTCATGCGTTCGTCGGCCAGCTGCTTCATGGTGCGCAGGACTTCGCCAGTCAATTCCGGATCCAGCGCCGAGGTGGGTTCATCGAACAGCATGATGTCCGGCTCCATGGCCAGCGCCCGGGCGATCGCCACGCGCTGCTTCTGGCCGCCGGACAGGCGCGTCGGATAGTTGTCGCGCTTGTTCAGCAGGCCGACCTTGCGCAGCAGTTCTTCCGCCTTGGGAATGATCTGGGCGCGCGTCATGCCCTTGACGGTGATGGGCGCCTCGATGATGTTCTGCAGCACGGTCATGTGCGGGAACAGGTTGAACGACTGGAACACCATGCCCATCTTGCGGCAGATGCGGCGCACGTCGGCGTCGCTGGCGTACTGGCTGCGCCCGCCGGGCACGGCACGGGCCATGGCTTCGCCTTCGACCTCGATGCTGCCCTCGTCTATGGTTTCCAGGTGGTTCAGGCAGCGCAGGAAGGTGCTCTTGCCCGAGCCCGACGGCCCGATCACCGCGACGACCTCGCCCTGGCCCAGGCTCAGCGAAACCCGGTCCAGCACGCGGTTGGGGCCGAACGACTTGATGATCTCGCGGGCCTCGATCATGACGGGACGCGCGGACGGAGAATTACTGGTCATATTTGGCATAGCGCTTTTCCATGTGCTGGAAGAACCACGTCAGGATCAGCGTCATGATGAGATAGAAGGCGGCGGCGACCAGGAACGGCGTGGTCGTGAAATCGCGCTGCACGATGCCGCGCGCGGTGCGCAGGATGTCGTTGAGCGCCAGCACGTAGATGAGCGAGGTGTCCTTGACCAGGGTGATGGTCTCGTTGCTCATGGGCGGCAGCACCCGCTGCACCATCTGCGGCAGCACGATGCGGCGCAGGGTCTGCAGATAGGTCATGCCCAGGACCTTGCTGCCCTCGTACTGGCCGCGGTCCACCGACTGGATGCCGGCGCGGAAGATCTCGGCGAAGTAAGCCGCGTAGTTCAGCGCGAAGGCCACCACGGCGGCCGGGAAATCCGGCAGCCGGATGCCGATCACGGGCACGAACGGCAGCGCGAAGTAGATGAACAGCATCTGCAGCATCAGCGGCGTGCCGCGCATGAGCCAGATATAGCCATTGACCAGGTTGCTGGCCAGCCGCCATTTCGAGATCCGCACCAGCGCCAGCACCAGCCCCAGGGGGACGGCCAGCGCCAGCGTGATGAAAAACAGCGTCAAGGTGACTTTCGCGCCTTGCGCCAATGGCCCCAATAGGGAGAGTACGTAGTCCATGCAGTGGGTTCGCGCCGTCAGCGTCCGTGGACGCCAAGGTTGGATCGATTCATGAGCAAGCCCGCCTGGCGCACCGGCGCCGCGGCGGGCTATGGAACTTGGGTCTGGACGTCCGGGCGCGATGGCCGCGGGCGCCGCTGGCCCCTTACTTGATGATGTTGGCGCCGAACCACTGGGTGGCGATGCGGCCGGCGGTGCCGTCCTGCTTCATCGAATCCAGGGTCTTGTCCAGCTTGCCCAGCAGTTCGGTGTCGTCCTTGCGCACGCCCACGCCGTAGTCTTCGGTGCCGAAGTTCTCGTCCAGCACGCGGTATTCGCCGGCGCGCTTGCTGATCAGGTAGCGGCCCACCACTTCGTCCACCACGATGGCGTCCAGGCGGCCGGCGGCCAGGTCCATCAGCGCGGTGACGTTGTCGCCGAACTTCTTGACTTCCTTGATCTGGGCGGCGACCGGGTCCTTGGCGATGGCGTCGGTGGCGCTGCTGCCGTCCTGGGCGCCCACGACCTTGCCGGCCAGGTCAGTCTTGAGCTTCACGGGGGACGCATTGCCCACGATGATGATCTGGTGGTTGGCCATGTAGGGGGCGGTGAAGCTGATGTTCTTCTTGCGCTCTTCGGTAATGGTCAGGCCGTTCCACAGCACGTCGACGCGCTTGCCGTTGAGTTCGGCTTCCTTGGCGCTCCAGTCGATGGGCTTGAACTCCACTTCCAGGCCCAGGCGCTTGCTGGCTTCCTTGGCCATGTCGATGTCGAAACCGACGATCTGGTTGTTCGAGTCGCGGAAACCCATGGGCGGGAAGTTGTCATCCAGGCCAACCACGACCTTCTTGGCGGCGGCAGGCGCCTGCGCGCCGGCGGCGGGCGCATTGTCGCTGGGGCCGCAAGCGGTCAGCAGCGCGGTGGCGGAAGCGAGGAGTACAGCTGTCAATTTTTTCATCGTTATGGATGCGCCGGGCGCAAGAATGAAGAATGCCGGAATGGCCAGTCAAAAAGCCGCGAGCCGGTATTTTATCCTCTTGCGGGGGCGCGAGCCGTCCCCCCCTGGCAGATACCACAGGAAAGCGCGGGTCGCCGCCGCCCGGCGACGCCCGGAGCCCGCGTCAATCCTGCTTGATGCCCGCGGCCTTGATCAGGGTTTCGTAGCGGCCGGCCTCCTCCTTCATGGCGGCCAGGGTGGCCTCGGGCGTTGAACCGCGCACCAGCAGGCCGCGCGCCTCATACGTCTGGCGGAAGGAAGGATCCGCCGTGACCGCCGTCACCGCCTCGTTGATCCGGGCCACTAGCGCGTCGGGGGTCTTACCCGGGGCCAACAGCGTGAAGACCGTGGACGGAATGCTGCCGGCCTTGCCGCCGGCCTCCTGCAGGGTCGGCACGTCGGGCAGCATAGCGGCGCGCTGGTTGGCGCCGGCCACCAGCAACCGGATTTTGCCGGCCTTGTACTGTTCCGACACCGCCAGGCCGCCGGCCATGACGCTGTCCACGTCGCCGGCCATGGTCGCGGTCATCGCCGGCGCCACGCCCTTGAACGGCACATAGGTGAACTGCACCCCTTCGGCGCTGGCCAGCATGGCCATGCCCAGGTGGTTCACGTGGCCCTGGCCGCCGGTGCCGACATTGATGCGCTGCGGATTGGCGCGGGCGTAGTCGATGAATTCCTTGTAGGTCTTGGCCGGAAAGGCGTTGCTGACCGCGACGTACAACTGCACCTGGCCCAGGTCGGTGACGGGTTTGAAGTCTTCCTGCCAACGGTACGGCACCTTGGCGTACAGGAAGGGATTGGTCTCCAGCGCCAGCCGGTCCACCATCAGCAGGGTGTTGCCGTCGCCCGCCGCCTTGGCCACGTAGTCGCTGCCGATGATGGCGTTGGCGCCGGGCCGGTTCTCCACCACCACGGTCTTGCCGCTTTCCTTGAAGAGGCGGTTACCCAGGTCGCGCGCCAGCACGTCGGGCTCGGTGCCGGGCGGATACGGGACCACGATCTTCACGGTGTCCGACGGCCAGGCCTGGGCCGCGGCCTGCGCGGCCGGCAGCAGCGCGAGCGCCGCCCACAATACAGGTTGAAAACAACAACGGTACGGCGATCCCATGGTACTTCCCCTTGTATGCGTCGTTCCGGTCGAAGCCGGCGACTGAATTGCCGCCCAGGGCCAGAACGGCCCTGGACGGCTGGAAACCCAGATCAGGACCGGCGCGCTTCACCAGCGGCCGATCAGAATGCCCATCATCCGTTCGTGCGCATGCGTGCGCTCGCGCACCTCCTCGTCGGTTTCACTGGCGCGGCGCTTCAGGCCCTGGTGCCAGTCCAGCAGCGCCGAGCGCATCCGGGCCGCGACCGGCGCCATGCCTGGATCGGCGCCCAGATCGTGCAGTTCACCGGGATCGTCGCGCAGGTCGAACAACTGGCTGCGATAGCCTTGCCAGTGCAGGTACTTGTAGCGCTCGTCGCGCAGCATGAGCCCAGTGCATTCCCGCTCGCCGCGCCCCAGAAACAATCGGGCCTCGCGGTAGGCGTAGTCCAGGCTGCCGACCACATACTCGCGCGCGGGCGGCGCCGAACCGGACTCCCCGCGAATCCCGGGCAGCAGCGACCGGCCCTCGACGCGGTGCGCCTGGGGTGGCAGGTCGAGCGCGTCCAGCACCGTGGGAACGATATCTATGCATTCGACGAAGGCGTCGCTGCGGGTGCCGCGGGTCGCGTCCGCCGCGGCCGCCGGGTCATAGACCAGGCAAGGCACGCGCATGGCGCTGTCGTAGAAGTATTCCTTTTCGCCCAGCCAATGGTCGCCCAGGTGGTCGCCGTGGTCCGAGGTGAAGAGGATCAGCGTGTCCTGCAGCCGGCCGCTGCGCTCCAGGAAGTCCAGCACCCGGCCGATCTGGTCGTCGATCTGCTTGACCAGCCCCATGTAGACCGGCCGGATGCTGCGCCAGACCTCGTCGCGGGCGAAGGACTCCGACTCCTCCAGCCGCTGGTAGGCGCCGTGCACCGGATGCGGGCGTTCCCGTTCCGCCTGCGAGCGCACGGGCGGCGCGCAGTCATCCGCGCCGAACAGGGCGTGGTAAGGCGCCGGCGCCTTGTAAGGCCAGTGCGGTTTGATGTAGGACAGATGCAGCGCCCAGGGCTGGTCGCCCTGCTCCCGCATGAAACCCAGGGCGCGGTCCGTAAGGTAAGCCGTCTCGGAATCGGCCGCGTCCACCCGGGCCGGCAGCGGCGCGTTGCGCATCAGCCAGCCGCTGGCGAGGCTGCCATCGGCCGCCTGGCTGCCCACCACATAGTCTTCCCAGGGCCGCTCGCTGTCGTAGCCGCGTTCGCGCAGATAGCGGCGGTACGGGCTGTCCTTGGCCAGTTCGAAATGGCCGTCGTAGCGTTCGATCGGCACGAATCCGCCCTGCAGGAAGCGTTGCTCGTCTTCGGCGGCGTAGCCCTTGGCGCGCAATCCGGCGCGGTCCGGCACGAAGTGCGTCTTGCCCAGCAGGTGCAGCGGCAGCCCGGCCTGGGCCAGGTGTTCGCCCAGGCACCATTCGTCCACCGGATGCGGCACGCGGTTCCAGGTGACGCGGTGCGACAGCGGATAGCGGCCGGTGTAATACGACGCGCGCGACGGGCCGCAGACCGCGGACGTCACGTAGGCGCGGTCGTACTGCACGCCCATGCGCGCCAGCCGGTCGATATTGGGCGTGCGCAAGGCGCCGGCGCCGCCGTAACAGGACAGGTGATCCGCGCGCAGCTGGTCGCACATGATGAACAGGACGTTGCGGACCTTGGGGTTCGCGACCGGGGCGGACGCGTTCATGGCTGCGCTCCGTTCAGGATGGCCCCGGGCACGTGTGCGGCGTTGTCCGCCGGCTGGGCGGCTGCCTGGGTTGCCCCAGGCACGAAGCGGACGGCAAAGCGGCCCAGGGCGTCGGCCGCGTCCTCGCTGCGGCCCAGCGCCGCCACGTAGCGGTCGGGACGCACCAGCACCCAGTCGGCGCGCGTGCGCTGGAACCAGAAGTGCAGCGCGTTCTCCGTGTCCTGCAACACCGGCAAGGCCCCGGCCTGCAGCGCTTCGGGATCGCAACCGCTGCGCGCGCGCTGCGCCGCCACGTAGCGGCAGCCCAGCTTGTCCAGCTGCGCCCGCAGGGCCGGCGGCAGCCCGGCGCGCGGATCGCGGCGCCAGCCTATCAGGGCGAAGCCCGCGCCCAGCGCCTCGTCCAGGCGCAGCGTGGCGCCGTCCTCGCATTCCACCAGCGGCTGGATGAACATGCGGCCGATGCACTCGCGCTGCGCGCGGTCCGCGCTATCGCCCACCACGCCGCGGCTGTAGCGCGGCATGGGCTTGAACTTCATTTGCAGCACATAGTCCCGGATCTTCGGAATATTCCGGATCGACAGGAAGAACGTGTCGCGCAACGCCGCCAGCACGGGGTTGGTCTGCGACAGCATGGCGCCGAACATGTCGGCCAGCGAGATCATGGCGCGCGCGTGGCTGTGGCGTTCGTCGTGGTAGCTCTGCAAGGCGGCCGGGTCCAGGCGGCCTTGCACGATCCAGGCCACCTTCCAGGCCAGGTTGAAGGCGTCGCGCAGGCCGGCGTTCAGGCCCTGCCCGATCCAGGGCGGGGTCAGGTGCGCGGCGTCGCCCGCCAGGCAAACGCGGCCCGAGACGAAGCTGCGCGCCACGCGGGAATTGTGGGTATAGACGCGGGCGCGGATGACATTGAGCTTGCTGGGGTCGGCCACGTGGTGGCGCAGCAGTTCCTGCACTTTTTCCGGCTGCAGCATTTGTTCGCCGTCCTCGCCGGGGAACAGCATGAACTCCCAGCGCCGCAGGCCGTAAGGCAGGCGCAGGCAGACATAGGGGCGGCGCGGCTCGCAATGCAGCGCGGTGTAAGGCGCGTCCAGCGGATCCTGGTCGCATTCGATGACCACCCACTTGCGCGGATGGGTGTTGCCGTCGAACGGCAGTTGCAAGAGGCGTTCGCGCACCGTGCTGCGCCCGCCGTCGGCGGCCAGCAGGTACTGCGCGCGGATCTCGCGCTCGGCGCCGTCGGCCTGGCGCACCCGCACCGTGACGCCGCGCTCGTCCTGCTGCAGCGACAGCAGCTCGCTGCCCAGTTCCAGCGTCACATGCGGAAAGCGCTGCAGCCCGGCGCGCAGGGTGCGTTCGCCCAAGGGCTGCGAAAACAGGTTGCGGCGATACCAGCCGTACTCGCGCGTGGCCGGCAGGATCTCGGCGAAACAGCGCTTGGTGCGCGTGTACATGCGCATGGGTACGTTCTGGATCATGTCGCGCAGCATCTCGTCGGCCAGGCCCGCGCTCTGGAAAGTGCGCATGGCCTCGTCGTCCAGGCCCACCGCGCGCGGATAGTCCAGCACGTCCTGGTTACGCTCCAGCACCAGCGTTTCCACGCCATAGCTGCCCAGCAGGTTGGCCAGCGTCACGCCGACCGGCCCGGCGCCCACCACCAGCACCGGCACTTCTACGATATGCGCCATATTGGCTCTCCCTTGGATTCTTGTTGTTGGCCTTGCGGGCGGCGGGTCAGGCGCGCCGCAGGAACCCGCCCACGGCCTGATTGAAGACCTCGGGCTGGTCGTCGTGGATGTAATGGCCGGCGCCGGCGATCTCGATCCACTCCACGTTCGGGTTGCGCGCCGCCATATCGCAGGCGGTCTGGGCTTGCAGGTAGTCCGAGCGCCCGCCGCGCACCACCAGCGTCGGACACGCCAGCGCCGCCACTTGCGGCCACAGGTCCACCACGCGCGCCGGATCGGGGTCCAGCCGGGTGGCGGCGATGCCGGCATGGTCGTGCCGCCAGGTCCAGCCCCCCGAGCCGTCCTCCTTCAGCATGTGCCGCAGCCGTTCCTCGCGGGCGGCCTCGGTCACGCTGGGCCGCAAGGCGCGCAGGTACTCGCGGGCCGCGCCGATGTCGGGAAAGGACGCGGGCGTCTCGCGCAGTTCGCGCTGGATGCGCGCCGCGCCCGCGCTGCCTTCAAATGCAGCGGGTCCGGCGTCCTCGACGATCAGGCGCCGCACGCGCCGCGGATGGCGGGCAGCGAAGACAATGGCGGCGATGCCGCCCATCGAGTGGCCCAGCAGGTCGAAACTGTCCAAACCCAGGGCGTCGGCCACGCCCGCCAAGTCGTCCACGTAGGCGTCGGTGTAGTAGTTGCGCCCCGGATCCCAGCTGCTGGCGCCGCGGCCGCGCTGGTCATAGGCCAGCACGCGGAAGTCCGGCTGCAAGGCCTGCGCGATGCCGGCAAAGGTCTCGGCGTAGCCGCGGATGCCATGCAGCATGAATAGCGGGCGCCCGTCCTGCGGGCCCCACTCGGTCAGATGCAGGGTCATGCCGTTGACGGCGATGTCGGTGTCGCGACGTTGCATGTCGGGTTCCTTCAGCAGAGTCCGTCTTTGCCCTGGATTTCGCTGGCGGGGATGCCGCCCAGGCGCGCATGCAGGCGGCCGCGGGTAGCGAAGGCGAAGGCGATCAGCACTTCGTCGCGGTTGGGCGCGTCGCCGAACAGCGCGCTCACGCTGTCGTAGTGCGAACGGACATAGAGCGCGTCCTTGTGCGCCAGCGGAATGTCGATGACGGTGCCGGGACCGCCGCGCTTGCCGGTGGACGGGACCCAGGCCTTGCCGCCACCGAGCGCCGCACGCACGGGTTCGGCAAAGATGGTGGTCAGCAGCGCGTTGCCGTGCTCGTACTCGCCGTCCGTGCCCACCACGCAGGCCTTGCCGTAGCTTTCCAGCGGCTGGCCGCCAGCGGCTGCGATGACGCGCCGGCCGAATTCCTCGCCCAGCATGCCCGAGGGTTCGACGTAGGCCGACAGGTCGCGCTCGAAGCGGCCCGCATAGGGGTTGTGCAGCGCCGCCGCGACGACGATCTTGCGCAGCGGTTCGCCGTCAGCCGGTTCGCCGGTCTCGGTGGCCAGGGTGTCTTCGATCTGCAAATACCATTTGCGGATGCGGTAAGGGCCGAAGTTGGTGTTGCTCATGGATGCTCCAGAAAGTGTCGGATCGGGAATGGATGCGCCGAGCGGGCGCTCAAAGCGGTTCCAGCGTCATCGGGACGCTGGGCGCGTTGTGGTCGTGCAGGACCTGCTTGCCCTCTTCGTCGCCGTGCACGGTCTCGCAGAAGAATTCGAAGCGGTGGCCGTCGGGATCGGAGAAATACAGCCCGTAGCCCACCTTGTGGTCGGTGATCTTCACCACCTCAACGCCCTTGGCCAGCAACATGCCGTACAGGCGGCGCAGTTCGTCCACGTCACCCTCGATCTCCAGGCCGTAGTGCTGCATGTTGACCGGGCCGCGGGCGGGCTCGCCTTCGGCCGCGCGGATCAGGGCGATGTCGTGGTGCTTGCGCCCGAAGGACAGGAACACCCATTGCTCGCCGCGCGCCGTCTCCTGCATGCCCAGCACGGATTCGTACCAGGGCGCCGAAGCGAAGGGGTCCCGCACGAACAGGGCCAGGTGGGTGCGCGCGATGCGCGGCCGGCGGTCTGCCGGCGCAAGCGTGGTATTCGTGGACATGGCGGTCTCGGGCTTGGGTATCAGTTGATGGACTGGGGATGCGCGGTCACGGGCGCGGCGTACGGCGTCCAGGCCACGGCGGTGATTTCGCTGAAATCGCGCCATTCCTTGAACCAGCTGCGGCCGCCGTCGGTAGAACGGAACAGATGGCCGTACTTGGTGCCGGCAAAGGCCAGCCGCGGATCGGCGGCGTGCACGCCGAAGGCCCAGAAGGTGGAATTGGGCGCCGTGTGCAGCAAAGCCGGCTGCCAGTTGCGGCCCCGGTCGGACGAGCGGTAGATCTTGCTGCGCGTGCCGGGCGTGCCGTCGCCGATGGCCAGCAGCAGCGTGTCGGGGTCGTCCGGCAGCGCCTGCACGGTACGGGTGTAGTACATGCCATCGAAGCGCGACTTCGACGCCACGCCGTCCCAGCGCCGGCCGTCCTCGCTGAGATAGACGGAGTTCACGGTCAGCACCATGGCCGTCTTGGGCGCGCTGGCCGTGGCCGGCAGCACCGCAACGCAATGGATGTCGGGGTTGGCGATGGCGTCGGCATTGCCCTCCTCGTCCTGGCGCGACCAGTTGTCGCCGCCATCGCGGCTGTGCCAAAGCCCCCCTTCCTCGACCCCGAACCAGACTTCGCGGCCATCGTCCGGATCGACGCAGACCGACAGGATGCGCGGGCGGTTCACGCCGCGGCAGAACTCCGGCAATTCCGGCGACAGCCGCTGCCAGCTGGCGCCGCCGTCCACCGAACGGAACATGGCGGCGCGCGACGGCGCGCCAGTACCCGCATACATGCGCCGCGGATCCTTGGCATCGATGGCGATGGCCCAGACGGTCATGCCGTTCATCGGGCTGTCGACCCGGGTGAAATGCGCGCCGCCGTCGGTGCTGACGCACATGCCAACGTCAGCGCCGGCAAACACGCGGCGCGGGTCGGCCGGGTCCACGGCCAGGCTGCGCACCGTGCCGTCGAACTCGATCGCTTCCTTCAGCCCCAGGCGATGCCAGGTAGCGCCGTCGTCCACGCTGCGCAGTATTCCTTGGCCAGCCGTGCCGACCAGTATCGTGCCTTGCATATTCAGACTCCCGAACAAGAATCAGCGGTTCAAAGAAAGATGCCGCGCGTGATGCCGCCGTCCACCCCCAGCGATTCGCCCGTAATGGCCCCTGCCCGCGGCGATGCCAGGAACAGCACCGCGTCGGCGATCTCCGCCGGCTGCAGCACCCGGCGTATGGGCGTGGCCTTGGCATAGTTGGCCTCGACCTGGGCGGCGGTCAGTCCCTGCCTGGCGGCTTCCTTTTCGTACAGTTCGTGGATGTGGGGCGTCTCGACCACGCCGGGATGGATCACGTTGACCGTGATGCCGTGCGGACCCAACTGGTCCGACAGGGTCTTGGTCAGGTGGCAGATGGCCACATTCCGCATGCCCGACAGCTGCTTGCTGCCGCGCCCGGTCAGGCCGCCGATGTTGACGATGCGGCCGAAACCGCCCTGGCGCATGTGCGGCGCCGCGGCCTTGGCGCAGCGCATATAGCCCACCACCTTGATGTTGATGTCTTCCAGCAGACCCTCGGGATCGGCCTCGTCGATCTCGCTGCGCACCAGGCCGCCGGGATGGGCGGCGCCGTTGACCAGAATGTCGATGCGGCCAAAGTGTTCGGCCACGCGCTGCATCATGGCGTTGACCTGGGCCGTGTCCGACACGTCGGCGGCCACGCCCAGCACTTCCACGCCCGTGGCCTTGGTGATCTCGGCGGCCACCTCGTCCAGCTGCGCCTGGCGGCGCGCCACGATGGCCACGCGCACGCCCTCGGCCGCCAGCGCTTCCGTCACCGCGCGCCCGATGCCCAGGCTGCCGCCGGTGACCACTGCGACTTTCCCCTTGAGTTGCAAGTCCATGCTTTGAAGCTCCTTGTATATGGCGGCGCCTACAGCGCCATCTCGATCAGGACCGGTCCCGGCTGGCGCAGCGCCGACTCCAGCTGCGCGGCTAGTTCTTCCGCAGTGGCGGCGCGGCTGGCCTGTACCCCGTAGCTGGACGCGAGCCCGACCCAATCGATGCGCGGGCGGTCCAGCGACGTCAGTTCGGCGGCGCGTTCGCCCAGCACGGCATTGCCGCGGCGCAGCTCGTTGCGCAGGATGGCGTATTGGTGGTTGGCGGCGATCAGCACCGTGACCGGCAGGTTTTCATGCGCCAGCGACCACAGCGTCTGGATCGTGTATTGGGTGCTGCCATCCGACAGCACGGCCACCACGCGGCGGTCCGGGCAGGCGATCGCCGCGCCCATGGCGACGGGCAGGCCCTGGCCGATGGCGCCGCCGGTATTGGTCAGCACCGTGTGCGGCGCGGCGCCGGCGGACGCGGCGTACAGCGGATAACCGCAGGTGCCGCCCTCGACCGAGACGATGGCGTCATCCGGCAAAGCGCGCGCCACCACGGCGGCAATCGACTGCGGCGTCAAGACGCCCGGGACGGGCTCGGGGAGCATCGCCGCGGCGGGCGCAAAAACAGGCGCACCCGCCAGCTCGGCCAGCGCTTCCAGGCGCGACGCGGCATCCTGGCCAGGCGCCGCCAGCTCCAGCAGGCGCTCCGCCGGCACCAGCCGGCTGGGGTGGCCGGCATAGCCGAAGTAGGTCACCGGCGGCAGCGCCCCCACCAGCACCACCAGATCGGCCGCGTCCAGCGCGGCGCGTGCCGGTTCCGGGAAGTACGGCAGCCGGTCGAAGTCCGGCAGGCCCCGGCCGCGCTCCGATCTGGCGGGGAAAGTCTCGGCGTAAGCCTTGCCGCCCAGCGCCGCGCACAAGCGGGCGGCGGCAATCTGCGCGCGGCGGCCCAGGCCGCTGGCCGGCCCGCCCCCGCCCAGCAGGAACAGCGGGTTTTGCGCCCGGCTCAGCCGCTGCCATGCGCTGGCGGCGTCGAAGGCCACAGGTTCCGAAGCGGCCTCGACGGCAGCGACATCCGCGGGCTCGTCCACGACGCTTTCCGCCTGGAAGTCCGCCGGAAAGATCAGCGTCGCGCCCTGGCCGCCATCGGCCAGGCTGGCCCGCACGGCGGCGCGCGCCGCGCTGGCGGCGTCCTGGGCGGACGCGATGCGTTCCACCCAGCCCGATACCGGACGGGCCAGCGACTCGATGTCCGAGGTCAGCGGCGCGTCGCACTCCAAGTGCCAGCTGGCGTGGTCGCCGATGATGTTGACGATGGGGGTACGGGCGCGGCGCGCGTTGTGCAGATTGGCGATGCCGTTGGCGAATCCCGGCCCCAGATGCAGCAGGGTCGCGGCCGGCTTGCCGGTCAGGCGGCCGTAGCCATCGGCCGCGCCGGTGCAGACGTTCTCCTGCAGGCCGACGACGCAACGCATGCCGGGCACCTCCTCCATGGCCCGCACCAAGTCCAGCTCGGTCGTGCCGGGATTGGCGAAACAGACTTCCACGCCCTGCTTGCGCAAGGCCTCCAGCAAGACACTGGCTCCGCTCATGATTACCGCCTCCTTTTTTTGCTACTTTATCGTAATTTGATAAATGTGCAATTTCTTTTGGCGGATTGATGCCTGATAATTTATTAGAATTATCTATTTGATAGTTCTGCGCGGATCTTCTATACGCACGCATGCGCGCCGCGCGCGGCGCGGCGATTTGCCAATACGCGCCCCTTGGTGCACCCTCGCAGCACGTCAGCTTTCCCCACACCTCGCACCCATGAACAGTCTTCGCCGCATGCTCGATGTCCTGGACCTCTTTCAGCCCGACCGGCCGGTCCTGGACGTCGACGCCATCTGCCAACTGCGCGGCTACGCGCCCGCCACCGCCTACCGCTACGTGCGCGAACTGTGCGCCTGCGGTTTGCTGGTGCGCCTGCCCGCCGGCTATGCGCTGGGGCCGCGCATCATCGCGCTGGACCTGCAGATGCGGGAATACGACCCCATGCTGACCGTCAGCCGCGACCTGATCGAGGAACTGTCCGGCCAGACCGGGCTGGACGTGCTGCTCAGCGCGCGCTATGACGACAAAGTGATCAACGTGCATCAGCAGCCGGGCCGCAATACCCAAGCCTTGAATTTCGGCCGCGGCCGCTTCATGCCGCTATTGCGCAGCGCGACCGCGCGCGTGATCCTGGCCAATCTGGGGCCGCGCCAGTTGCGGCGGGTGTACGACGAGCATGCGCAGTCGCCTGACATGCAGCGGCTGGGGCCCGACTGGAAAGCGTTTTCCCGCGCCATGCTGCAGGTGCGCAAGGCCGGCTACTGCGTATCGTCGGGGGAGCTGGATTCCGGCAAGACCGGTATCGCCGCGCCGATCTTCGATGAAGAGAACCATGTGCTGGGCAGCATCACCATCATCGGCGCGCAGGACGCCTACGCGGCGTTCCGCGAGGACTATCTGGCCGGCCTGATACTCCGCGCCGCCACGGAAATCACGCGCCGCATCGCCCAGGCGCCGGCCAAGCTGCAACATGCGGCCTGATCCTCAACGCCCGCCGCAGGCACTTTCATGACGCCCGCCATCCGCATCGGCCCCCTTGTCTTTCCCTCGGAGCTGCTGGTTCTTATCGTTGCCGCCGCCATCGGATTGCTGGCCGCCAAGCTGTTTACCCGCAAGCAGGCGGCCGCGACCATCGCGCCGCCCGACACCGGCGCGGTGCTATGGCGCGCGCTCATCATCGGCCTGATCGTCGCCCGGCTGGGTTTCGTCTGGCAATACCCGGCGCATTTCCTGGAGAACCCGCTGCGCATTCTGGACCTGCGCGACGGCGGCTGGGCCGGCATGGCCGGGCTGACCGCGGCCTGGCTTTATACGCTGTACGCAGCGCTGCGCCGCAAGGCGCCCCGGCCCGCCCTGCTGGGCGCGCTGACGCTGGCAAGCGTGGTCTGGATAGGCGGCGGACGCTGGCTCGCGCCCACGCCCCAGGCGCAACCCGAACTGGCCGAGCTGGTCCTGCATCAGTTGGACGGCGGGCCGGCCGGACTGGCGGCCTATCAGGGCAAGCCCACCGTCATCAATCTGTGGGCGAGCTGGTGCCCGCCCTGCCGCCGCGAAATGCCCGCCTTCGCCGCGGCGCAGGCGGCGCATTCCGGCGTGAATTTCGTCTTCCTGAACCAGGCCGAGGCCCCGCCCGACGTCACGGAGTTCCTCGCACAGCATGCGCCGTCCCTACGCAACGTGCTGCTGGATCCCGCAGGCGCGGCCTCGCGCCAGATGAGCAACCGCGGCCTGCCCGCCACGCTGTTCCTGGATGCCCAGGGGCGGCTGGTGGACCTGCGCGTGGGCGAGCTGTCGGCCGCCTCGCTGGCCCAGCGCCTGGATGCGATCCAGGAGCCGGCCAGCGGCGATTGAGGGGACACCCTTCAGGTTTGCGGCTCGGCCGGGACACGGGCCCAGGGCAAAGCCTGCCCATCCATATCCCGTTCGAACAGCGACAAGCGCTGGCCTGCCTGGACGGGAGATTCTTCCAGGCGCACAACCAGCACCGGTCCCGCAGGCAGCGCCCGGACGGTCGCGACTACCGTGGCAGGCGCGCCGTCCCTGGACGGCAACACGGTCCAGGCCTGCAGCTCCGCATGTTCGACCGCAGTTGCCCGCGCCTGATCATCGCCGCAAGCCGGACACCACAAGCGGGCGGGATAGACCAGATGGCCGCAGCTGCAACATTGGCTGACCTTGATGCTCATGCTTCCTCCCGGGCCAACACCGCGGCGTTGGCGCACATGCCGTAGCGCAACTGCACCATGCCGTAGCCGGTGGCTACGCCATGGCGCGCGCCGCGCACCTGCCGGTCGCCCGCCTGCCCCAGCAGTTGACGAGCCACCTCGACCAGGCCATGCATGCCGCCCGCCGTGCCGGCTTGCCCCGCGGACAACTGACCGCCCGCGGTATTGACCGGCAAGTCGCGGCCAGCCAGGCGGCGCGCGATGAATCCCGGCAGATCGTCCGTCCTGGCGAAACCCAGATCGCATAGCTGCGCGAGCGCCATGGCGGGATAGTCATCGTAGACACTGACTACGTCCATTTGCTCCGGCCCCAGGGCCGCGCGCTGCCAGAGCGCGAGCGCAAATTCGGCGATACCGGTCTGCAGCCCGTCTCCTTCCTGCTGGTCACCGTTATAGCGGGCATCGCTAGCCAGCAGCCTGACGCGGATCCCCGCCGGACGCGCGCTCAACACCAGCGCGCAAGCGCCGCTGACCACCGGCACGCAATCCATGCGCCCCAAGGGAGGCGCGACCATGGGCGCCGCCAGGTACTGTTCCAGGCTCAGGGGCTGGCGATACGCGGCATTCGGATTCGCTGCCGCCCATTGCCGTTGCGCCACGCACAGCGCGCCATAGTCTTCCCGCGTGAGCCCGGTCTGCGCCATCTGCCGTTGCGTAAGCATGGCGAACAAGGGGTTCGGGCCCTCGCAGCCCAAGGGACTGAGATAGTCGCGCGCGCTGCGGTTATAGCCGCGCACCAGTCCGGCGAAATCGGCCCCGGTGAAATGGTCTCCCGCCACCAGCACGATCGTCTCGGCCTGCCCGGCTTCCAGCGCGAGCCAGGCCTGGCGCAGCAGATTGATGGCGCTGGCGCCGCCCATCTCGTCCTGCATGCACCAGTTCAGCCGCAGCCCCAACTGCCACGCCAGATCGATGGCGCGGTCCGGACGCAGCGTGAACGAGGCCACGCCCAATCCGTCCACGCGATCTGGCGCCAACCCAGCGCTGCGCAGCGCCTGGGTGATCGCCTCGGCCATCAGGCCGGCCGTGCTGATCATGGGACCGGGATGGCGCAGGGCGGGCGTTTCGCCCACGCCGATGATGCCCGGGCCGCGGGCCGCGCTCACGCCGACTCCTCGCGCGGCGGTTCGCGCGTCAGCAACAAGGTCAGCACGGTAACCGCGGCCATGCCCACCAGGAACCACGCCACGGGCGTCGCCGATTCATACTTACGCAATAGCGCCATGGCGATCAGCGGCGACAAGCCCCCGGCGAAAACAGAGGCAAGTTCGTGCCCCAGCGCCAGTCCCGTGTAGCGGACTTCCGCGGGGAACAGTTCGGCGAAGTACGCCGGCTGGGTCCCGATCATGGCGGCATGGCACACCGTGTTGCCCAGGAAAAACGCCAGGAAGATCCACATCGGCTCCTTGGTCTGCACCAGCCAGAAGAACGGAAAGGCCACCAGCACCAGGCCGGCCGAACCGATCAAGTACACCGTGCGCCGGCCGATCCGGTCGGACAGGTGGCCAAACCAGACCAGGGTCCCCAGTTCGATGAACATCGACACCAGCACGCCGCCCAGCATGACGTCGTTGGGTATGCCAAGGAACTTGCCATAGGCCAGCGCGAACGCCAGGAAGATGTACGAGCCGCCGTTCTCGGCCACGCGCAATCCCATCGCGGTAAAGACCTGGCGCGGATAGCGGCGAAACACTTCCACCGCCGGCATGCCGCGTTTGGCGGTCTTGGCGGCCTGCACGAATTCATCGCTTTCCGGGATGTGCTTGCGGATGTACAGGCCCACGCCGAAGATCAGCACGCTCAAGAGAAACGGCAGGCGCCAGCCCCAGCTCATGAAGGCCTCCTGCGGCAGCTGCTGTGCCAGCATGAAGACACCCGATGACAGCACGAAGCCGCCCGCCACGCCCAATTGGCTGAAGGACGAGAAGTAGCCGCGGCGCTTGCCCCCGACCGCCTCGCTGATCAGCAACACGCCGCCGCCCCACTCCCCGCCCGCAGCCGCGCCCTGCAGGATGCGCAGCACCACCATGGCCACCGGCGCCCAGAAGCCCACCTGATCGTAGGTGGGCAGCAACCCGATCAGGAACGTGGCCGCGCCCATCAGGCCCAGGGTCCACTCAAGCGCCAGCTTGCGGCCGTAGCGGTCGCCGATATGGCCGAAGATCACGCCGCCCAGCGGCCGCGCCAGGAATCCCACGGCGAAGCCTGCAAAGGCCCCCATGGTGCCCAGCAGCGGATCGGTGCCCTTGGGAAAGAACAATTCGCCGAACACCAGCGCCGCCGCCGTGCCGTAGATGAAGAAGTCATACCATTCCATCGCGTTGCCTGCGACGGAGGCCATCACCACGCGCCGCGTGCGCTTTCTGCGCGCATCGTCGCCAGCGGCCGCGGCCGCCCCCTTGTATGCCATCGTCATTGCCGCCCCTTGTATGTTTTGAATGGAACCATGGCGCTCAGCGCGCCACGCGATAGCCGGCGGCGTCCCGGTCCCAGGCGTCGCCAGTGATACCTTCATCCCGCAACTGGAACTTGCGGATCTTGCCGTTCTCGGTGCGCGGCAGATCGCCCAGCACGCGCAGATAGCGCGGCACGGCGAAATACGGCATGCGAGGCTGGCAGAAATCAAGCAGCGACTGAGGCGGGACGGCCTGCCCGGCCTTGTAGACCAACGCCGCCATGACCTCGTCCTCGGCCAATTCCGAACGCACCGCGTAGACCGCCACGGCGGCAACCGACGGATGCGCCAGCAGCACCTGCTCCACCTCGTACGAGGAAATGTTCTCGCCGCGCCGGCGGATCGCGTCCTTCATGCGGTCCAGGAAGCGGAAGTAGCCGTCCGCGTCGCGAACCACGCGGTCCCCTGTGTGGAACCAGAGGTTGCGCCATGCGTCCACCGTCTTGTCGTCCATGCCGAAATAGCCGGTGGCGATGGCGAACGGCATGCGCGCGCGCAGCAGCAGTTCGCCCGGCGTGCCGTCGGGCACTGCGGCGTCGTGCTCGTCGGCCGCCATCGCGTCGAATTCGGGCGCGGCGCGGCCCATCGTGCCTGGGCGCTGTCCGGCCAGCGTGCCGCCCAGCGCGAAATTGGTCTCGGTGGAGCCGTAGCCTTCCAGCAGCGCGATGCCGGTGCGCTCGGCAAACGCCGCGTGGAAGCGTTCGGGTACTCCTGGCGCCAGCGCAATCCGCGCACGGTGGCGCCGTTCGGCCGCGGCAGGCGGCTGCGCCAACAGCATGGGCACCATGGCGCCCAGCAGATAGGTCACCGTGGCGCCCGTGGCCTCGAGCCGGTCGAAATAGCGGCTGGCGGAAAAGCGTTCATCGCAGACGATGGTCGCGCCCGTGACCAGGGCCTGGAAGCAGGCGTTCAAGGCATTGGTGTGAAACAGCGGCAGGCTCGTGTAGAGCACATCGCTGTCGGTGATTTCCAGATTGCGCGCGGCGATCCTGCCCCACCAATAGAACTGCGCTTGCGGACAGCACACGCCCTTGGACAGGCCGGACGTGCCCGAGGTGTACAGGATGGCCAGGGTATCTCCCGGCCCGACGTCGGCCGCCGGCGGGAGCGGCGTGTCCGGGGCAGGCGGCGGCGCGCTGGACGGGACCGGGAGCGCGTCGGCATCCCCGTCCAGCAGCCAGATGCGGTTCAAGGCCAGGGACTGCGTGTCCAGCGCCGCCAACGCGGGACAGGACGCGGCGTCGGCCACCAGCAACCGGCAACCGCTGTTGGCCAGGATGTGCTGCAACTGCATGCCGCGCGACGCCGTGTTGATGGGCACCACCACCGCGCCCAGCCAGCCGCAGCCCAACACGATGGACAGGAATTCATGCCGGTTGCCGGCCATCAAGCCGACCCGGTCGCCCCTGGCGACGCCGGCCGCGATCAGGCGCGCGGCCCACGCCGCCGCATGATCGGGCGCATCGCCATAGCGCAGCGAGCCGCCCGGCGCCTGCACCCATGTGCGTTGGCCCCAACGGGCGCCTTGTTCCAGCAACAACGACGGCAGTGTCAACGCATGCATGGCGGTGCTTCCCCTGTGTTGCGGCCATTGGCAAGCGTTGCCCCAGCCTTTTGAAATTAGTCTAGGAATCAACTATTTATATGTCAAATTTATGGATATTATTTATCTTATAAATCAGGCTGATATGAGAGGCATGCATGGACTTCGATCTGAACCTCATGAGGGTTTTCCTGACCGTGCTGCACGAGCGCAGCGTCACCCGGGCAGCGCAGCGCCTGAACCTGACGCAGCCCGCCGTGAGCTACGCGCTGGCGCGTCTGCGCGAAAAGTTCGACGATCCCTTGTTTGCCCGCACCGCGTCCGGCATGCAGCCCACCCCGGTGGCGTTCGCCCTGGCCGAGCCCATCGAACGCGGCATGAACAGCTTCGCGGAAGCCGTGAGCCTGCGGCAGCGCTTCGAGCCAGCCAGCAGCACCCGGCGCTTTCGCCTGTCCATGTCCGATATCGGCGAAATGGTGTTCCTGCCGTCCCTGATGGAACGCGTTCACGCCTTGGCGCCGCGCCTGCAAGTCGAGGTATTGGAAATTCCATTGGAACGGCTGCCGCAGGCGCTCAAGGAAGGCGAGGTCGATCTCGCCATCGGCAACCTGGCCGGGCTGGGCAGCGAAACCTGCCATGCCGAACTGTTCAGCGAGCGCTACACGTGCATGGGACGGCGCGGCCATCCGGTTTTGTCGGCCGGCCTGACGCGCAGCCAGTTCAAGCGGCTGGACCACATCCTGGTAGCCTCCCGCGCCAGCGCCCACCGCTTGCTGGACGACGTGCTGAGCGAGGCCGGGCTGCCGCGCCGGCCGTATCTGACCTTGCCGCATTTTTCAGCGGCGGCCGAGATCGTGCGGCGCACCGATCTCACCATGACCTTGCCCCTGCGGGCGGCGATCTGGTTCAACCGGGACGACGCCTTTCAGATACGCCCATTGCCCATCGCCCTGCCGCCGCTGTCCGTGACCGTGCATTGGCACGCGCGCTTCGAAAGCGACCCCGGCACGGTCTGGCTGCGCCGCCTGGTGGTGGAGACGCTGGCGGACCCTGCGTAAGCCAGAGCTGGCCACGCAGGCTCTTACCGCCGCGCTACCTGATCGCGGCCAGCATCAGGTCCAGGTTCTGCACCGCCGCGCCCGACGCGCCCTTGCCCAGGTTGTCGAACACCGCCGTCAGCAGCACCTGCCCTTCCCTGGCATTGCCATAGACCGCCAGGCGCAGATCGTTGGTGCCATTCAAGGCCTGCGGATCCAGGTGGGTATGGGCGGCCGCCTCCTGCGGCGCCACCACCTGCACGTGCCGCGCGCCCTCGTAATGCTGTTGCAGGCAGGCGTGCAGGCGCTGCATGTCCACGCCCTCAGGCAGCAGGCGCAACTGCAGCGGCACCGTCAGCACGATGCCCTGGCGATAGGCGCCATAGGCCGGCACGAACACCGGCCGCTGCGTCAGGCCGGCATGGCGTTCGATCTCCGGCGTGTGCTTGTGCGCCAGGCCCAGCCCATAGAGCTGGAACGCCGGTCCGCCAGCGCCGTCCGCGGCCTCGTAGGCGTCCACCGCGGCGCGGCCGCCGCCCGAGTAACCCGACACCGCATGAATCACCACGGGATAGTCGGCCGGCACCAGCCCCGCCCGCAGCAGCGGACCCAGCAAGGCGATCGCCCCCGTGGGATAGCAGCCGGGATTGCTCACGCGCCGGGCCTGGGCGATCAGCCCGGCCTGCTCCGCATTCATTTCCGGGAAACCGTAGACCCAGCCTGCCGTCGTGCGGTGGGCGGAACTGGCGTCTATCACCCGGACTGCGGGATTGACGATGGAAGCGGCGGCCTGCCGGGCGGGTTCGTCGGGCAGGCACAGGATGGCGATGTCGCAGCCGTTGATGGCCTGCGCGCGGCGCTGCGGATCCTTGCGTTCCGCCTCGGGCAGCGTCAGCAGCCGCAGGTCCGCACGCCCATGCAGGCGTTCGTGGATCTGCAGGCCGGTGGTGCCCTGGTCGCCGTCGATGAAAACTAGAGGATGAGTCATGGCGCTTGCGTCCTGGATCAAAAGGGAGCGCCGGAACGTTCCGGGCGCAGGACCTCATCATCGGTCTGGATCGTAGATAACAAAAGTCGAATATCATGACTATCCAATTCAGCTTTCCTGAACGAGACCGCCATGCGTGAAATCAGCCTGGACCGCCTGCGCACCCTGGTCGCCATCGCCGACCTGGGCTCGTTCGCCGACGCGGCCCGCGCGCTGCATCTGGCGCCGCCCACCATCAGCCTGCACGTGGCCGACCTGGAGGCGCGCATCGGTGCGCCGCTGCTCACGCGCAAGCGCGGCCAGGTCCGGCCCACCTCCATCGGCGAAACCCTGCTGGAGCGCGCGCGCCGCCTGCTGGCCGACGCCGACCAGGCGCTGGATGACGTGCAGCGGCAGGTGCAGGGGCTGGCCGGACGCGTACGGCTCGGCGCCTCCACCGGCGCCATCGCCCATCTGCTACCGCAGGCCCTGGAAACGCTGGGGCGCAATCATCCGGGCATCGACGTGCAGGTGGCCGTGCTGACTTCCCAGGAGACCCTGTTGCGCCTGGCCGACGGCTCTCTGGATGTGGGGCTGGTGGCCCTGCCCCAGCCGCCGCTGGAAGGCCTGGTGCTGCGCCCGTGGCGGCGCGACCCGGTCATGGCCTTCCTGCCCGCAAGCTGGAAGGCGCCCGCGCGCCTGACCCCAGCCTGGCTGGCCGGACGGCCGCTGATCCTGAACGACGCCAGCACTCGGCTGTCGCGCCTGACGGGGGAATGGTTCGCCGCAGCAGGCCTGAATCCGCGTGCCCGCATCCAGCTGAACTACAACGACGCGATCAAGAGCCTGGTAGGCGCGGGCTACGGCGCCACCCTGCTGCCGCACGAAGCCACCGCGCCGCAGCCGGATCCGCGCATCGAGATGCGCCCGCTGCGGCCCGCGCTATGGCGTCCGCTGGGCATCGCGCACCGCGCCGGGCAAGTGGAGCAAGCCACCCGGCACGTGCTGGACGTGTTGTGGGAACTGCGGGCCTCATCGGCCCGGTGAAGGCGTGCGGCGGAAGTAGGCGTTGCGCTGGCTTTCCTCGCGCAGCCGGCGCGCGCGCGAGCGGAACAGGTCCTTGCGCCCCACGATGCCCACCAGCCGGCCGTTGGCCCGGTCCAGGATGGGCACGCGGCCCGCACCGGTCAACGCCATGCGGTCGGCGATCTGGCTTGCCAGCTCCTCCGGATGACCGTACACCAGGTCGCGGCCTTGCAGCGCTTCCCCCAGCGTGCGTCCGGTCTGCTCGTCATCAATCGCCCAGGCCAGGGTGTCGGCGCGCGTGACCTCGCCCACCACCACGCCTTGCACGTCCAGCACCGGGTAGCTGGTATGCACCGGCTGCGCCGTCGTGAAATGCGCGATGGCCTGCGCCACCGTCCAGTCGGCCGGCAGGGTCTCGACCGGCGCGGTCATGACCTGGCTGACGCGCAGCAGGTCGAAGGGATCGACGCGGTACTCGCGGCTGATATGGTGGCCGCGCCGCGCGATTTTCTCGGTCAGGATGGATCGTTTCAGCAGCAGCACCGTGACCCCGTACGCGAACACGCAAGCCGCCAGCACCGGCAGGAGCGCGCCCATGTCGCCGGTCAGCTCCACCGCGAACAAGGTCGCGGTGAGCGGCGCGCGCATGGTGCCGCCCATCATCGCGGCCATGCCCAGCAACGCCCAGAAGCCCGGATCGGCCTGGGGCAAAAGCGGCGTCGCCAGCGCGCCCAATGCGCCGCCGAATATCAGCAGCGGCGCCAGCACCCCGCCCGAGGTCCCCGAGCCCAACGCGATGGACCAGATGATGACCTTGACCACCAGCAGCAGCAACACGGCCTGAAACGCCAGATCGCCCGCCAGCAGATGGCGGATGTTGTCGTAGCCCACGCCCAGCGCCGCCGGCTCGATCAGCCCGCCGATGCCGATGACCAGGCCGCCAAAGGCCGGCCACCACATCCAGTGCAGGGGCAGTTTTTCGAACAGGTCCTCGGCGGTGTAGACCATGGACGTCAGCACGCCCGAGCCCAGGCCCGCCAGCACGCCCACGACGGCGCAGGCCAGCAGATGCGCGGGCGTGAACGGCAGCGCGCCGGCGTAGGCGAAGATCGGCCCGGCATCCAGCACGAAAGCGCGCGTGGCCGCCGCCACCAACGCGGCCATGGCCACCGGCAGGAAGCTGCGCGGCTTCCATTCGAACAGCAGCAGCTCGACCGCCAGCAGCACCGCCGCCAGCGGCGTGGCGAAGATGGCCGTCATGCCCGCAGCGGCGCCGGCCACCAGCAGGGTCTTGCGCTCGCCGTCGTCCAGGTGGATGGTCTGCGCCAGCAGGGAACCGATGGCGCCGCCCGTCATGATGATGGGTCCCTCGGCGCCAAACGGGCCGCCCGTGCCGATGGAGATCGCGGAAGACACCGGCTTCAAGACCGCCACCTTGGGCTGGATGCGGCTCTTGCCGATCAGGATGGCCTCCATGGCTTCCGGAATGCCGTGGCCGCGGATCTTCTCCGAGCCATAGCGCGCCATCAGGCCAATGATGAGACAGCCCACGACGGGAATGGCGACCGAGGCCAGCCCCAGCTGCCCCGTCGTGATCGGCATGTCCGCGAACGAGAACTGGTGGTGATAGGCCAGGTTGGTGCATAGCGCGATCAGGCGCAGCAAGGCCCAGGCCGCGGCCACGCTGGCCAGGCCGACCGGAATGGCCAGGCCCATGAGCAGGACCACGCGCTTGTCCGTGGTGAAGTCGCCCAGGCGCAGCGCGGCCCGGGCAGAGGAAGAAGTGGGAGGCATGTTCGGAGGGAGGAAGAATCCCGCAGGGATTTGCGAAATGTCATATATATCGTATCACGACATATATTAGAATCGGTCGGGTGAAACAGCCCCCGCCCCCTCCCCAGTTGACCGCCACGGACTACGAACTGCTGGCCGACTTCCGCTACGCGCTGCGCCGCTTTGCCGCTTTCAGCGAAAACGCCGCCGCCGGCCTGGACCTGATGCCGCAGCAGCACCAGGCCCTGCTCGCCATCAAAGGCACCCGCAAGAGCACGCCCAGCCGCCGCGGCCTGTACGTGGGAGAAATCGCCGAACGCCTGCTGATCCGTCCCCACACCGCCGCCGAACTGGTCGGCCGGCTGGCGCGCCTGGATCTGGTCAGCCGCGAAGCCGACCCCGAGGACGGCCGCCGCGTCGAAGTGGTGCTGACCGCCCGCGCCGAGCGCATGCTGGAAGACCTGTCGGCCTCGCACCTGGAAGAATTGCGCGCCATGCGCCCGCTGCTGACGCGCCTGCTGACCCGCATCGGCGACGACCCCGGCGACGCCTGAACCCCGCCCGGCTGCATAAGCTTATGCAGCGCCGCCAGTCCCCGCGTGATAAATTGTCGCCCCGCGACATATCGATGCGCGAGGAGATCGTTTTGGGTGTAGCAATAAAGCGCTGGCTGGGCTCGTTCGCGCCAGCGCCGGTGGGCGTCAACGGACGCGAGAAACTCTACGGCGTGCTGGGCGCGCTGCTCGGCCTGTTCTGCACGGAATGGGTGGGCCGCCACGCGCTGGGCGACGCCAGCCCCTGGTTCATCGCTCCCATGGGCGCCTCCGCGGTGCTGCTGTTCGCCGCCCCCGCCAGCCCGCTCGCCCAGCCTTGGTCCATCATGGCCGGCAACCTGGTATCGGCCCTGATCGGCGTGTTCTGCGCCCAATTCATCCCCGTGCCTGGCGTCGCGGCCGCCGCGGCGGTGGCCCTGGCCATCGGCGCCATGTTCTCGCTGCGCTGCCTGCATCCGCCCAGCGGCGCGGTGGCGCTGACCGCCGTGCTGGGCGGCCCCACCGTCGCCAGCCTGGGCTACGGCTTCGCGCTGTGGCCGGTGGCGCTCAACTCCGCCATCCTGCTGTGTATCGCCGTGGTCTTCAATGGCGCGCTCAAGCGCAACTATCCGCGCCGCCACGCCGACCCGGCCGCGGGCCACAACACGCGCGACCTGGCGCCCAGCGCCCGCCTGGGCTTCAGCCTGGCCGACCTGGACGACGCGCTCACGCAGCGCGGCGAGCTGCTGGACATCAGCAAGGAAGACCTGGAAGAAATCGTGCTGGCCGCGGAAATGCGCGCCAGCGTGCGCCGCTTCGGCGACGTGCATTGCGCCGACATCATGTCGCGCGACGTGGTGACGGTGCAGGCCCAGGACCCGCTGGACTACGCCGTGCGCCTGTTCGACAAGCACCGCCTGCAAGCGCTGCCGGTGCTGGATCCGGCCGGCCGCTACGCCGGCATGCTCAGCCAGGGCGACGTGCTGGCGCGCCGGACCCGGCTGGCTGCCGTCGCCGCCGAGACGGACGGCGCGCCCGACCTGCTGGTGGCCGATTGCATGCGCAGCGAAGTCCCCTTCGCCACCCCCGGCCTGCCCGTTATCGAGCTGGCCCGCCCCATGTCGGACAGCCTGCACTGCGTGCCGGTGCTGGATGAAGCGCGCAACCTGGTCGGACTGGTGACGCAATCGGACCTGGTGGCGGCGCTCTACCAGATCGCGCTCGCGGCCAGTTCGCAGACGCCGGACCCGGCCGCCCAACGGTTGGCCGCCTGAGCGCGGCCCCTCCGTAGCCCTACGGATTCCTGCGCGCGCCGGCCGCAAGGCATAATTTCAGGCGTGAATCCCCTATCGCGCGCTCGCGCCTTCTTCTGCTGGCTGGTCCTGTTCGCCCTCGGCGCCCTCTGGATCGGGCGGCAGGATTACGTCGACCAGTACGAGCGCTTCACCCAGAGCACCAGCGTGGCCCAGCGCATGCTGAGCCAGAAGACGGTGCAGCATGAAGCCGTGCTGGCGACCCTGGCTGCCCTCTCCCATCCCCCCGCTCCGGAACGACTGTATCCCAGCCTGCAACCGGCCATGCCGCAGTTGCTGGGGCTGGGCTACCTGCCTGGCGGCGCCTGGAGCGGCAGCGTGGCGGAACCTGCCGGCCTTGCAGCCGCCGTCGAACGCGCGCGCGGCCTGGCCCGGCCGGTGACGCTGCCGGTGGACAACGCCCGCTACTGGCTGGTGGCGCCTTCAGGCTGGAGCCTGCTGCTGGACGCCCGCCAACTGGTGCCCGCCGCCGACTTTCCTCCCGGGCTGGCCAACCTGACTCTGACCGTGGACCAGACGCCGCTGCCACTTCTGGACAAGCAGCCCGACGCCGGCGTCCTGGGCTGGCCTCTGGCCCTGCAGAAACCGCTGGGCGCGGCCAGCCAGCCCTTCCAGATGCGCAGCACGCGCAAGCTGACTCCCGGCGTCTGGCCCTGGGCCACGTGGCTGGCCTGGGGACTGGCCAGCGCGCTGCTGGTGGCCGGCGCCGCCGCCTGGCAGCGTTCGCGCGCCCAGGCCCGCCGCCAGCAGGAGCAACTGCGCCTGGGCGCCATGGCGCGCCTGAGCACGCTGGGCGAAATGGCTGCCGGCATCGCCCACGAACTGAACCAGCCGCTGACCGCCATCCTGGCCCAGACCCGCGCCGCCGAGCGCCTGCTGGACGACGAAGAGGAACGGCCGGCCGTGCGCCACGCCCTGTTGGCAAGCGCCGAACAGGCCAAACGCGCCGCCGACATCATCAGCCGCATGCGCGCCCTGGTGCAGCCCAGTTCGCCCGCCCGCCGTGAAGCGCTGGATCCCGACGCGCTGGTGGCATCGCTGCGCTTCCTGCGCGAAGCCGAATTGGCGCGGCAGGGCATACGGCTGAGCTGGCACAACGCCAGTCCCGGCGTGCGCCCGCTGGGCGACCGCGTGGCCCTGGAGCAGATCCTGCACAACCTGGTGCAGAACGCCGCCGATGCCCTGGCTGGCGTTGTGGGCCCGCGCCAGATTTCACTGGCAGGCCGCGTCGAAGGCGACGACTACCTGTTCAGCGTCAGCGACACCGGCCCCGGCATCGCCGCCGACGCGCTGCCGCGCCTGTTCGCCCCCTTCTACACCACGCGGCCGCAAGGCATGGGCCTGGGACTGGCGCTGTGCGAAACGCTGGCCGGCTCCATGGACGGCCGCATCGCCGCGCGCAATCTCAGCCCGGCGGGCGCCTGCTTCACGGTAAGCCTGCCGCGCTCCGGCGCCGCCGCATGACTACGCAGGACATTCCCATGCTCGAACAATCTCCGCTGGTCTACCTGGTCGACGACGACGACGCCGTGCGCGACGGCCTGGCCCTGCTCTTGCGCAGCGTCGGCCTGCGCAGCGAGGGTTACGGCGATCCGCTGGCCTTCCTGGCCCAGTTGCATCCGCAAGCCATCGGCTGCGTGGTGCTGGACATCCGCATGCCCGGCATCAGTGGCCTGGACGTGCTGAGCCGGCTGGCCGAACAATCGGACCTGCCGGTGGTCATGCTGACCGGACACGCCAACGTGGACCTGTGCCGCCGCGCCTTCAAGGGCGGCGCCATGGAGTTCCTGCAAAAGCCGGTGGACGACGACGTCTTCCTCGACGCCGTGCAGGCCGCCGTGCGCACCCACATCGCCAGCCGCGAAAAGCTCGCGGTGACCCAGGCCGCGCAGGAACGGCTGGACAAGTTGTCGGGGCGCGAGCGCGACGTGCTGGAACGCGTCGTCCAGGGCCTGAGCAACAAGGAGATCGCGCGCGAATTCGACCTGTCTCCGCGCACCGTCGAGACCTACCGCGCCAATGTCTTCACCAAGCTGGCAGCGGAAAACCTGGCCGGGTTGATCCGCGAATACGCGGGGCTGCTGGACTAACGCCCGCCCACGCCGCAAGCCGCCTTGCGCAGTCCGCCTCCGTAGCCCTACGGAGCCCCCAGCGTAGCCGACCGAATACCGCTGATCGGCTGCCATCCTTAAGCTGTCTGTTCCTGTCACCGACCCACTAAGGACACAGACATGTCGCCCAAACTCATCGCCTTCGCTACCCTGTTCGCCTGCGCCGGCGCCGCCAATGCCGCCGTGCTCACCGAAAGCAACCTGTCCATGGCCGACGCGCAGAAGCTGGCGACGGCCACCGTCGCCGCCTGCCAGGCCAAGGGCTACAACGTCAGCGCCTCGGTGGTGGACCGCGCCGGCCTGCTCAAGGCTTTCGCCCGCTCGGACAATGCCGGCCCGCACACCATCGAAGCCAGCCGCGCCAAGGCATTCACCGCCGCGTCGGCCAAGACCCCGACGCTGACGATGCTGGAAAACGTGCAGAAGAACCCGGCCGCGGCCACCCTGACCGACATCCCGGGCTTCCTGGTGCTGGGCGGCGGCGTGCCCGTCAAGGCCGGCTCTGCCGTGATCGGCGCCATCGGCGTGGCGGGTGCCCCCGGCGGCAACCTGGACGCGCAATGCGCCGACACCGCTCTGCAAGAGAACGCCGCGCTGTTCAAATAAGCCGCGGCCAAACCGGCGCGGCGTGTTTGCCGCGCCGGCGGCATCGCGGTAGGCTTGGGGCGCCATGCCCCAACCGCCCTCCCTATCCCTGCTCGACGCCACGCTGCGCGGCACCGCCCGGCGCTATCGCGTGCCATCGATTTCCCGAATACCCGCCGAGGGCGCCCCGCCCGCCACCGCGCTGGCCGTCGCCATCGAACAGGCCCGCCTGTCGCTTGAATCCAGCGGCGCGCCGCCCGCCATCAAACAGGCCTTTCTCGATGCCCTGGCACGCCTGATCCGCGACGCCATGCGCGAGTCCGACGGCGATCCCGTGTTCCAGGCCATGCTGCTGCGGCACCGCCTTGCTCCCGTGCGCGAGTACGCCTCCCTGGCCGCCCGCGCCGCCCAGGACCGCCGCGAGATCATCGCCGCCGCCAACGCCATCGCCCATCCGGCCAAGGTCGAGCGCACGCCGGCCGGCGCGGCACGCGAGGCCATGGCCGCCCTGCAAGCGGCAGCAGCGTCCGAATCATGGACGGCATTGCCCGAAGCCGCGCGTCGTCTTCTGAGCCTGCCCGCCGACTCGCAGCCAGCCGCAACCTCCGCAGTGCTCGACCGCCTGCTCGCCAGTCCGGCGCTGGAGCATCTGCAACGACTGGACGTCTTGGCCGCCGACGCCGACGTGCGCCACTACCGTGCGCTGTGGGAACGACAGGGCCCGCGTCCGGGCAGCGCCACTGCCCTTGCTGAAGGCAACGCGTCGCGGCTGCGCGGCGACGCCGTCGAAGCGCAGGCCTTGCAAGCGCTGGAGGCCCTGGCCCGCCACCTCAACGACGCCGATGGCCAAGACAACTACCAAGCCGTGTCCTCCATGCGCGTGCCGCCATCGCTGCCTGTCAATGCCGAACGCGCCAAGAGCGAATGGGACGCCGCCCTGCTCCGCAAGGCAGAGGGGGCTAATGCGCCGCCCGCTTGGGATCTGTGCCTGCTGCTCGAAGCCAAGGCCTCGGCCGACGCCGCCGCCACCGACTTCCCGCGCCTGTTGCGCGGCCTGCGCCTGCTGGCGCACGCGGACCCTCAGACCGACTACGCCTTCAACACGCGCCAGGGCCGCTTTCCCCTGCGCGGCGTGTCGCTGCGTACGCTGCCCACCGACGGTCCGCAACTGGACACCAGCGTGCTGTATTTCTGCGACGGTCCGGCCGAGGCCATTCCCCGCCTGCTCAGCGCCGCCAGCCGCATGCAGCTGCTGTCCGCACAGCCCAGCCTGGAGTACGCCGACCGCCTGGCGCAGGGCCTGGACGCGCCCCTGGAAACCCTGGACCCCGTCTGGCGCCTGCTGCTGGAATCGGCGCAATGGACCGGCGTGCTGCAGCAGTATCCGACCCTGTGCCAGGCTCGCCAACTGATGGTGCACCCGGATGACCTGATGGCCGCGATCGACGGCGCTACGCCCTGACGCCAAGGCCTGCGGGAGGACAGCGCCGCCCGCAAGGCCGCCAACTCATTCCTGCCCGATCAGCCGGAAATCCCCGCTTCCCTCGCGCTCCAGCTGCGCCACCAGCCCCAGCTCCCAATCCAGGTACTCCCGGAAGCCCTGATCGCGGGCAGCCAGGTCAGCGAACAGATAGGGGCTGATGCTCTGGTCATCGTCCCCGGTCAGCACGCCGTCGGCGCCACGGGCCAGTTCCAGGCCCTGGGACTTCCAGCCGCGCGTACCGCCCACCAGATAGTGCACCGGCCGCTGGCTGCGCCACGCCAGTTCGGCCGCCACGATACTGGCCAGCACGCCGTCGGCAGACGTCAGCACGATGGGCCGCTGCCGATCCTCCGGCAGAAACTCGGCCAGGCGGTCGGGGGCGGCGTAGCGGGAGCCCGGCACGTGGCCGCGTTCATAGGCGATTCGTGCATCCACATCGAACAGCACGGCCTCGCCGCTTTCCAGCGCGACCCGCAGGGCGTCCGGCCGCAACCCGGGCGCGTCGGGACGGTGGCGCAGCACGCTGCGTGGCTCAGGCCCGCTCTGCAGCGCAGCCAGCGCGGGCGGTCGGTACAGATAGACCTCTACCGCACCCAGCTGCGCCAGCCAGGCGCCCGTGGTCAACGCGCGCACGCCGTCCCAATCCGCCAGCACCACGCGGGCGCGGCGCGTCGCCAGGTACTCGTCCGTGGCCTGCACCAGCTGGCCGCCGGGGGCCCAACGCCAGCCCTCCAGGTGGCCGGTCTCGTATTCCTCGCGCGTGCGCACGTCGAACTTGTAGAGGGTGCGCGCGTCCTGCTCCGCTTCGAATGCGCGCAAGGTGGCGGTATCGATGTGCGCGATGCCGGCGCGGTGCGCAACGCCGGCCGCCTGCGGGCGGGCCGCTGCCAGCGCCTGCTCTCCGGGTTCCGGCAGCGCGGCCTGCCTGCCGTAGGCGAGTTCGCGACCAGACAGCAGCCACTGCATGGTGCCGTTGCGCAGCGACGCGACGCGGTTGGGTATGCCGGCATCGATCAGCGTCTGCGCGCCGACGATGCTGCGGGTGCGCCCGGCGCAGTTCACCACCACAAAGGTTGTGGAATCCGGCGCCAGTTCGCCGATGCGGTAGACCAGCTCCGCGCCCGGCAGGCTGTGCGCGAAAGGCAGCGTGAAATTGTGGAATTCTTCGGGGGTCCGGCTGTCCACCACCACGATGTCGTCGCCGCGCGCCACCCGTTCGTGCAGCTCGTCCACGTCTATCCAGGGGGTGTGCTTTTCGTGTTCGATCACTTCGCCGAAGGCCTTGCTGGGTACATTGGTGCCCGAGTAAAGCTCGCGGCCCTCCTTCTCCCAAGCGTCCGTGCCGCCGGCCAGCACCGCAATATCCGTCCAGCCCAGGCGCGCCAGCTTGGCGGCGGCCTGATGCGCCAGCGTCTCGTCATCGTCCACCAGCACGACGCGGGCATTACGGCGAGGCACCAGCCTGTCCGCCAACTGTTCCAGCCGCCACAGCGGCGCCGGCACGGCATGCAGCAGGTGGCGGCGCGCGTAGCGCCCCGCCTCGCGCACGTCCAGCACGGCGATTTCACCCGCGCCGCGCAACTCGTCCTGCAAGGCCTGCGCCGGGATGCGCGCGTGATAGATAGCGGCGGGCGGAGAAAATGTGCGGTAGCTGCCACCCGCGGTGCTCTCGAACACCACCCGGCCATGCAGGCGGTCCAGGGCCAGCCCGTAGAAATGCAGATGCGCGCCGGCCTGATCGCCTACCAGTTCGATGGTATGCACGTCCTCCGGACCCAGCACGATGGAGCTGCCCGGCCCCACGTCCACCCGCTGCACATGGGTCAGCACGTCCCGCAAGGGATCGGCGCTGCGCTCGCGCGCATAGACCTCGTTGCGCTCATTGCCTTGCACGCCGGCGATGATGGCCCAGGTCGTGTGGTCGTGGGGCGGCTGGGCCTTGCCCGGCGCACCCAGGGACAGGTACAGCGCATGGCCGCCGTCCAGGTCCTCGGCCAGCCGGTAGATGGCGGTGGGCCTGCCGGGGACCACGGCGAACGCCTCCTCCGGGAACAGTTCCCGGCGCCGCCCCAGCGCTTCCAGCAGCGTTGCCACTGCGGCCAGCTGTTCGCGCGTGGCGCTGGCGGCGTCGGGCGCCAGCCGCCGCGCCTGGGCGATGAATTCGCGCACAACCTCTGCGCGTTGGTTGTGGATGTTCGCGGCCGCTGACGACGGTACAGATGTGTTCATGGGATGACCCTGGATTCCGAGGGGAAGAAAAGGTCAGCCTACTTGCGCGGCGTCGCAAGGGAAACGAAGCGATGCAACTATGGTTATGCGCAAGACGGTGGCGCGTCCGCCTATTGCCTCAGCCCGCGCCCTTCAGCTCGCGTTCAACGATCTCGCGCGTCAAGGTCGGCACGAACATCTCGACGAAATGAAAGGCGTAGCCGCGCAGCCATGCGCCGCGCCGTATCGCCAGCCGCGTCAGGTTGATCTCGAACAGATGACGGGCGTCGATGGCGCACAGGCGCGTGTCGCGCTCGGCATCCCAGGCCACGGAGGCCACGATGCCCAGGCCCAGGCCCAGTTCGACATAGGTCTTGATCACGTCCGCGTCCATCGCCGTCATGACGATGTCGGGCGTGATGCCGGCCCGCGCGAAGGCCTCGTCAATATGCGCCCGGCCCGTGTAGCCGCGCCCGTAGGTAATGATGGGGTAGCGCGCAAGCTGCGACAGGCTGACACCATCCGGCTGGCGCTCCAGCGGGTGGCCGCGAGGCACGATGACGCTGTGGCTCCAACGGTAGCAAGGCAGGTTGACCAGCCCCGGATAGTCGGCCACGGCTTCCGTCGCCACCCCTATATCGGCCTCGCCCTCCAGCAGCATTTCCGACACCTGCTTGGGCGAGCCCTGGTGCAGGTGCAGCACCACCTCGGGATAGCGTTCGCGGAACTCCTTGACGACGGGCGGCAAGGCATAGCGCGCCTGCGAGTGGGTCGCCGCGATGGACAGCACGCCGCTCCTGCTGTCCGCGTATTCGGCGCCAGCGTGCCGGATGTTGTCCGCGCATTGCAGGATCTGCTCGACCAGCGGCAGGATCAATTCGCCCGGCGGGGTCAGGCCGATGAGCCGCTTGCCCGAACGCACGAAGATGTCCACGCCCACCTCTTCCTCGAGCTCGCGGATCTGACGGCTGACGCCGGGCTGCGAAGTATGCAGGCTTTCGGACACGTCGGTCAGATTGAAATCCTGGCGCACGGCTTCGCGCACGGAGCGCAATTGCTGGAAGTTCATCGCGCGCCTCAGCCCAGGAAAGCCAGCTGATTGCCGGACGGATCTTTCACGTACATCACGCGCGGCTCGGCATCGGGCAAGGAACAGACCGGATGGAGACCCGCTAGGCGCAGCCGCGCCAGGATGTCGTCGTAGGCGCGGGTCTTCAGCGCCAGATAGTCGGGCCTGACCTCGCGGCTGACCTCGTCCACCGGAGACAGCGACAAGGTCGCCTCGCCCAACGCGAACAACAAGCGCTGGCCGCCGGCCCCGGCCACTTCATCCAAACCGATGATGTGACTATAGAACTCGCGTACCGCCTCCCGTCGTTGAGCAAGAAAGGAAAGCTGCACCGACCCGATGGAATGAATAGTAGACATGCCCTGCCGCCAATCATGGAACAGGGCAAATTCTAGTGGTCGCGGGTACCAACGGACAAAGAGGTATATGTTGCTTCTACATAGCCGGAAACCCTAAAGAAAACCGCTCATTTGCATATGCTTCAAGCACTGCGCCGCAGAGCTTCGCGCGTGGCCGCGAAAGCGCGCTCCAGGTCGGCAATCAGGTCCAGCGGACTTTCCAGCCCGATGTGCAGGCGCACCACCGATTGCGTCTGCGGCCCGTCCTGCCAATAGCTGTGCTCAGCCAGGCGCTCGGGCGCGGCCTCCAGTGCCAGGCTTTCGTAGCCGCCCCAGGAGGCGCCGATCGAAAAATAGCGCAAGGCATCGATGAAGCGCGCCGCGGCCGTGGCATCGGCATGCCGGAACGCGAACGACACCAGGCCGCTGGCGCCGCTGAAATCCCGCCGCCACAGGGCGTGACCCGGGTCCTGCTCCAGCGCCGGGTAATAGACGCTTGCGACATCTTCATGCCGCGCCAGATATCCAGCCACGGCAAGCGCGTTCTTATGGTGCCGCGCAAGCCGCACGTCCAGCGTGCGCAGGCCGCGCAGGGTCAGATAGGCGTCGTCCGCGCCCACCGACAAGCCCAGGGCGTCGTGCGCCGCCGCGACTTGCCGGGCCAGGTCGGGACTGTCCACGGTGACCACGCCCATCATCACGTCGGAATGCCCCGCCAGATACTTGGTCGCCGCCTGGATGGAAATATGCGCGCCCAGCGCCAGCGGCTGATAGTACAGGCCGCCGCTCCAGGTATTGTCCGCCGCCACCAGCACGCCATGGCGCCGCGCCACGGCCGCCAGCGCCGGCAGGTCCTGCACCTCGTACAGGAGCGAACTGGGCGACTCCAGATACAGCAGGCGCGTGTTCGGACGGATCAGCGGCTCAAGTTCGTCGCGCGTGGCGGAAAAATATTCCACCTCGATCCCATAGCGCTGCAACAGCGCGCGGTCCACCTTGCGCACTGGCGAATAGACGCTGTCGGCCACCAGCGCGTGCTCGCCCGGCGCCAGCGTCGCCAACAGCACCAGCACAATGGCCGACAAGCCCGAAGGCGCCAGCAAGGTGCGATAGCCGCCTTCCAGCGAAGCCACCGCCTGTTCCAACGCCTGATGGGTGTCCAGGCCATGGCGGCCATAGGTCGCCACGCGCTCGCCGGCGGCGCGTTGCCGGCCCAAGGCCACCTGCGCGGCCGTGTCGGCAAAACGCACGGTGCTGGTGCGCACCACCGGCACGTTCACCGGCCCGGCACCCTGCTTCAGGTCGGGCGATCCGGCATGCACCAGCCGGGTCTGGACGCGGGCGTCTGCCAGGCTCATGCGCGCACCTCGGCAAGGTTGGAGATCGGGGATACGAAAGTCATGTGCAGCTCCATCATGGTTCACACTGCCAGACGCAGTGGATCGAAATTCAAGTAGGCCTGTATGGGATCGGCAACGCTTTCCCGTGGTGGCGCCGCGCCGACCGCCCGTTGCAGGAAGGCGCGGGCGCGCTCGCTGGCGGGCGCCCGGAACAGGCGCGCCGGCGGACCGGACTCGACGATGCGGCCGGCCTCCGTGAAATACACGATGTCGCTGACCTCTTCGGCAAAGCGCATTTCATGGGTCACCAGCACGCAGGTCAGGCCGTCCTGCACCAGTTCGCGGATCACGGTCAGGACTTCTCCGACCATCTCCGGATCCAGCGCGGAAGTCACCTCATCGAACAGGATCAACTCGGGCTGCAACGCCAGCGCACGCGCAATCGCCACCCGCTGCTGCTGGCCGCCGGACAGCTCGCCGGGATAGGCGTCCTCCTTGTGCGTCATCCGCACCTTGGCCAGTAGCTCGCGCGCCCGCGCCTCGGCCTGCGCGCGCGGCAGCCCGGCCACCTTGATGGGCGAGATCGTCAGGTTCTGCAGCACGCTCAGGTGCGGGAACAGGTTGTACTGCTGGAACACGAAGCCCACGCGCCTGCGCAACCCAATCAGCTCGGACTCGGTCTTCAAGGCATCCACGCGCACGCCGCCGACCAGGATGCGGCCGCGCTGCGGACGCAGCAGCCCGGTCATGCAACGCAGGATGGTGGACTTGCCCGAACCCGAAGGCCCGATGATGGACACCGCCTGGCCCTGCTTGATCTCGACGTCTATGCCCTTGAGCACCTCGGTCTGGCCAAAAGCCAGGTGCACGTCCTGCAGGCTGACCAGCGGCGTCTGGGCGGCCGTTTGGAAGGCGGCGGCGCGCGCCCCAGATTCAATAATGCTCATGGCGTCTTTCCAGATACCGCGTCCAGCGCGCGATGGGATAGCAATAGGCGAAGAAAAGCGCCAATAGCGTGAAATAGACCAGTATGGTGAAGTCGGTACGCGACACGGTATTGCTGGCCACCGTGGCCGCGTCGACCAGATCGTGCACGCCCACCAGCGAGGCCAGCGACGTGCTCATGGTGATGCTGGCGTACAGGTTCATCCAGGACGGCAGCATCCGCCGCAGGCACTGCGGCAGCACGATCATGCGGAAGATCTGCGAGCGCCGGAACGCCAGCGATTGCGCGGCCTCCCATTGGGCGCTGGGGATGGACTGGATCGCGCCGCGGAAAATCTCGGCCACATTGGCGCTGGCCGGCAGCCCCAGGCCGATCACCACCTTGATCCAGTCCGGAAACGGCAGGCTCCATCCGCCCAGCATGAGCTCGAAGGGAAACACGTAGGTGGTGAAATACACCAGCACCAGGATGGGCGCATTGCGGAACAGCAGCACGTAGGCGCGCGTCAGGCGGCGCAGCAGCGGCGACGGCGACAGAGATAGTGCGCCCACCACCAGCCCGGCCAGTGTGCCCAGCATCATGGCCAGCACGCTGAGCTGGATGTTCATCGCCAGCCCGCGCAACAAGGCGGGCGACCACTGCCATAGCGCTCGCACCGCGGCCGGCGCCGTGCCGCTGGCCGCCCATGCCAGGTTCAGGGCCGCCAGCGCCAGGAATATTGCCAGCCAGGGATCACGCAACGCCGCCGGCAGCCGACGCCCCGCTGCCCCCGCCTGCAAGACCAGATCATTGCCCATAGCCCGGCATCCTCAAATGCGCTTCCAGCCATCTCCCGCCCAGGCCAACCAGCCACGTCAGCAGGCCGAAATACAGCAGGATCAGCAGCAGCAGTTCCAACACGTTGTCGCGATACGACCAGATCATGATCGATTCATAGGTCACGTCGCCCACGGCGATAGCGGAAGCGATGGCGCTCATCTTCACCAGGTCCACCAGGTTGTTGACCAGCGCCGGCAAGGCAAAGCGCAGCGCCAGCGGCAACTGCACCTGGGTAAGGATCTGGCGCCGCGAAAACGCCAGCGAGCGCGCCGCCTCCATCGTCACCGCAGGCACCGCTTCGATGCCCGCGCGCAGGGCCTCGGCATGGAACACGCCCTTGTGCAGCGCCACCACGATCACTACCCAGGCGAACGGCGCTATCGGACTGCCGCCGCCCAGTTTTTGCGTGATCAGCATGTTCAGCACCAGGAAGGCGCAGTACAGCTGCACCAGCGTGGGCGTATTGCGCGTGACCTCCACGAAGGCCTGCAGCGGCCGGGCCAGCCAGGCGCGGCCGCTGGTCAGCCCCGCGGCGATCAGGACGCCGAACAGCAGGCTGGCCGGTATGGTCCACGCGCATAGCTGCAGCGTGACCAGCAGTCCGCGGCCAAATGCGGACAGCTCGCCTGCGTCCAGCACAAAGCTGTAGTTCAGGCCCAGCGGCTTGAAGAAGCCGACCCAGGCTTGCAATGCCGATTCGAACATGCTCCGGCCCGCCTCAACTGCCCTGCTTGTACTTCGCGTGCAGTTCCTGCAGCAGCGGTTGCGGCGGAGCAATGCCCAGGCGCGTTTCGGTGGCGATCAGCCACCCCCTGCGGTGCCAGTCCTGCACCACCTTGTCCACGGCGGCGATGGTGTCGGCCTCGCCCTTGCGGGTCCAGACCACCGAGTTGGCCGGCAGTACCTCGGAGGCGATGGGCGCGTGGTAGTCCTTCCATTCCGGATTGCTGCGCAGCAGCGGCTGAATCAAGGTCGAGTCGTGCACGGCCGCGACGCACTGGCCGCCGCGCAGCGCCAGCAGCGAATCCGAGGAACTCTTGTAGCCCTTGACCACCGCGCCGTAGTCCGCCGACAAAGGCCGCGCGAAGCTGCTGCCCTGCGACACGCACACCGGCTTGCCCCGCAGGTCTTCCCATTTGGCGATGCCACTGGTCTTGAGCGTGGCGGCCGTGCCGCCCACCCGGAAGAACGGCGTAGGCGCATAGCCCAGGATCTCGGCGCGCTCGGCGTTGAGTTCCATGGACGCGATCAGCAAGTCCACCTTGCCGGATATCAGGAACTGCGTGCGCGTGGCGGTCTGCACCTGCACCAGTTCCGCCTTCACGCCCAGATCCTTGGCGAGCTCGCGTGCCAACTCCGGATTCCAGCCCACCAGCTGCTGCGTGGCCGGATCCAGCGAGCCGAACACGCCGCCATTGGCCAGCACGCCTATGGTGATCGTTCCGCGTTCCTTGACCTTGTCCAGGGTGGCGTCGGCCTGCGCCGTGCCGGCGCCCAGGGCCAGCGCCAGGGAAATTGCGATGCGGGCGCCGCCGGGTGTCTTGCGAGTTGCCATGTCGTTGTCTATTGGAGAGCAGTGAACGGACCTCCATGCTGCTTGCCCACGCACGCCACGACAAAGAAGACTTTCAGATATGAATATGCGGGCCGCCCGATTCCGCTTGAAATCCACCGGCGCGCCCGTGCCCGGCGGCGTGGCAGAACCACATCGCCGCGTACTCGGCAGAAACTGCTGCGGAGTGGAACAACGGCGCTACAGGCCAGGTACGGTCTCGAAGCCGGAAAAGAAAGCGCAATGACCCGGATAGCCCGGCCGTGCGTCGCAAGCCTTGAGGCAGCCCGGCTTGCCGCCGGGGAAACTTGCCGAGACCGACATGCCGAAGCCGTAGGTGGGCGTCGTCACGTCGAAGCTGCTGTCGCACGTGGTCTGGGCGCTATAGGCGAACGTCATGCCCTCGCGCCGGCCATTGACGGCGAACGACACCTGGAAGCTGTCCAGGCTGCGCCAACCGGGCCGTGGCAGGACCAGGAAACGATAGTGCCTGGCATCCAGGCGTTGGCCGAAGATCTTCAGCTTGACAGTGGACGCATCGACCTTGGGCGAGGGATACGGCAATGCCAGCAACGCCCGCGGATCCCCCAGCACGCCCAGTTCGAAACCCAGGCCCTTTCGATAGAAGGGCACGTCGATACTGGGATAGCCCGAATACTCGACACGCTGCGCGGCGCCGCCGTACACATTCGACTTGGGATCATGGTCGGGCGCGCGGGCGAAGGTGACGTCCAGCGTCAGCGCGGCGTCCGCAGGGTTCGCGTCTTCGCTGCGCAGGTGCTTTTCAAAAACATCAGGTTGCGTCGCGCACCCCGCCATCAGCCCCGCCGTCAGCCCCGCCAGCAACGCCGACGCCGCCAAGCGCGGCATGCTTCTTGCGGCCCGCCTGAACCTGGCGCGCGCCATCATTGGACCTCTCCGCGTTCCCGTGCCGGGACTGGCGATGAGTCCAGCCCCTGCCCCCGCAGTTGCCAGCCTTGCGCGGTCTCGTGCCAGCGGAAATTCCGGTTGATCCATTCGGCTTTCAGGTTGTCGTACAGGCGGCGCTGATCGATGCGGCGTCCCTCGTCATGCGTCTTGCGCGCAGTCGCATAGCTCTCGTCCCATAGCGGCTTGAAGGCCTTGCCCTGCATCGCCCTCGTGAATGGCACGCGCGCGTAGACACCCTCGTCCGTCCTGCTCAGACGGATCTCATTGTCCAGCAGCAAGGCGCCGCTGCCATTGTCCGGCGATACCGACACCAGCATGCCTCCCGACGGTTGGTATTCCTTGGGCAGCAGCAGATGCTCGAACCACAGCACTTTCCCGGTCGACGTGACCAGCGCGCGCGAGCCCGCCGTAAACAACAGCAAGTCCTGGCGCCCGGGCTGCGGCAGGCCCAGATCGGGATCGCGTGTGTCGATGGTCGGGCTCAGCACGCGCGCCAGCGGCGTGTCGTTCTGCACCGCGATCAATATCGTGCCCGCGCCCATGAAATCGTTCGACACGGCCAGCAGCACCGGCTGGCCGCCCATCGTCGGGCCCAGCGCGCGCACATGGATGAACTCGTAGGCATTCAACGGCCGATAGGTATTGCCGCGGTATTTGATCTGGCGCAGCCGCGAATCTTCATATCCCTCGATCCGGAAATCGCCCATGGCCTCGCTGACCTTGCCAGTCGCGGGCGCCGCACCCTGCGCCTGCACGGCGCCGGCCATCAACAATGCGAGCGCCAGCGCAATGCTGGCGGGGGCTTTGGCGCGATAGCTGGGGGGTGAACGGACAACAGACACGGATTTTTTCTTGCTGGCAGGACGCATGTCGGAGTCCGCATTCTATCGCCACGCGGAACCCCTCATCAGAAAACAGATATCCACATGCGAATTCAATCGTTCTGGCCCGACTTCGCATCGGCCAGACTGCCTGTTTCCGTCAAGCAAAATCAGGAAATGCGATGTCCATACCCTCCGTCACAGGACTCGACCACTACATCATCCGGGTGCATGATCTGCAGGCCGCAACCGAGCAATATCAGAAGCTGGGATTTGCGCTGGCGCCGCAAGGCCGGCACCATCGCGGCACGCGCAACCAGACGCTGATCCTGGACGCCAACTACCTGGAACTGCTGGCCTTTCCGCCGGAACTGCGAGACCAGTCGCGCTTCGCAGGCTTTGACGACGCCTACGAAGGTCCGGTATCCGTTGCCCTGCAAACCACCGACAGCACAGCCGTCCACGCCGAGCTGGCCCGCCTGGGCATAGAGGCCGAACCGCCGCAGCGCGGCGGCCGGCCGGTGCACCTGCCCGAAGGCAGCGAGGACGCGGCCTGGAACAATACCCAGTTTCCCGCCGGACTGTTCGCGGTGCCGGACTTCTTTACCTGCGGCCATCTCACGCGCCATCTGGTCTACCGCCCCGAATGGCAGACTCACCCCAATGGCGCGCGCCGCATCGAGTCCCTGATCGTCTTACATCCCGAACCGCAAGCCCTGCGCCCCGCGTATGAACGCGTGCTCGGCCCCATTGCCATCAGCGAGCTGCCGGAGCAGGGACTGCAAGTGCGGCGCGGCAGCCTGCGCATCGACTTCCTCACGCCCGCCGCCTTCGAGCAACGCTATCCCCATGTGCGCGTGCCGGCGGGCCTGCCCACGAGCAGCCAGGGCGGCTGGTTCGCCGGCTCCGTCATCGGCGTGCGCGATATCGGGCAGACGCGCGCGTGGCTCGACAGCAAACAGGTCCCCTACCGCGCCAACGCGCAAGGCGAACTGGCCGTGGCGCCGGAGCATGCCGCGGGCGCGCTGCAAGTCTTCGTGCTGGAGGCATGATGGGCCAGCCCCTGCCCGACTACTGGAATTGCTTTTCCACCGACTACGCGGCGGCGCGCGAGGCCTTCGTGGCGGCCGCCGCCGCACGCGGCGCCGTGCTCTCGCGCCATGAGCACCCCACGGCCAAGGATCCGCAAGGCCGGCCGCTGACGGTGGACGTGGCGGTGCTGGGGCGCCCGGACGCCTCCCGCAGCCATCTGGCCATCAGCGGCACCCACGGCCTGGAAGGCGCCGCCGGCTCGGCGGTGCAGCTGGCCTGGCTGCAGGCGGACGGCGGCCTGCCCTTGCCGGACGACGTCAACGTGGTGCTGGTGCATGCGCTGAATCCCTATGGCTATGCCCATGACACGCGCACGACCGAGAACAACGTCGACCTGAACCGCAACTTCATCGACCACACCCGGCCGGCGCCAACCAATCCGCACTACGCCGCGCTGCATCCGCACCTGATCCCGCGCCGTTGGACGGAGGCCTCGCTCGATGCCGGCGCCGAGGCGCTGGAACGCTTCCGCCTGGAGCATGGTGCAGACGCGTTGTTCAACGTGACCGCCAGCGGCCAATACACGCATCCGGATGGCCTGGTCTACGGCGGCAATGGCCCCGAATGGTCCAACCGCACGCTGCGCCGCATCGTCGACGAGCACCTGGGCGCAAGCGAGCGCGTGGCCTTCATAGACTGGCACACCGGAATCGGCGAATACGGCGAACCCTTCTTCCTGTGCTTCAACGCCGATGGCAGCGCGGAACAGGCACAGGCCGCCGCCTGGTGGGGCGTGGACCGCGTGCTGGGACAGCGCCCGCACGGCCTGGCCCGTCCCGACTACCAGGGCCTGGTGTTCCGCGGCGTGCAACAGGCCCTGGGCAAACGGCCCCTGGCCGGCGCGGTGGTCGAGTTCGGCACCCGCGGCTTGCAGATGCGGCCGGCCCTGAGGCTGGACCAATGGCTGCGTTTCAAGGCCCCCGCCGCGCCTGACGCGGCGCGCGATGCGCAACTGCGCGCGGACCTGGTCGATGCCTTCGTGCCCGTGTCCAGCGTCTGGCGCCGCAATGTGGTGGCCCACGGCCTGCAGATCACTCGCCAGGCCATCGCCGGCCTGGCGGCGTGGTGATTTCTCCCTTCCTCCCTTCTTCAAGACACTCATGAAAGCCATTGTTTTGCGTGAACACGGCGGCAGCGACAAGCTGCGCCTGGAAACCGAATTCCCCGATCCCGTCGCCGGTCCCGATGACGTGGTGATCCGCGTCCAGGCTTCGTCGCTGAACTACCACGACGTCTTCACTCGCCGCGGCATGCCCGGCATCAAGCTGCCCTTTCCCGTGATCATCGGCCTGGACGTGGCCGGCGTGGTGGTGCAGACCGGCGCCAACGTGCGCGACTGGAAGGCGGGCGACCGCGTGCTGGTCGATCCGATAGACCGTGTCGACGGCGGCCTGGTGGGCGAGACCATCCACGGCGGCCTGGCCGAACTGTGCCGCGTGCCGGCGCATCAGCTGTTGCGCCTGCCCGACGAAGTCAGTTTCGACCAGGCGGCTGCGCTGCCCGTGGCCTACGGCACCGCCCTGCGCATGATGAACCGCATCGGCCAGGTCCAGCCCGGCGAGAAAGTCCTGATCCTGGGCGCCAGCGGCGGCGTGGGCGTATGCGCCGTGCAGTTGGCCAAGCTGGCCGGCGCTGAAGTCATCGCCTGCGCCGGCAGCCCCGAGAAGGCCGAGACGCTGCGCGCCCTGGGCGCGGACCACATCATCCTGTACACCGAGGAAGACTTCCTCAAGGCGGTCCAGGAGCGTTTCGGCAAGCCGTCGCGCCGCCGCTCCGGCAAGCCCGGCGGCGTCGACGTGGTGGTCAACTTCACCGGCGGCGACACCTGGGTCAAGTCCTTGCGCTGCCTGCGCCTGGGAGGCCGCCTGCTGACCTGCGGCGCGACCGCAGGCTTCGACCCCAAGGAGGACCTGCGCTACATCTGGACCTTCGAGCTGCAGATCCGCGGCTCCAACGGCTGGGAACGCGAGGACCTGCACGAACTGCTGGCGCTGGTGCGCGACGGCCGGTTGCGCGTCCATGTGGACCGCAAGTGGCCTCTGGAACAAGGCGCCCAGGCGCTGGCCTCGCTGGAAGATCGCAAGATCGTCGGCAAAGTGCTGGTGTCGGCATGAGCGCGAATCCGAAAGCGCCCGCCGCCACTCTGGACGCGGCGGCGATCCAGGCCAAGTTCGACGATTCGCCGTTCATCGCCTGGCTCGGCCTGTCGGTGCGCGAGGTCAATCACGAGCAAGGAGAGTTGACCGTGCTGGCCTCCATGCGCCCCGAATTCGAGCGTGGCGCGGCCAGCGGCCAATGGCATGGCGGCCCGCTGGCCGCCGTGATCGACACCGTGGGCGATTTCGCCGTGGGCATGTTGCTGGGCCGCGGCCTGCCGACCATCAACTTCCGCGTCGACTATCTGCGTCCGGCCGTGAACACCGCGCTGACCGCCGTGGCCCGCGTGCGCCGCAACGGCCGCAGCGTGGGCGTGGCCGACGTGGATCTCTACAACGACCAGGGCGCGCTGGTGGCCATCGGCCGCGCCACCTACGCCACGCTCAGCCAGGGCTGAGCGGACTCTCATCTTCAAGGACACCATCATGACCACCGCGCAGCGCCCCGGACGGCGCGCCTTCCTGACCCGTACCGCCGCGAGCGGCCTGGCCGCCAGCCTGGGCATCGCGCCCCAGGCGCTGCTGGCCGCGACTTCCCAACCCGGCGCCGACGCCGGTCCCGCCCGCAAGGGCGGCACCTTGGTCGCAAGCTGGGGCGGCCTGGAACCGCAAGCCCTGTTCGTGCCGGGCGGCGGCGGCTCCAGCCCGTTCCAGACCGCGACCAAGATCCTGGAACGCCTGCTCAAGCTGGACGCCGACCTGAAGTTCCAGCCCGCCCTGGCCTTGTCCGTCACGCCGGCCGCGGACTTCCGCAGCTACACCATCAAGCTGCGCGAAGGCGTCACCTGGCATGACGGCGCGCCCTTCACGTCCGCCGACGTCGTCTACAACGTGCTGCAGCACTGGAAGCCGATCTCGGCTGGCATCGCGCTCAAGTCGCTGACGGGCGCCACTGCGTCCGATCCGCTGACCGTGGTGCTTAGCTTCGATGCGCCGGTGCCGGAGTTCTTCCTGAAGTCCACCCTGGCCGGCCAGTTCCAGCTGCTGCTGCCCAAGCACCTGTACGACGGCCGCGACATCATCACCAACCCGCTGAACAACACGCCGGTCGGCACCGGCCCCTGGAAGTACGGCAAGTGGGTGCGCGGCAGCCATGTCGAATACCTGCGCAACGACAGCTACTGGCATGCCAGCCAGCCCAACCTGGACCGCCTCATCATCCGCTGGTGGGGCGACCCCGCCACCCGCGGCGCCGCGCTGGAGACCGGCGAGCTGGGCCTGGCCTACTCCAATCCCGTGCCGGCGCGCGACATCGACCGCCTGCTCAAGACCGGCAAGGTGGTGGCGGACACGCGCGGCTACCAGAACTCGGCCTGGACCGTGACCGCCGAATTCAACCAGCGCCGCGACATTGTCAACCGCCGCGAGGTGCGCCAGGCCATCCTGCATGCCATCGACCGCCAGTTCATCGTCGACACCATCTACTACGGCCGCGGCAAGCCCGCCATCGCGCCAGTCTTCAGCAGCAACCCGCTGTTCTACACCGAGGACGTGCCGCGCTATCCCTTCGATCCCAAGAAGGCCGCCGCGCTGCTGGACGCCGCCGGCCTGCCGGTCAAGGACGGCAAGCGATTCACCGTGAACCTGGTGGCCGCCGCCTGGTTCGAGGAAAACGCCAAGCTCGGCCAATACCTGAAGCAGGCGCTGCAAGACGTGGGCATCGAGGTCAAGCTGGATTCCGTAGACCGCGCCACGGCGCTCAAGCGCATCTATGGCGACTACGACTACGACATCGCCGTCTCCAACTTCACGGCGCCGCTGGAGCTGGTGCCGACCGTGACCCAGTTCTACACCACCGACGGTATCGTCAAGGGCGCCGCTTTCCGCAACGCCACCGGCTACTCCAATCCCGAGATGGACGCGCTGGTGGCCAAGCTGACCCAGGAGACCGCCCCGGATGCGCGCCGCGCGCTGGCGCACCAGTTCGCCCGCCTGGCGTCTACCGACGTGCCCCACGTGCCGCTGGTGGAGATCCAGTCGTTCACGCTGGCCGGCAAGAACGTGCGCAATTTCACCACCGGCGCCAACGTCCAGGGCGAGAGCCTGGCCGACGTCTGGCTGCAGGCCTGAGGCGCGCGCATGCCGATCCGACTGATCTTGCGCCGGCTGGCCCAGGCCGTGCCGCTGCTGCTGGGCGTGGTAGTTCTGAACTTCGCGCTCATCCAATCCGTGCCTGGCACCTTCCTGGACGTGATGACGGCCGAGCAGCAGGTCACCGATCCGGCGCTCATCGAGCGCCTGCGCGTGACCTACGGCATGGACCAGCCGCCCGCGGTGCAACTGCTGAAGTACGTAGGCTCGGTGGCGCGCGGCGACCTGGGCTATTCCTACCGCCACAACCTGCCGGTGCTGGACGTGATCCTGGCGCACCTGCCGGCCACGCTGCTGCTCATGGGCGCCAGCCTGGCCATCGCGGTGCTGGTGGGCATGGCGGCCGGAATCGTGTCGGCCGTCAAGGTCAACACCTGGTGGGACAGCGCCGTGTCGGTGTTCGCGGTGCTGTGCTTTGCCGCGCCCAGCTTCTGGCTGGGCATCATGTTGATCGTGCTGTTCTCGGTGAAGCTGGGCTGGTTTCCGGTGGGCGGCATGGTCACCATCGGCCTGACGGGCGGCGCCTGGCGCCAGGCGCTGGACGTGCTGCATCACCTGGCGTTGCCGGCGCTGGCGCTGGGACTGTTCTATTCCGCCGCCTATGCCCGGGTGATGCGCGCCTCGATGCTGGAAGTCAGCCGCATGGACTTCGTGCGCACCGCCTACGCCAAGGGCCTGACGCGCAGCGCCGTGGTGCTGCGCCATGTGTTGCGCAATGCCTTCCTGCCCATCGTCACCTTGCTCGGCCTGCAACTGGGCGCGGTGCTGGGCGGCAGCATCGTGGTCGAAGCCGTATTCAGCTGGCCCGGCATCGGCGCCGTGCTGTTCGACAGCGTCATGAGCCGCAACTATCCCGTGGTCCTGGGCATCCTGGTGCTCAGTTCCTTCGTGGTGATCATCGCCAATATCGCCGTCGACCTGATCTACACGCGGCTGGACCCGCGCATCAAGGCTGCCTGACATGTCCGCATCCCCTACCCTTGCACCTCCCCTTCCCGCAGCGCCTTCCTACCCCCGCGCCTCCTTTGCCGCCCGCTTTGCCCGCAACCGGGGCGCCGTCGCCGGTGCCGCGCTGCTGGCCCTGGTGGCCTTCCTGGCGGCGGGCGCCGGCTGGCTATACCCCACCGACCCGCTGCGCATCGTCGCTGCGCCGGAAATCTGGCCGTTCGAGTCTTGGCGTCATCCGCTGGGCACCGATTCCATGGGCCGCGACATCGCCGCCATGATCGCCCATGGCGCGCGCGCCACCTTGCTGATCGGCCTGGTGGCCGCGGCCACCGCCACGCTGATCGGCGTAAGCGTGGGCGCGGCTGCCGCCTGGGCCGGCGGCTGGATCGACGAAGGCCTGATGCGCGTGGCCGAACTGTTCCAGATCATCCCCAACGTGGTGTTCGTGCTGACGGTGGTTTCCATCCTGGGGCCGCGCATCGAACACATCACGCTGGCGGTCGGGCTGGTGTCCTGGCCGCCCATCGCCCGCCTGACCCGGGCCGAGTTCCTGTCCTTCAAGGAACGCGAGTTCGTGCAGGCCTGCCGCGCGCTGGGCATGAGCCCGCTGCGCATCGTCGCCGCCGAAATCCTGCCCAATGCCTTGCCGCCCGTGATCGTGATGTCCTCGCTGGTGGTGGCCGGCGCCATCCTCTACGAATCGGTCGTGTCCTTCCTGGGCCTGGGTGATCCCAACATCGCCAGCTGGGGCCGGCTGGTCGGCGAAGGCCGCAGTCTGATCCGCTCGTCCTGGTACATCTGCGCCGTACCGGGCGTGGCCATCATGCTTGCGGTGCTGTCGCTGAACCTGGTCGGCGACGGCCTGAACGACGCGCTCAATCCCAAGCTGCAAAAGCGCTGAGCCGCACACTTTTCGGAAAACCCCATGACGCATTCCCTGCTCAACCTGGGCCACCTGGCCGATCCGGAACTGTCGCCCGATCTGCCCGCCATCATCGATCTGCGCCTGCCCGGCGCGCCGCTGCGTTACACCCACGCACAGGTCCGCTTGCTGGCGGGCGGCGTAGCTGCTTGGCTGTCCGCGCGCGGCCTGCCGCCGGGCAGCCGCATCGCCATCGCCGCGCTGAACCGGGCCGAGTACCTGATCGCGTACTTCGGCATCATGCGGGCCGGCTACGTGGCCGTACCCATCAACATCAAGCAATCGCAAGAGAACATCGACTACGTGCTGCGCGATGCCGGCATCGCGCTCGCGCTGGTGGACGGCCCGCGCCGCGCCGCTTTCGAGGCCAAGGTGCCGGTGCTGGACTTCGACGATCCCGGCCCGCAAGGCTTTGCCGCGCAGATCGCGCCTACGGACTTCGGCTTCGTCACGCCGCAAGACGACGATATCGCCCAGATGCTGTACACCTCCGGCTCCACCGGCAAGCCCAAGGGCGTGCCGCTCACGCACCGCGGCCAGCTCTGGGCGCTGGCAGCGACCTCCGGCGCCGTCGTCGCCCGCGCCGGCACGCAGGAACGCTATCTGCTGGCGCAGCCGCTATTCCATATGAATGGTCTGTTCATGGCCAAGCGCGCCTTCGCCAGCAACAGTTTGCTGGTGATCCAGCCCTCCTTCGACGTGGCCGCCTACGCCGACGCGCTGGAGCGCTACCGCATCTCGGTCCTGACCGCGGTGCCGACCATGTTCGCCCGGCTGGTCAAGGATCCTGCGCTGCTGCAGGGACGCGACCTGTCCGCGCTGACCCGCGTCATGCTGGGCTCCGCTCCCATGACCGTGGCGTTGCTGGAACGCATCCAGCGCGCGCTGCCCGGCGTGCGCGTGACCCATGGCTATGGCACCACCGAGGCCGGTCCCGCCGTGTTCGGCCCGCATCCCGACGGCCTGCCCACGCCCGCGCTGGCGTTGGGCTACCCGCTGGATCCCGCCCAGGTACGGCTCGCGGACGGCCCCGGCCCGGACCAGGGCGTGCTGCTGATGAAGAACCCCGCCGTGCTCGCCGGCTATCACAACCTGCCCGAAAAGAGCGCCCAAGTGCTCAAGGACGGCTGGTACCACAGCGGCGACGTGCTGCGGCGCGACGCCGACGGCTTCTATTACTTCGTCGGCCGCGCCGACGACATGTTCGTCTGCTCCGGCGAGAACATCTATCCGGTCGAGGTCGAGAAGCTGCTGGAATCGCACCCCGACGTGCGCCAGAGTTGCGTGGTGCCGCTGGCCGACGAGGAACGCGGCCACATCCCGGTCGCCTTCGTCGTGCGCCGCGACGGCAGCCTGCTGCACGCCGACGCGCTCAAACGCCATGCGCTGGCGCATGGTCCGGCCTATCAGCATCCGCGCCGCATCCGCTTCGTGGACGAACTGCCCTGGGCCGGCACCAACAAGGTCGACCGCAACGCACTGATGAACGCCGCCTGCCAACTCGAAGCGCGACAAGCATGGACCCAACCCGAAACGGAAACCGCATGAGCAAGCCTGAATCCCCCGACAGCCTGACGGGCAAGACCGCCCTGGTCACCGGCGCCAGCCGCGGCATCGGCCGCGCCATCGCACTAGCCCTGGGCCGGCGCGGCGTGCGCGTCGCCGTACACTACAACGCCGCCAGCGACGCCGCCGACGAGGTCGTGCGCCAGATCCGGGCCGACGGCGGCGAAGCCTGGGCCCTGCAGGCCGACCTGTCGCAAGCGGACGCCGCAGCAGTGTTGGCGCGGAGCTTGCGCGCCTCGCTCAAGGAACGCTACACCGACGACGGCCTGGACATCCTGGTCAACAACGCCGGCGTGGGCCTGCGCGCCCGCCTGCCAGAGGTCACGCCGGACGCGTTCGACCGGGTGCTGCAAGTCAACCTGAAAACCCCGTTCTTCCTGATCCAGCAAACCCTGCCCTTCCTCCGCGACCATGGCCGCATCGTCAACGTGTCCTCCATGGGTACGCGCGCCGCCTATCCGGAAATGAGCGTCTACGCGCCGGCCAAAGCCGGGCTGGAAGCGCTGACCCTGCTGCTGGCGAGCGAGCTGGGCGAACGCGGCATCACCGTGAACGCCGTGCTGCCGGGCGCCACCGCCACCGACCTCAATGCCCGCGCGCGCGACCCGGAGCAAAGCAAGGTCATTGCGAAGACGATTGCGTTGGGGCGCGTGGGGCAGCCTGAGGATATTGCGGATATCGTCGCGTTTCTGGCGTCGCATGAGGGGCGCTGGATTACGGGGCAGAGTATCGATGCGACCGGGGGGCAACGCTTGTAGAACTGGAGGTCCGGACTAAGGCAGGCGACCTTTAGCTTGCCCCTTCGGCGGCGCCTGCGGCAATCTCTTGACACGACATGGACGCTGACGCGCTACCAAGCCCTACGTCTGCGCCTCCGCTTGTGGATCCTCCCTGGGGAAATCCCGCGTGATATGAGATGCGCGCATCCTGGACCTCATACTCTGCGGATCCCTTGCGTGACACGAGCACCATGCGCGATCCACTCGCCCCCGCCACGATCCCTTCCCCAACGATCTGACCATCACGCTCCACACGCGCGTAGCTCAGACCTGCTCTCAGGACAGCAGGACAGCGCATGACCTCGCCCAGCAACCGGTTAGCCTCGTCTTTTCCCGCGATAGAACCGACAACTGTCGGAATAATGATGACGGAACCTACCAGCACAGGCGCAAACGCCAGACCGTAACAGATCACAACCAGCAAAACTAGGTAGCGAACAAGAAACTGGGCCAGCTTACTCAATCTGGACCGGGTAAACGGTTGACGGTAAACCTGAATGCGGCTTCCTGAACGATCAAGGGCCAACGACAGTATCAGCAAAGGGGCAGCCACGAACAATGCCAGTACTACCCAAACCCAAGGGTCGGAGAACACGCGAACCGTTGTGTCAAAGGCGGACGCCCGAATGGCGTCCACGCCATTTAGCAAGTACGTGACTGTTTCCTGGGGAAACCGCGCATGCGCGATACGCAAGGTGGAGTAGTAGGCCTCGTGGTACTTAACACCGATGAAGTACAAGACCGCCGTGCCTATCGTACCCACGGCAGGCAAAAGCAATGCAACAGGCAACGTCATAAATTTTCCAACACTCGACTTGATGCACCAAATCGAGTAACGGACGCTGCACAAAAAAATTAAGCTCATGGCAACGCCAGATGAGCCCGGCCGTGCCGCCAGAAATACGAACTACCGCCTACGATTCCTACTGCATACGGCATGCGAAATTGTAGGCTGACACATTTCTTCTCAGCGCCACGACCACGGACCTCAATACCCGGGCTCGGGATCCCGAACAAAGCAGGCTCATGCAAGCGGCAAGCTCAAGATGCGTTCATATTGAAGGAGATCTTCCGCTGAAAAACAGCAGAAGATCACTTCTTGAACAGACGAATCCCTGGCCAGGCTTTGGCGGACAGTTTTGACCGCGATCTCTGCCGCCAATTCGATGGGATAGCCGTATATGCCCGTGCTGATGCTAGGGAACGCAATCGTAGCGACAGCCCTTTCTTCCGCCAGCGCTATGCACCGGCGATAGCAGCTGGACAGCAATGCTGGTTCGCCACTATCTCCACCCCTCCATACCGGGCCCACCGTATGAATGATGTATTGAGCGGCAAGACGATAGGCTTTGGTCACCTTGGCATCCCCGGTCTTGCAACCGCCGAGCAGCCTGCATTCATGCACAAGCTCCGGCCCTGCGGCACGATGGATGGCGCCATCGACTCCACCGCCGCCTAGCAGCGAAGAGTTTGCGGCGTTGACGATGGCGTTCACCTGGAGTTTCGTAATATCCGAATGGATTGCACGTAGGTTTGTGGGCATGTTTGTGCTCCTGGTAGCTGCGTGCGCAGCTGCAAACTGTGATGCCAGTCTACAATTTCGCCGGCCCTATACCGTCAAATTGTAGATTGGCACCTATTCCTCCCATGCAACGACGCTTTCTGAATGCCCTGCTGATTGCCCTCCTCGCCAGCTTCGGCGTGGCTGGCGGTCCGGCGCAAGCCCAGGCCCAATCCACGGCAAAGATACAGCCTGGCGAGGGACGCCCCTACGAAATCGCCGATAGCGAAGTATGGGACGTGCCCGACCCCATGTCGGGCCGCGGCTACCAGGTCTTCGTCGCCTTGCCGCCTTCCTATGCGAAGCAGCCGCAGCGGCGCTACCCCGTGCTTTATGTGACCGACGCCGACTATGCTTTCCCCGTCATCCGGCAGCTGGGACGCCGCCTGAACGTTGAAGGCCCGCAGATCGAGGAATTCATTCTTGTCGGCCTGTCCTATGGCAAGGGCGAAGACGGCGGAGTCAGCCGCCAGCGCGACTACACCCCCACCCCGAACGGCCCGAGCACTGCGCCAGCCAACGCGATCCATGGCCAGGCGCGTGCCTATCAACAGTACCTGCGCGATCAGGTAAAGCCTTTCATTACCGCCCGCTACCGGGCCGACCCAGACAAGGCCCTCTTTCTCGGCCACTCCTACGGCGCTCTGCTAGGGACACAGATCCTTTTCACCGAGCCCGGCATGTTCAACAGCTATATCCTGGGTAGCCCGTCACTCTGGTACGACAAGCGATATGCCTTGAAACTCGAAGCACGCTATGCCCAGCAGCATCAGGATCTGACCGCGAACGTTTATCTTTATGTCGGCGCCTATGAGGCCCTGCGCAAAGGTGACCGGCGCTACAACCAGACGGTGGACATGGTCGCCGACAACCGGGCGCTGGAGACGGCGCTGCAAGGCCGGAAATATCCAGGCTTGAAACTGAAGTCCGTGGTCCTGAACGACGAGGACCATCTCACCGTGGCGCCGCGCGGCTTCACGCAGGCCCTGAAGTATCTGTTGCCGGTGCGCTGACCAATTACACAGATCTGGCCTGAATCCACGTCGGATAAGCCTGCCCTAGATCGCAGGCCCCTTCAGTTCGATCTGATTGCCGTCGGGATCGAAGCAATAGATCGAAGGCCCTTCGCCTTCCGCGCCATATCGCATTACGGCCTTGTCCGCCGTTACGCCGAAAGCTCGCAGATGCTCCAGGATGGCTGTTTCATCGAACGGATCGACCCGCAGACAAAAGTGGTCGAGATTGTGCCGGTCTTTCCCTGGGGCTCCGCCGCCTGCCGCGCCCAATGGCCCTTGCACGTCGACCAGATCGATCATGGAGCCGCCTGCGCCCAGATGGATCATGGCGTACTCATCGTTCTTCTTCTTGATGGAACAGCCTAGTACCTTGGTATAAAACTCCAGGCTACGCGCCATGTCTTGCACTCTCAGGACGACGTGGTCCAAGTGCTTGATCTGAAATACCGGCATGATGATCCTCCTGGGCAGAGTGAGATTCGGTTGGATATTGGCCAACGCCAGACAGATGGCGGTCCTCAAAGGGATGATCGGAACTTCACGAACACGAGCTCAGGGTCGCCGTCATCCAGATTTTCGATTTGGCCACTACTGATAAAGCCCAGCTGGCCAAGCAGTTGGCGCATCGCGATATTTGAAGTATTGGTCGACGTGAACAGTTTTCCTCCCCGGCATTGCGACTCCAGCGTCCGCAGGATTGCCGTAGCAACGCCACGGCGTCGCGCCGAGTGCTTAACGACAACCAGCGGGATGAAATCGTGTTCGAAGAACGAGTGGTCAAGCACTCCGTAACCGATCAGCGCCGAAGCATCATCTGCTTCCGTCGCGGCCCAGCATTGGCCGGCAGCCACCGCATGGGCGATAAATGTCCTCCTGCCCGGTTCTTGCCTGGCGATCGGATCCAGTTCAACCATCGAATCGATGTCTCCGCTCTGGGCTATACGGACGTACGTTTGGAGAGACATGGTCGCCGTGCATCGGGATGGGAGGATTCTTAGTCTACCGTGCCAGCTAGAACCGATCGAGCTTCAGCCCAGCCGCCAGATAATCAACAAAAGCGCGCACCTTGGCGGGTGGAAGCCTGTTCTCCTGCCAGAGCGCGTGTATCGGCACCGGCTTGGACTCGAAATTTTCCAGTATGACTTCCACCTGTCCCGTATCCAGCAGCTGCCTGATCTGCCACAGCGGCGAATAGCCGATACCGAGCCCGGCGCTGACGGCGGAATAGATCGCCGCCATCGTATTGGTCCGGAACGGACCCTGGACCCCGACGTTGCGCCGCTTGCCGTCTATCTGAAAGGCCCATTGAGCCGACTGTTGATCGACGGTCCTGACGATACAGGCATGCTGGCGCAGTTCCGACGGATGCGCGGGACGGCCGTGCTGTTTGAAGTAGGAAGGCGCTCCGAATACGACTCTGCGCAAGGCTCCCAATCGCCGCCCTTGCAAGCCGGAGTCCGGCAGATCGGCGATGCGTACGACCAGATCGAGGCCTGCGGCGGCAAGATCGACAAAGGCATCCGTCAGTTGCAGATCGACCTCGATCTGTGGGTATGCGCGCATGTACTGCGCGATGATTGGAACCAGGAAGTCCGGGCCGAACAGTACCGGGGCGCCGACGCGCAACAGGCCCGACGGCGCGGCTCGACGGTCGGCGACATCCAGCCGGGCCTCGCCTATCTCTTCCATTGCCGGTTTCACCCGCCGGAAGAAGGCCTCGCCCGCCTCGCTGAGCGAGGAGTGCCGCGTGGTGCGATGTACCAGTTGAACGCCGACATCCTCTTCCAGCGCTGCGAGAGAACGGCTGACGGCTTGTAGCGAGCGGCCAAGGTTTCGCGCGGCCTTGGTCAGGCTTCCGGTTTCAGCGATATGGATGAACGCTTCCAGGTCTTCGAGGCGGCTCATTATTTATCTCGATTATCGTGATTCACATTCAATTTTCACACGTATTGTTTCACTAATCGGTAGAAAATACACTGCCTTCGTATTCACACGCATACGAAGGAGAAACCCTGTGAACCCCACTCAACCTATCGTTTTGGTCGTCGGGGCCACCGGCAAATTCGCAAGCCTGGTGGTTCCTGAATTGCAGCGGCGCAAGGTCACGGTCCGGGCGCTCGTGCGCGACGAGGCACGCGCCGCGCGGGCCCGCTCGCTGGGCGCGACAGAGACCGCCATCGGCGACCTCCGCGACGTCGACAGTCTCGCGGCCGCCGCGCATGGCGTGGACGGCGTGTTTCATATCGGCCCGGCGTTCACCGCGGACGAAGCGCCGATGGGGGTCGCCTTGGTCGAGGCGGCCGAGCGCAGCGGCGTGAGGAAGTTCGTCTTTTCATCGGTCATCCAGCCGACGAACATGCGCCTGGCCAATCACGCCAGCAAGATTCCGGTTGAGGATGCCCTCTATTCCTCACGGCTGGAATATACGATCCTGCATCCCGCCAACTTCATGCAGAACATCGGTTTGGCCTGGCCATCGATCCGCGACCATTCCAGCTACGCCGAGCCCTTTCCCCGGGACATAAGAATCGCTCGCGTGGACTATCGCGATGTGGCCGAGACTGCCGCAATCGCCCTGACCGGGGACAGGCTGGCCTACGCGACCTTGGAGTTGTGCGCCGGCATGTACAGCCGCACGGACATCGTCGCGGCACTGACCGAGGAACTGGGATCTCCGGTCGCAGCGCTCGAGCCCGGATTCAGCGCATGGGCGGAAGGCGCGCGCCTGCCGTACGGGGATCAGCAGTTGCCTTTGCTGTCGAAGGTTTTCGATCACTATCGCGCCTATGGGCTGGGCGGAAATAGTCTGGTACTAAGGGCTGCGCTCGGACGCGAGCCGCGCTCGCTGCGCGCATACGTCAAGGACCTGATCGCCGAGAAAAACTCGGCTCGGAATGGCGGGGAGTACTGAAATGTCCAAGAACCCGACTAGATCCACCCTGAAAAAACTCCCACCGCGCTATGCACCCTTCCTGATGCCGCTGGTTCTTTCGGTTTTCATGTCGGCCATCGTTTCCGCAGTGGCGACTGCCACGAGCGTGGGCGTGGGCTCCGACTTTGTCATCAACTGGCCCAGTGCCTGGGCCGCCTCCTGGATCGTGGCTTTTCCCAGCCTCTTGCTGCTACTGCCGGTCGTGCGCCGGATAGTCGCCTGGATGGTCGTCCAGCCCTAGGCTGCGCCGCGCCGGCATCAATCCCGCGTGGCTGCGCCGGCGTGCGTCAACCGGCTGGCCACGCAAGCATCGCGGCATCGATGATCGTGTTGAGCTTCTTCACGCCGGCGCCGTCGCGGGCCTGGATCGACAGGCCTTCGAGCACGGTCGTGTAGAACGCGGCAAGCTGACGGACATCGGCGGACGGCGCGAGGTCGCCCTCGGCAATGCCTTGCGCCAGCCGGTCCCTCAGCATCGATTCCCCATCCTTCCGGTTCGCGGCAAGAAACGCGCGCACGCTTTCGTTTTCGGGCGCGCCCAGCAACGATGACAACACGACCATGCAACCCCGCGGCCCCTCGGCCACGGCATAGGCGCGCGCGTTCGATCGCAGCATGGTTTCGACGGCCTCGCGCGCCGTGCGGGCTGCGCTGAGGCTCTGCGACGTCGCCCGCCCCTCGACACGGTCGTAGAGTTCGACTGCCTGCCGGAAGATCTCTTCCTTGCAACCGAAAGTCGCATAGAGGCTGGGCTTGTTGACGCCGGTGGCGCTGACGAGATCCTGGATCGACGTGCCTTCATAGCCTTGCGTCCAGAAGGTTCGCATGGCCGCCAGCAAGGCCTGGTCTTTGTCGAACTCCTTCGGACGCCCGATTTTCGGCGCGGCGGCCGATTTTGTTTGATTGCCAGAATTCACGATTCAATTATCCGCAGGCCCGCCACGCCAACGCCGATCAGCCCCAGGAACAACAGTTTGGCCAATGACATCTGCTCTCCGAGCACCAATGTTCCGAAAACCGCCACGCCGAAAGCACCGATACCCACCCAGATTGCGTAAGCAGTGCCCACTGGCAGATGCTTCAGGGCCAAGGCGAGCAGCACCAGGCTCAGCATGGCGACGCTGATGCCGATCAGGCTCGGCCAGAATCTCGTCAAGCCGTCTGCCTGCTTCAGCGCCAAGGCCCAGACGATTTCAAGCACGCCGGCCAAAACCAGGAGTCCCCAGGCCATTTGCATCCCCATTGCTGTTTGACTGTGATTGGATCATGCCACCAACGGCTCCGCCATGCGGAAATCCTAGGCGGTGAAACCTCCATCAATCGCGAGCGATGCTCCGGTGATGAATTGGCTCTCGGCCCCTGCCAGATACGCCACAGCGGCCGCAATCTCCCTGGGTTCGGCATAGCGCTTGACCGCCATGAGCTCCAGCTCGGCGGCCACCGTCGGGCCATCGGCGGGATTCATATCCGTGTCGGTCGACCCGGGATCGACAATGTTGACCGTAATGCCCCGGCCGCCGACCTCGCGCGCGAGGCCCTTCGTGAACCCGATGAGCGCGGACTTGCTCATTGCATAGAGCGTCACTCCTCCATACGGCACGCGTTGGGCGAAGCAGGAGCCGATGGAGATGATGCGCCCGCCGGCCCCCATGTAAGCCAGCGCGGCTTGCGAGGCCACGTACACCGCCTTGACGTGGATCGCCAGGGTGTCGTCGATTTCTTCGAGCGTGGCGTCCTCGACCGGCCCGTAAGGGAACACGCCGGCGCTATTGACCAGTATGTCCAGCCTGCCCAGCTCCGCGGCAGTCTGCTCCACCGCCGCCCGGACGGCGGCCGGATCGCGGCTGTCCGCCTTGATGGCCAGGATCTTGGCGCCGCTTTTGCCGAGTTCATGGGCGTAATCTTGCGCCGTCCGATCCGACCTGGCGTAGGTGAAGGCGACATCGGCGCCCCGTTCTGCAAACCTACGAACGATGGCGGCGCCGATGCCCCGCGTTCCTCCAGTGACCAGCGCGACCTTGCCTTGGAATTCCATTGCGAAAGCTCCTTTTATACCGATCGGTTAAAAAGATACTACGCGAGGCGGAATTCATCGTCAAGCATCACCGCCCGCGCAGGTACCCGTCCCGCGTTTGCGGCAGCTTCATCCCAAGCACCGCGGAAGCGACCTGGGTGCGCAGGATCTGCGCCGTGCCGCCCGCGATCGTGAACATGCGCGCATCGCGCACGTGGCGCTCCATCGGCATGTCGCGCCCATAGCCGGACGAGCCATGCAGCTGCAAGGCGTCGTTGGTCACGCGCTGCGCGGTTTCGGCGGCAAAGATCTTGGCCTGCGCGGCCAGCGACACGTCCGGAAAACCGAAGGTCCGCGGGGTACCGCTACGCGCGGCCGCGTGCAGCATGTGCCGCGCCGCATTCAGCTGGATGACCATGTCGGCAACCATCCACTGCAAACCCTGGAACTCCGCTATCGGCCGGCCGAACTGTTGGCGCTGCTTGACGTAGTCCACGGCCTCCTCGAAGGCGCCCTGTGCGATGCCCAGCGCCACCGTACCCGCGCCCACGCGCTGGGCGTTGTAGGCCTGCATCAGGCCGGCGAAGCCGCGCTTAAGCCCCTCCGGCGGGACTACCAGCATGGACTTGTGCACCTTGAGGTCATGGAACTTGATGTAGGTCTCGGGTATGCCCCGCACGCCCATGGCGTAGGAGCGCTTGGCGATCTCCAGCCCATCATCCGCGCCGTCCGGTTCGCGCACGTGGATGAACGCGCCTATGCCCAGATCCTCGCCATCGTCGATAACCCGCGCAAAGATCAAGTGCAGGCGCGACACCCCGCCTCCGGTGATCCAGTACTTCTCGCCGTTGATGAGATAGTCGTCGCCCTTACGGACTGCCCGGGTGCCCATTTCACTGGCTGCGCTGCCGGCCTGGGGTTCCGAGATGCAGATGGCGGGCTTGTCGCCCCCCAGAACGCAGCCGGCGGCCAGTGCCTTCTGCTCATGGCTGCCGTACTGCATGATGGCGCCGATTGCGCCCATATTGGCTTCCACCGTGATGCGTCCCATGGTGGCGCAGGCGCGGGCCATTTCCTCCACGACCAGGACAGTATCGAGATAGCTCAGCCCCTGTCCGCCGTACTCCCTTGGAATCGTCATGCCCATGAAGCCGCCTTCGCGCAGCAGGGCCACATTGTCCCAGGGATACTGTTCGGATTGGTCGGTGGCCGCGGCCGTCGGTTTGAATACGGTCTGCGCCAGTTCGCGCGCGCGCTGTTGCAGCGCCAATTGGTCTTGGGAAAGTTCAGTCATGGTTCATCCTTGCTACGTGCAAAACTCCGGCCGGGCCGCCTGGCCCGCCGGCATCAACCCACCTTGATATCCGCGCGCCGCGCCACCTCGGCCCAGCGTTCGACCTCGCTGCGCGTCAGCGCCGCCAGTTCTTGGGGCGTTCCTCCGCCCGCATCGGCGCCCAGCGCGATCCAGCGCTGCACGAAAGCCGGGTCGGCGAACGCGCCGTTGACCGCCGCGTTGAGCACGCGCACCACGTCCGCGGACGTGGACGGCGGCGCATAGATGCCATACCAGCTGGTCGCGTCGTAATTGGCCGCGCCGCTCTCCGCCGCCGTGGGCACGTCGGGCAGGCTGGGCGAGCGCACCTTGGACGTCACCGCAATGGCGCGCACGCTGCCGGCCCGGATGTGCTGGATGGCGGACGGCATGGTTTCGAACATCATGTGCACGTTCCCGGCGATGATGTCCACGATCGCCGGCGCTGAACCCCGGTAAGGAACATGCATCATCTGCGTGCCGGTGACGTTCTTGAAGTACTCGGCCATCAGGTGCTGCATGGTGCCCGCGCCCGGCGTGGCATAGCTGTACTTGTCCGGATTGGCCTTCAGCAGCGCCACCAGCTCCTGCACGTTCTGCGCGGGCAGATCCTTGTTGACGATCAGCGCATGGTTGACGCGTCCCAGAAAGCCCACGGCGGTCATGTCGCGGATGTCGTATCCCAGCTTCGGATACACGGATTGGGCGATCGCATGATGCACCGCGCCGAACAGGATCGCGTACCCGTCGGGACGGGCCTTGGCCACGGCGTCCGCCCCCAGCGTGCCGCCGGCGCCGCCCCGGTTCTCCACGATGACCGATTGGGCCAGGCTGGCGCGCATCGGCTCGGCCAGTTGCCGCGACAGGATGTCCACGGTTCCGCCCGGCGCGTAGGGCGCAATCAGCCTGATGCTCTGCGACGGGTACTTGCCTTGCGCAAACGCCTGGCTCAATGGCGTCAAGGCGGCAAGCGCCAACAACTGTCTCCTATCCATGCCTCTCTCCTCGTGTATCCGCCCTCGTCCGGGGCGGTGTTGTCTAAGGTGTGTGCCGCCAGGGTCCTGCGTGCAGGCTCTGTAAGCGCCCTACTCCGGGCGGCTGCCTTCCGCTGTCGTCCAATCGGCCAGGATCTGCTGCGCGTGCTCGTCCAGGCGGGGCGGCGGCCTGCGGTAGGAGACCGGCGTGGCGGACAGCTTCAAGGGATTCGCCAACAGGTTCAGCTCGCCGCCTTGCGCCCATGCGCAAGGCATGCGCAGATGCGCGCCGCGGGCCTGGACGTGCGGATCATTGAACACATCGCGCAAATCGTTGACCGGGCCGCAAGGCACGCCCACGGCTTCCAGCTGTTCCAGCCAGGTTTTTCTAGGACGCCGGGCCAGCGCTTCCTGTACCCGCTGGCAAAGCTCAGTGCGATGGGCGACCCGGGCCGCGTTGGAGGCATAGCGCACGTCGTCAGCCAGGCCGGCGACTCCGGCCACCTCGCAGAAACGCCGGAACTGCGCATCGTTGCCCACGGCAAGAATCATGGGACCGTCCGCGGCGTCGAACACCTGGTAAGGCACGATGTTCGGATGGCCGTTGCCCAGCCGCGCGGGCGGCTCCTGCGCCGCAAGATAGTTGGTCCCCGCATTCACCAGCCAGGCGATCTGGCTGTCCAGCAGCGAGATGTCGATGTGCTGCCCCAAGCCGGTCACGTCCCGATGGCGCAGCGCCGCCAGGATGCCGACGGCGGCATACATGCCGGTCATGACATCCGCAATGCCCACGCCCACCTTCATGGGCGCGCCCTGCGGCTCGCCGGTAAGGCTCATGATCCCGCCCATGCCCTGGATCAGGAAGTCGTAGCCGGCGCGCTTCGCGTAGGGACCCGTCTGGCCGAATCCCGTGATGGAGCAATAGACCAGGCGTGGATACTTGCTCTTGAGCTGCGTATAGTCCAGCCCATACTTGGCCAGGCCGCCCACTTTGTAGTTCTCGACCAGCACGTCGGCATGGGCCAAAAGCTGATGCAGCGTTTCGCGACCCGCTACGGTGGCGATGTCCAGCGCGATGGATCGCTTGTTGCGGTTGGCGCTCAGGTAGTAGGCGCTTTCCGTGGTCGCGCGGCCGTCCTGGCCGTTGATGTAAGGCGGCCCCCATTTCCGGGTGTCATCGCCCTCGTCCGGCTTTTCCACCTTGACCACGTCCGCGCCCAGGTCGCCCAACAGCTGCGTCGCGCTGGGTCCCGCCAGGATGCGCGAGAGGTCCAGAACACGCACGCCGCTGAGCGCGGAAGCTTCCACTGACTGCATACGCCTTCTCCATCAGAGTCGATCGATGCAGTCTAGAATTCGCAATCTTCACCTTCAATTGAGTTTTTATTCAATATGAAGGGAACTTGCCGCGCGTGCCGGGACCTGGCCGTGCGGCTTTACTTGACCGGGAACTTCAGCTTGGGCGCAGCCTCCCTGACCATGGTCCAGAAGGCATGCGCGGCGGGAGAAAGCCTGCGTTCGTTCAGGCATGCCAGGCCCATCCTGCGCTTGGAGGCGGGGCTGATCTTCCTGTAAACCAGCCCGTCGTAGGCCTGCGGCAGCACCAGCGACGCAAGCACCGAGATACCCTGCCCGCGTCTGACGAATTCCAGGATGGACATGATCTGCGAGAGGTCGTGCGCGATATGCGGCTTGGCGCCGGCGCGCTCGAACATGCGCGTGATGACCGGTTGCGAGCCCGCCCGCGTCATAATCAGGGGATAGTCGATCAGGTCCTTCACTGCAATCGTCTTAAGCGCCGCCAGCGGATGGCCGGCGGGAAGCACCACCATCAATTCATCGGTGACCAGCGACAGCGTGTCGAAATCCGGCTTGGGCAAGGCCACCACGCCGATCTCGATGCGGCGCTCGACCAGCGCGCGCTCCAGTTCGGGGTCCGGCTTCTCGGTGACGAACACGTCCACGCCTGGATAGCGGGCTTTGAACATCTCCAGCAGTTGGGGCAGGATGTTCAAGGAGGAACTCGCGCCCAGGGAACCGAGATTCAGCAGGCCCGAACGCAGGCCGGCGCTGGCGTTCGCCGTCGCCCGCACGATCTGCAGGGAGGCAAACACATCCCTGACATGCGGCAGGATCTGCTGCCCGGCATAGGTAAGCTGCACGCCCGACGCATTGCGGTCCAGCATGGGCGCTCCCAGCGTGGCCTCCAGCGTACGCAAGGCATGGCTGGTAGCCGATGGCGTCATCCCCAACCGCGCGCCGGCGCCCGCGATGCTGTCGGCCGACGCCAGCGCCAGCAACAGCTCGAGCTGTCTGAGGGAGAGGGATTTTGCTGCCTGATCCGGCATGGCCGTGGCTCCTTGGTTCTAATTCGCCAGCGCCTGCGCCAGCCCCAACGCCCGCGCCAGAAACGCCGACGCATCGTCCCTGCGATAACTGACGATCACCGGCGACACAAAGGTATCGGCGTCGATCGGCACATGCGCCACATCCTGGCGCTGCAGCCGCTGCACCGACGCCGGCACCACCGTCACCCCCAACCCCGCCGCCACCAGTCCGATGGCGGTCTGCAGTTCATTGGCTTCCTGCACCACTTGCGGCGCGTGTCCCGCCGCGCGAAACAACCCCAACACATGGTCGGAGAAATTCGGTCTTGGGCGCGCCGGGTACAGCACAAAGGGTTCGCGCGCCAGACGTTCGACCGACACCCGCCGCAGGCGCGCCAGCGGATGGCCCAGCGGCACCGCCGCCATCAGGGGCTCGGTCATCAGCACGCGCCGCTCGATGGCCGGATCGTCGAACAGGATGCGGCCGATGCCCAGGTCGATGCGTCCGGCCTTCAACGCCTCCAGTTGCGGCAAGGTGGTCATTTCCGTGAGGCCCACTTCGACCTGCGGGTCCGCATTGCGCAGTTGCCGGATCAACTCGGGTACGAAGCCGTAGAGCGTGGACGGCACGAAGCCTATGCCGAACCAGCGCCGCTGGGTCTGCCCCAGCCGGCGCGTGCCTTCCAGCACCTCTTCCAGGCGCGCCGTCAGCAGGCGCGACTGCTCCAGCAGGAAACGGCCCGCTTCAGTGAGGCGCAGCGCCCGCGTGGTGCGTTCGAACAACTGCACGCCCAGTTCTTCCTCGAACAGGCGGATCTGACGGCTGAGCGGCGGCTGGGCCATGTGCAGCCGGGCGGCCGCGCGCGTGAAGCTGCCTTCTTCCGCCACGGCCTGGAAATAGCGCAGTTGCCTCAATTGCATTGCATGGCCCCATACATACCAAAAAGGTATCAATCGGAACCCATATAGTCTTGGACTCGCACGGAAAACGCAAGCCATACTGAGCCATCGCACGAACCTGATCGTAAAAGTATGAATCCCGGGAGTTTCCTCCGGCGAGTCTGCGGACCATCGGCGCGCGGCGACACAATAATTCGAGCACTACGGAGACCCTCATGCGCTTGCGCCCTGTATTCAAACGACTCGCCCAGGCCTGCGTGGGCCTCGCGCTGCTGGGCGGCGCGTCCGCGGCGCTGGCGCAGACCTATCCGGATCATCCGGTCAAATGGATCGTGCCCTTCCCGCCGGGCGGCGCGATGGACAGCATCGCCCGCACCCTAGGCGAATCCATGGGCAAGCAGCTCAACACCACCTTCATCGTGGAAAACCGCGCGGGCGCCGGCGGCAATATCGGTGCGGCCAGCGTGGCCCGCGCCAAGCCCGACGGCTACACCATCCTGATCGTGGCCAACGGCATGGCCGTCAATCCGGCGCTGTACACGGATCTGAACTACGACCCGATCAAGGACTTCGCGCCGATCTCGCTGCTGGCCGTGGTGCCGAATGTGCTGGTCACCAATCCCGCGCGCACCGGCGCCACCAGCGTGCAGGACGTGATCGCCAAGGCCAAGGCGCAGCCCAACCACTACACCTATGCGTCGGCCGGCGTGGGTACCTCCATCCACCTGGCGGGCGAGTTGTTCCTGTCCATGGCGCAGGTGGACATGCTGCACGTGCCCTACAAGGGCAGCGGCCCCGCCGTCGCCGATCTGCTGGGTGGCCAAGTGGACTACATGTTCGACAGCATCACCTCCGCCAAGCCGCACATCGAAACCGGCAAGCTGCGGGCGCTGGCGGTGACCACCAGCAAGCGTTCCGCCGCCCTGCCCGACGTGCCCACCGTGGCGGAAAGCGGATTGCCCGGCTACGAACTGATGCCGTGGTTCGCGGCATTCGCCCCCGCCGGCACGCCGCCCGAGGTGGTCGCGAAACTGAACGCCGCCATGCGCGCCGCGCTGAATGATGCCAAGGTGCGCGCCACGCTGGATTCGATCGGCGCCGAGCCCATCGGCGGCACGCCGGATGAATTGCGCGACCATCTTGCGCGCGAGACCGCGCAATGGAAGACGCTGGTCAAGGAACGGAATATCAAGATCAATTGAGGCCCGTGCAGTCTGCGTCTACTCACCCATGATCGCCATCAACGCCCCCCTTGGTCGAACAATGCTAAATTCGGCTTCGACCAAGGATTGTCCGATCCCGCTCCGATAGCCACAGCCCAGAGCGACACGCTGTGCCAGGAGTGTCTGGAAGCCGCTGCCCGCAACGCCGCAACCACCGTGGCGCGAGGGTAGATCGGTGAATATGCAGGCAAAAGAGTACTTCGCAGCCCGTCTGAAGCAAACGCATTTCCCCCTGCGGCTTTACGGCCTGGTCGACGCGCTGCTGCACAATGAGGTTTCGGCTACCCATCCTTTATCCCGCTCCTCATCTTGCGTAGCGCTGTTCGACGGCACGCCTGATGAAGCGCTGGCCCATGCCGGCCCATGGCTGCTGGATTGCTCCGCCGACGGGAATCCCCACATCGCTGCGCTGCAACGCCTGGCCGAAAGCGGGCTTGGTTGTATCTGGATCCTCAGCAGCTACGCCATCGATGATCTGGCCGAAGCCTTGCAGGCGCGATTGAATGTACGCATGCCCAATGGATCCACTGCATTGCTGCGCTATTACGACGCAAGACTCGCGAACGACATCGCTGCGCTGCTAACCCCCGAGCAACGAGCCGCGTTCTTTGCCCCCGTCCACGATTGGCTGGCGCAACGCAACGGCGAACTCATCAGGATTCATCCCACCCATGGTGCTTGAACTCACCCCCCAGCAAGTCGCCGGCCTTTGCGCGATCGACGCCAAGGGATTTGTGCAGGGAGTCATGCGGGACATCCTGCGCGACTACCCCGGGCTGGCCGAGGCTGGCTTGAGCGCAAGACTTGCCACTGCTCTCTCGCAGGCGCGGGCCCTGGGAATAGACGAGGACGCGAATCTTGTCGAATTTCTCTGGACCGAGGCGCTGGTTCCTGGATTCTATAAACAGCCCGGGTTCCTTGCCTGGATCCGCAAGCCCGGACGCCCCGCGGATCAACGGTTTCATGACTACATGCAGGTGATGAAATGGCAGTCGCGCCAACAGCTCCGACAAGAGCATAGGAATTAAGGGAAATGCCTGGACCTCTCGCAATACCAATCGCAGGATGGGTGGCGGAAGCCATAGCAGCCGCGTTCGCTCGGGCGGCAGCAAGCGCCGCGGCAGGTGCAGTGCTGGGAGGCGTGGCCACTTTGCCAGGCGATACGCCTCGGGAAGACAGCGAAGCCAAACCAACCGACCGCGCCTTGCCCAGGACCGAAGAACCTTGCAAAAAATGCCCGCCGGACCTGGGGATGAAAGTCAGGCGCAGGCATGGGGAAAATTGGAACGCCTATGCATATCAAGCCCGGATTACCGGGTTCGACTACGACACCGAGTATTGTTTGTGGAGCGATGAATGGAACTGGAAGGGAGTCGCTCTAGGCAAGAAGTTTGATATCGACTTCGACGGCTTCGTGTCGGCGGAATGCCTGTTGCAAGAGACGAAGGGCGATTACGATCAGTTCATACTGGAAGACGGAAAATCGAAAAAGTGGTTCGCTGGTTTCGTTGTCATGGAAGACATCATTAGGCGACAGGCGCGCGCCGTTCGCACAAACCCGCCGACCAAACTCATGTGGTATTTCCAAACCCCAAGAACCAAGACCATGATGACAACCACGCTTGCAATGAACGGCGTGACATCCGTGTACCTTCCCTGAGATCCCGTCAAATGGAAATAAACGCTCAATTTAGAGACGAGTCGCTCATGTCGGACGATTTCGCTGAAATCCTCCACCGCCTGTACACAGTCACGTCAGCCATGAAATCCAAGGCAACGGATTCGGGCACATGGTATGCGCAAGGCAATAGCCTCGAGGAGGCCTATCTCTACCCCGCGTTTGAGGATGGAGGCCCTTCGCCTGCACTTCTCGCAATGCTCAAGCACAAGTATCGGAACGACTCCAGCCTGACGCACGTCGCGCTTTGGGACGGCTACGAGAACGAACGCAAGGGAGCTTCAATCGCGTGCCACGTCAGTGACAAGTTCTTGCCGGACTCACTGAGTATCACTTTGTATGATGACGCTCTGTCGGGTATTGCCTCATACGTCGAGGACATACTCAGATGTATCGTCGAATTGTTCCGCCCCTACTACGTATCAGTTTGTCCAAGCATGTACGCTGAAAAAAAAGTTTTCGACGACAAACCCGGCGTCGGCTGGATGCTATACCTTCCGCAAGTGATCACCGCCGAGCAAGTCCCGGAAGCCCAGGCTCTGATTCCCGTTCCTGCTGCCGGAAAGAAGCAGACCGGCACCATCATCGTCAGCGTCGCGAACGAAGTGTTTTCGCTGGACAACGCCAGCCACGTCGAATTGGCGAACCGCATCGAAATGCGTCTGGTGGACCAGGATCTGCTGCCGCGCTACGCGGACCTCTAGTCAACCCGCCGCCGCTTCGGCCTCGCCCCGTCCCACGGATACCCATCGAACGTATCCTTCACCAGCTCCCGCAGCCAGATGATCGCCGGGTCCTGGTGAAAGCGCGGATGCCAATGCTGCCTCAGCGCGAAGGACGGCAGCGGCAATGGCGGCTCCAGCACCTTGACCACCCCATAGCCGCCGAACACATTGCCCAGCTCCTGCGGCACCGTGGCGATCAGGTCCGGGTGCTGGTCCAGCAACAGCGGCACCACCAGGAAGTGCGGCGTGGACAGGAAGATGTTGCGCTTGACGCCCTGCTCCTCCAGCGCGCTGTCATAGGCTTCGGACGAACGCCCCGCCAACGTCACCACGATCTGCGGCATGCGCTGGAACTGTTCCAGCGTCAGCTCGTCGCCCACCTCCTTGTTCTTCACGCTGACCAGCGTCACGAAGCGATGCATGAACAGCTGCTGCTGAAACAGGCCCTGCGGCGCCGCGCGCAGCGATCCCAGCACCAGGTCCACCTCGCCCGAGGCCAGCAGCGGCTCGACCTGCTGCAGCGGCACCTGGCGCGTGCGCAGGGTGCAGTGTGGCGCCAGTTCGCGCAGGCGCTTGATCAGCGGCGGCAGGAACACCAGCTCGCCCATGTCCGTCATGCACAGGGTGAAGACGCGCATGGCCGAGGCCGGATCGAACTGCGCCTGCGACAGCACCTGTCCGCGTATGGTCGCCATCAGCGCCAGGATGGTCGGCGCCAGGCTCTCTGATTTCGGCGTGGGCTGCATGCCCTGGCCGGTTTTCACGAACAGCGGATCGTCGAAGAACGCGCGCAAGCGATTCACGGCATGGCTCATGGCGCTTTGCGACAGACCCAGCTGTTCGCCGGCGCGGGTCACGCTGCGTTCGCGCATCAGGCTGTCGAAGACCGCGAGCAGGTTGAGGTCCAGTTTCTCGTTATGCATAACGTGCATTTCCAGAATCAGGTTCATGATATTGACGCATATTCCGCCGCTATCTATCGTCTTGTCAAACGCCGCGCAGACCGGCGTTTCCACAAGGAGACAAGATCTTGAAGCCCCTTCTACACCCCGTGCGCGCGGTGCTGGTTTCGTGCGCCCTGCTGTCCTGTAGCGCCGCCTCGGCCGATGTCGGCGTAGGCGTCATCCTGTCGCTCACCGGCCCGGCCGCGTCGCTGGGCGGCCCCGCCAAAAATGCAATAGACCTGCTGCCACGCGAAGTCGCGGGCGAGGCGGTGCGCTACATCGTGCTGGACGACGCGTCCGACGCCACAGGTGCGGCCCGCGCCTTCCGGCGGCTGGTCGACGAGCACAACGTGGACGTGGTGCTGGGCACCTCGGTCACCCCCGCCACCCTGACCCTGCTGCCCATCGCGCAGGAGAAGAAGGTGCCCTTGATGAGCCTGGCGGCCGGGGCCAAGCTGGTCGACCCCATGGACGCGCAACGCCACTGGGTATTCAAGGTGGTGCAAAACGAGAACCTGATGGTGGCCAGCACCATTGCGCACATGCAGGCCGCCGGCGTGAAGTCGCTGGGCTACATCGGCTTCGCCGACGCCTACGGCGACAGCTGGCTGGCCGAAGTCTCCGCACAGGCTGCGCGCGCCGGCATCAAGCTGGTCGCCACCGAACGCTACGTGAAGACCGACACCAGCGTCACGGCGCAGACCCTGAAGCTGCTGGCCGCGAAGCCCGACGCGGTCATCGTGGCGGCCTCCGGCACGCCCGGGGCGCTGCCGCAGAAATCGCTGCGCGAACGCGGCTATGCCGGCCGCATCTACCAGACCTACGGCATCGCCAACCGCGAGTTCCTGCGCATCGCCGGCAAGGACGCCGAAGGCGCGCTATTCGCGGTGGGGCCGGTCGTGGTCGCCAGCCAGCTGGACACAGCCAATCCCATACGCGCGGTCGCCATGGACCTGACGCAGCGCTATGAAGCGGCCCACGGCAAGGACTCCATGTCGGTGTTCGCGGCCAACGCCTGGGACGCCGGCATCGTGTTGCAACAGGCATTGAAGACCACTCTACCCAATGCCAAGCCGGGCACACCGGAGTTCAGGGCGGGCTTGCGCGATGCGCTGGAAGCCACCCGCGACGCCGTCACCTCGCAGGGCGTGTCCACCATGTCGCCCACCGATCACGTGGGCTATGACGAACGCGCCGCTGTCATGGTGCAGATCAAGGGCGGCGCCTGGCGCTACGTCAAGTAAACACAGGAGCAAACCCATGTTCATCAAAAACACCTGGTACGTCGCGGCGTGGGACCAGGAAGTCGGCGCGGACGGCCTGTTCTCGCGCACCATCATCGGCGTGCCCGTGCTCATGTACCGCGACGCTGCGGGCCGGCTGGTGGCGCTGGAAGACCGCTGCTGCCACCGCGGCGCGCCCTTGTCGGTGGGCCGGCGCGAAGGCGATTGCGTGCGCTGCATGTACCACGGCCTGAAGTTCGACCCGACCGGCGCCTGTGTCGAGGCGCCGGCGCAGGCGCGCATTCCGCCGCAGGCCAGGGTACGCACCTTCCCGGTGGTGGAGCGGCACCGCTGGATCTGGATCTGGATGGGCGACCCGGAACGCGCCGACCCGGCCCTCATCCCCGACACCCAATGGCTGGATCATCCCGACTGGCGCAGCCTGGACGGCTACATCCATTACGACGTCAACTATCTGCTGATCGCCGACAACCTGCTCGATTTCTCGCATCTGCCCTTCGTGCATCCGACCACCCTGGGCGGCAGCGAAGACTATGCCGCGGTATCGCCCAAGGTCGACCGGCTGCCCGATGGCGTGCGCATCACGCGCTGGACGCTCAATACCGAAGCGCCACCCTTCGCAAGGAAGGTCCGTGAATGGCCGGGCCTGGTGGACCGCTGGAACATCTACAACTTCACGCTGCCCGGCATCCTGCTGATGGACTCGGGCATGGCTCCGGCCGGCAACGGCGCGCAGGAAGGCAATCGCGCAGGCGCCATCGAATTCCGCGGCTGCCAGGCGCTGACGCCCGAAACCGCCACCTCGACGCACTACTTCTTCGCGCACCCGCACAACTTCTCCATCGACCAGCCCGAGGTCACCGCATCCATCCACCAGAGCGTGGTGGAAGCCTTCGACGAAGACCGCGACATCATCACCGCGCAGCAGCGCTCCTTATCCCTGGCGCCCGACTTCAAGATGGTGCCGCTGTCCATCGACGCCGCGCTGTCCCAGTTCCGCTGGGTGGTGGCGCGCCGCGTCGAGGAAGAGCAGCAGCAGGCCGCGGCTGGCGGGTCCGGCGTGCGCGCGGCGCAGGCGGTGGCCTGAGATGCGGCGCTTGATCGTCAGCCGCATCGTGCGCGAAGCGAGCGGCGTGCTTGGCCTGCACCTGCGCAGCCCCGACGGCGCCATGCTGCCAGCCTTCGAAGCCGGCGCGCATGTGGATGTGGCGCTGGGCAATGGCCTGCTCAGGCAGTACTCCCTATGCGGCGATCCGGCAGAGCGGGACGTCTACCGGCTGGGCGTCGGCCTGGCGCCCGACTCGCGCGGCGGTTCGCGCTACGTCCATGATCAGCTGCGCGCAGGCGACCTGGTGGATATCGGCGAGCCCAGACAATTGTTCGGACTGCACGCGCAGGCCGCCAGCCATGTCTTCATCGCGGGCGGCATAGGCATCACGCCCATCCTCAGCATGATCCATGCGTGCGTAAGGCGCGGCGAGCCCTGGCGGCTGCTGTACTGCGTGCGCGACCGCGACGCGGCCGCCTACCTGTCCGAATTTGTCGTGCACGGCGAGCGCGTGGCGCTGCACGTCGACCGCGAACAAGGCGGCGCGCGCTGCGACCTGGACGCCTACCTGGGCGGGCAACGGGAACCGGGCCAGCATATCTATTGCTGCGGACCCGGGCCGCTGATGGACGCCGTGGCCGCCGCCTGCGAACGCGCCGGCATCGCCGCGGCCCGCGTGCATTTCGAACGCTTCAGCGCCGCCACCGCCGCCGCGCCCGAGCCCGGCGCGGCCTTCACGGTACGACTGGCGCGCAGCGGCGGCTGTCATGAAGTGCCCGCGGACAAGTCGGTGCTGGATGTACTGGAAGCGGCCGGCGTCGCCTGGCCATACTCCTGCCGCGAAGGCCTGTGTCGCAGTTGCGAAGCCGGCGTGCTGTCCGGCGCGGTGGATCACCGCGACTACGTGCTCAGCGACGAAGAACGCGCCGCCAACCGCAGCATGATGGTCTGCGTGTCGCGCGGCTGCGGCACGCTGGAACTGGACGTTTAAGCGTCAGGCCGGTTCCTGCAATGCCGACGCATCCAGCAGATGGTCGACGATGGCGAGTATCTGCTCGGCGGCCTCGGCGATGTGCCGCTCCAGCGCGGCCTCGGCCTCTTCCGCCCGGCCCTGGCGGGCGAGCGCGATCAGTTCGCTGTGTTCATCATGGGCCTGTTGGCGGATCGGCGCGTTGACGATCTGGAAGCGGAAGTAGCGTTCGGATTTTTCGTGCAGCGCGCGCACCATGGCCAGCGCGGCGGGCCGTTGCGCCGAGCGGTACAGCAATTCATGCAGCTGCCAGTTCAGGCGGCCCCATTGCTCGGGCTCGGCGGCGTCCATCTGCGCCACCACCTGGCTGGCCAGGTCCAGATCCTGGACCTCGCGCTGCTGCACGGCCAGGCGGAACAGCCACGGCTCCAGCCGCAGGCGGATATCGAAGAACTCCTGCACCTCGGCCCGCGACAGCATGGACACATAGGCGCCGCGGTGCGGGATCATGTCGATCAGCCCTTCGGCGCTGAGCTGGCGGATGGCCTCGCGCACCGGCAGGCGGCTCACGCCCAGTTCCTCGGCGAACAATTCCTGGCGCAGCGCGGAGCCGGGAGGAATCGCGCCCGACAGGATGCGGTCGCGCAGTTCGTCGACCACCAGTTCGACGGCGGTCTTGCGCACGAGGCGGCCGGGTGTAGCAGCCTGGGGACGGGACTGCGGAGGAGCGGAAAGCGGCGAATTCTGGGACACGTATAACCTGCCTGGTTGAGCCGCCGGGCGGGTGCCGCACGGCGTCGGGTTGCCGGAAACGGCCCCGTCCATGCCCAGGAAAACCCCGAGAGACAGCCGGTGCCCGCAGCCCGTTTAATGTGAGTATATTGGATCCATGATCCAGTTCAAGCCGCCACTCCCGGAGCGACGGTCCGAGGCCCCAGCCTCGTTTTTTTAAGTCCCATATTTTTGGATCCAATATCCAATAACCAACATCCAACCGGAACAAGCCGGATGGACCACGCATCAGGAGCCGCAGCATGAGCATTCAATGGCAAGGCGTATTCCCCGCCGTCACCACCAAGCTGAAACCCGATTTTTCGCTGGACCTGGAGGCTATCCGCCAGGGACTGGAACGCCTGATCGAGAACGGCGTGGGCGGCGTGGTGATGATGGGCATGGTCGGCGAAAACGCCCAACTCTCGGCCGAAGAGAAACTGCAGGTGCTGCGCACCGCCGTGGAGACCGTGCGCGGCCGGGTGCCGGTGGTCTCGGGCGTGGCGGAAACCGGCACGGCGCGCGCCGCCGCCTTCGCCCAGGAAGCCGCGCGCATCGGCGTGAACGGCCTGATGGTGTTCCCCGGCCTGACCTACAAGTCCGACGCGCGCGAGACCGTGGCCTTCTACCGCACGGTGGCGCGGGCCAGCGCCCTGCCCATCCTGCTCTACAACAACCCGCGCGGCTACGGCGTGGACCTGACTCCGGACCTGGTGGCCGAACTGCTGGAAGAGCCGACCATCGTCGCCATCAAGGAGGAATCCTACGACACCACCCGCGTGACCGACCTGATCACGCGCTTTGGCGACCGGCTGGCCGTGGTCTGCGGCGTGGACGACCTGATTCTGGAAAGCGCCGCGCTGGGCGTGACCGCCTGGGTGTCGGGCATGGCCAATGCAGTGCCCAAGGCGTCCGTCGACCTGCTGAAGCTGGCCGTCGAGGGCGATTTCGCGAGGGCCCGCAAGCTCTATGCCGCGCTGACGCCGCTGTTCCACCTGGACACCGTCGTCAAGCTGGTGCAGCACATCAAACTGGCCGAACACCTCATCACCGGCAGCGCCGAAACCGTCAAGCCGCCGCGCCTGGATCTGGCCGGGGCCGAACGCGAACGCACCATCGCCATCACCAAGCAGACGCTCGCGGACCTTTCCGCCCTGGGCTACTGATACCGGAGCCGCCACCATGCGCCCCTACCGCCTGTCCGCGCTGGCCCTCAGCGCCCTGTCCGCAGTTTCCGTCCTGTCCGCCGCGCATGCCGCGGACTACCCCGCCCGCTCGATGGAACTGGTGGTCGCCTACCAGCCAGGCGGCGGCAGCGACAACACCGCGCGCGCCATCGCCGAGGCGGTGCGCCCGCCGCTGCTGGCGCAGCCCACGGTGGTGATCAACAAGCCCGGCGCCAGCGGCTCCATCGGCTGGGCCTACGTCGCCAACGCGCAGCCCGACGGCTACCGGCTGGTGCTGATGACGCCTGAAATGCTGGTGGTGCCCTTGATGGGCATAGGCAAGACCACGGTCGGCGACTTCCAGCCCATCGCGCGCTTCACCGACGATCCCTCGTCGGTCACGGTACGCGCCGATGCGCCCTGGAAGACGGTGGAGGAATTCCTGGCGGACGCGAAGAAGAATCCCGAGCGCGTTGCCGTGTCCAACGCCGGCATAGGCACCGTGCCGCACATGGCGGCGGCGGCGCTGGGCGAGCAGGCCGGCGTGAAGTTCGTGCACGTGCCCTACCAGGGCTCGGCCCCGGCCATCATGGGCTTGCTGGCGGGCGACGTGCAGGCCACCACGGTCGCCTACGCCGAACTGCAGCAGCACGTCGAGACCGGCAAGCTGCGCACCCTGGCCGTCATGGCGCCCAAGCGGCTGGACAACCTGCCCGCCGTGCCCACCATGAAGGAAAAAGGCGCGGACCTGCAATTCAGCGTCTGGCGCGGCATCGGCCTGCCCAAGGCCACGCCCGCGGACGCGGTGGAGAAATGGCGGGCCGCGGCGCGCCAGGTGGCGCAATCGCAGGACTTCCAGGCGCTGATGCGCAAGCAGAACCTGACGCCCTCCTACGCCGACCTGCCGCAGTTCACGGCTGACGTGGCGCGCCAGGAGGAAGCGTTCAAGGCCCTGGTGCCGAAGTTGAATCTGAAGCCCTGAGCTTGAATCCCAGGGATTGAAGCCCTGGGTTTGGCGCTGTAACAAGGCAGCGGGCGCGGCGCCGAGACCACGCGCCCGCAAGCGCGCTGATAGCCTACTCGACCGTCGCGCCCGACTTCTTCACCACTTCCGCCCAGCGCGGGATTTCCGTCGCCATCAGGTCGCGCAGCTGGTCCGGCGTGCTGCCGACCAGTTCCATCCCCATGGTCTTGCCCAGCTTCTCCTGCACGTCCGGCTCTTTCAGGATCACCGCGATTTCCTGCGCCAGCTTGTCGAGGATGGGCTTGGGCGTGCCCTTGGGCGCGTACACGGCCTGCCAGGACGCCATCTGGAAACCCGGCACCCCGGCCTCCTGCATGGTGGGCACCTCGGGCGCCAGCGCGATGCGGTCCTTGGTCGTCACGGCCAGCAGCTTGAGCTTGCCGGTCTGCAACAGGGGCAAGGCCGCCGTCATCTGGTCGAACATGAAAGTCACCGCGCCGGAAGACACGTCGACCATGGCGGGTGGCGTACCCTTGTAAGGCACATGCGTGAGCGGCACCCCTATCATGCTGGAGAACAATTCACCGGCCAGGTGCGTGGAGGTGCCAGCGCCCGAGGACGCGAAGGTGCGCTTGCTCGGGTCGCGCTTCAACAGCGCGATCAGGTCGGCGACCGAGTTCACGCCCAGGTTGGGATCCACCAGCAGCACGTTGGGTAAGTAGGCGATCAGCGAGACCGGTTCGAAATCCTTGACCGGGTCGTACTTCAGGTTCTTGTACAGGCTGGCGTTGATGGCATGCGTACTGATGGTGCCGCCGAACAGGGTATAGCCGTCGGGCGGGGCCTTGGCCACATAGGTAGCGCCGATGCCGCCCGCCGCGCCCGGCTTGTTTTCGACGATGACGTTCTGATGCAGGCGGTCGCCCAGCTTCTGCGCCAGCACCCGGCCCACCACGTCGGTCGAGCCGCCCACGGTGAACGGCACTACATAGGAAATCGGCTTCTGCGCGGGCCAGTCGGCGGCCTGGACGGGCGCCGCCAGCGCGCCCAGCGTGGCGGCGGCCAGCAGCGCGGCCAGCGCGCCGCGTCGTTGCGTATTCATGGTTGTCTCCTGCCTCTTGTTTGGCTTATGGGGTTGCCGGCTGCGCCGGCGGCAAGGCTCAGCGGCCCTGTTGCTTGCGCCACGCGGCGAACTTGTCCTTGGTGCCCGGATCCGTAGGCGGATACAGCCCGAGGATGGATGCGCCCTGCTGCACCTCACTGGTCACGAAGTCCTCGAAGGCCGTCATCTCCACGGCCTCGATGGCGATCTCGTCGGCCAGGCTGGCGGGTATCACCACCACACCCTCGCGGTCGCCCACGACGATATCGCCCGGCCACACCGCCACATCGCCGCAGCCGATGGGCGCGTTGATGTCCAAGGCTTGGTGCAGGGTCAGGTTGGTGGGAGCCGAAGGCCGCTGGTGATAGGCGGCAAAGCCCATTTCGGCAATCTCGGGCGAATCGCGAAAGCCGCCGTCCGTCACCACGCCGGCCACGCCGCGCTTCATCAGCCGCGTGACCAGGATGGAGCCCGCGGAAGCGGCGCGCGCGTCCTTGCGGCTGTCCATCACCAGCACCGCGCCTTGCGGGCAGGTCTCGACCGCAACGCGCTGCGGGTGCGCGCGGTCCTCGAACACCTTGATGGTGTTCAGGTCCTCGCGGGCGGGGATGTAGCGCAGGGTGAAAGCCGGGCCGACCATATTGGGCAGCGTGGCGTTCAGCGGACGCACGTCCTGGATGAACTGGTTGCGCAAACCGCGCTTGAACAAGGCCGTGCACAGGGTGGCGGTACTGACGCCAGCCAGGCGGGCGCGGGTTTCGGGATTCATTGGGGACACGATGGCTCCGGGGGGCTGAAGACTGTGGGGATGAGGCGCGCGCGGCGCCTAGAAGATCTCGGGCTCGGGCACGGGCGCGCCGAAGCCGGTTTCCAGGAAATCGAAATCGCAGCCGTCGTTCGCCTGCAGAATGTGTTTCGAGTACATCCAGCCATAGCCTCGCTCGTAGCGCTTGGGCGGCGGCGTCCAGGCGGCGCGGCGCGCGGCCAGTTCCTCGTCGCTGACGTTCAGGTGGATGCTGCGCGCGGGCACGTCCACGGTGATCAGGTCGCCTGTCTGCACCAGGGCCAGCGGGCCGCCGATGTAACTTTCCGGCGCCACGTGCAGGATGCAGGCGCCGTAGCTGGTGCCGCTCATGCGGGCGTCCGACAGGCGCAGCATGTCGCGCACGCCCTGCTTCACCAGCTTGGTCGGAATGGGCAGCATGCCCCATTCCGGCATCCCGGGGCCGCCCTGCGGACCAGCGTTGCGCAGGATCATGATGTGGTCGGCGGTGACGTCCAGGTCCTCGTCGTCCACTGCCGCCTTCATGCTGGGGTAGTCGTCGAACACCAGGGCCGGGCCGGTATGGCGCAAGTACTGCGGCGCGCAGGCGCTGGGCTTGATGACGCAGCCGTCCGGCGCGATATTGCCGCGCAGCACGGCCAGCGCGCCTTCGTCGTAGATGGCGCGGTCCAGCGGGCGGATCACGTCGTCGTTGTAGACCTCGGCGCCGGCGATGTTCTCGCCCAGCGTCTTGCCCGTGACCGTCATGGCGGACCTGTCCAGATGGTCGTGCAAGCGCGACATCAGCGCCGGCAGCCCGCCCGCGTAGAAAAAGTCTTCCATCAGATAGGTGTCGCCGCTGGGCCGGATGTTGGCGATGACCGGCACCTTGCGGCTGGCGGCGTCGAAGTCGTCCAGGCCCACGGCGCAGCCGGCGCGCCGCGACATGGCGACCAGGTGCACGATGGCGTTGGTGGAGCAGCCCATGGCCATGGCCACGTTGATGGCGTTCTTGAAGGACGCCAGGCTCAGGATGCGTTGCGGCGTCAGGTCTTCCCAGACCATCTCCACCGCGCGCCGGCCGCACTCGGCCGACATGCGCATGTGGTTGACGTCCGCCGCCGGGATCGAGGACGCGCCCGGCAGCGTCATGCCTATGGCTTCGGCGATGGCGGTCATGGTGCTGGCCGTGCCCATGGTCATGCAGGTGCCGTAGCTGCGGGCGATGCCGCCTTCGACCTCGGTCCATTGCTCCTGCGTGATCTTGCCGGCGCGGCGCTCGTCCCAGAGTTTCCAGGCATCGGAGCCCGAACCCAGGATCTTGCCCTTCCAGTTGCCGCGCAGCATGGGGCCGGCCGGCACGTAGACACAGGGCAGCCCGGCGCTGACCGCGCCCATGATGAGGCCCGGCGTGGTCTTGTCGCAGCCGCCCATGAGCACGGCGCCGTCCACCGGATGGCTGCGCAGCAGTTCCTCGGTTTCCATCGCCAGGAAGTTGCGATAGAGCATGGTGGTCGGCTTGACGAAGGATTCCGACACTGAAATCGCCGGCAGTTCCACCGGAAAGCCGCCCGCCTGGAATACGCCGCGCTTCACGTCCTCGACGCGCTGCTTGAAATGGCTGTGGCAGGGATTCAGGTCCGACCAGGTATTGATGATGGCAATGATGGGGCGGCCCGCCCAGTCGTCGGGGCCGTACCCCATCTGCATCATGCGGGAGCGATGGCCGAAGGAGCGCAGGTCGTCCTTGGCCATCCAGGCGGCGCTGCGCAGGTTTTCGTAAGAGCGTTTCATAGGGGCGTGGCGGTGTTTACGTATTGCGATCGGGCCATTTAAACACTAATACATTAGTGCGTCAGCTAGGTAAAAACCCGCTAAACTCCGTTACTCTTCAGGCCCCACTTCGCACGCGCCCCGATGCAAAGCACCAAGCTCAGACTGGACCGCTCGCGCCACGCCGCGCCGCAGGTCTTCGAACATCTACGTGAACAGATCGTGTCGCTGGAACTCGCGCCCGGGGCGCCGCTCTCGCGCATCACCCTGGCGGAAACCTACGGCCTGAGCCAGACCCCGATCCGCGACGCGCTGATGCGCCTGGCCGAGGAGGCGTTGGTCGAAATCTACCCGCAGCACACCACGGTAGTCAGCCGCATCGACGTCGCCGCCGCCCGCGAGGCGCATTTCCTGCGCCGCTCGCTGGAGCTGGAAATCGTGCAGATGCTGGCGCAGCGCCCCGATCCCCTGCTCTTGCAGCGCCTGCAGGCCAGCATCGACCTGCAGCGCGCCAGCCATGCCAGCGCCCAGTACCAGCGCTTCATCGACGCCGACCAGGCCTTCCACCGCGACATGCACGAAGCTGCGGGCGTGATCCGGCTGTGGGAACTGGCGCAGCGCTACAGCGGCCACCTGGATCGGCTGCGCCGCCTGCACCTGCCCGAAGCCGGCAAGGCCGAGCGCATCCTGGACGATCACCAGCGCCTGCTGGACGCCATCGCCGCGCAGGATCCGCAGCGCGCCCAACAGGTGCTGCGTGAACACCTTTCGGGCACCCTCAGCCAGGTGGCCGAGATCTGCAAGCGCTATCCGGACTATGTGCTGACGGCTTAGGAGCCGTCACCCCTAAGGCGTTTGTGCGCCACGCGCCTCCGCCCTGCCCGGTATGATCGGGTACACGCCATGGCCACAAGCCGGGCGCCGGCGCGCCGCGCCACCACCGGAAAACACCAATGACCGCAAGGCACGCAACCCTGATCGCCCTGGCCGTAACCGCCTGGGTCCACCCCGCCCAGGCCGCCCCGCCCGGCGCCTGCGAAACCGTCACGGTCCGCGAAGGCGACCCGGTGCCCGCCGACGCCTGCGCCGTGAACATCGTGCCGCGCGATCCCGGCCCCGGCGGCATGCTGTCCGCCGAACCCGACTGGCTGCCGGTAGACCCGCAAGCCATGCCGGGCGTGTTCTACGACAGCGCATCGATCAAAGTGGTATCGGAGCGTCCGGCCGTCATGGCCGTGAACGTGGCCTGGTTCTACGCCCAGCCCAAGATCTCCGCGGCCAATGGGCAACCCTACCGCTCCGTGACCCAGCCGGTCACCATGAACTGCACCGCCGGCACCTATACGGTCAGCCAGGTCGTGCACCATGCGGGCGAGAACGCCACTGGCCACATTGTGGAGTCGCTGCCCCCGCCCACCATCCGCAATGCGCCGATCGCGCAAGACCCGGTGCAGCGCAAGCTGCGCGAGATGGTTTGCCCGGCCAATGGCAAAGGCGCGCGCAAGTAAGGCGCCGCCGGCGCGGGCGGTCCCGCGGCCGGCTTCAGCACATGGCCAGGCCGGTCACACTTGCGCCAGGGCCTGATCCAGATCGGCCAGCAGATCGTCGATGTGCTCGATGCCGATGGACAGGCGCACGGTCTCCTCGCGCACGCCGGCTTTCTGCAACTCTTCGGGATTGAGTTGGCGGTGCGTGGTGGACGCAGGGTGCGTGGCCAGCGACTTGGAGTCGCCGATGTTGACCAGGCGGGTGAACAGCTGCAGCGCGTCCTGGAAGCGCGCGCCAGCCTCGCGGCCGCCCTTCACGCCGAAGGTGAACAGGCCGGGCGCCTTGCCGCCCAGGTACTTCTGCGCCAAGGCGTGGTCGGGATGGTCCGGCAGGCCGGCATAGTTGACCCATTCCACCTTCGGATGCTCGCGCAGGTAGTTGGCGATCTTGACGGTGTTCTCGACGATGCGGTCCACGCGCAGCGCCAGGGTCTCGATGCCTTGCAGGATCTGGAACGAGTTGAAGGGCGAAATCGCCGCGCCGGTATTGCGCAGCGGTACCACGCGGGCGCGGCCGATGTAGGCAGCCGCGCCGAAGGCTTCGGTGTAGACCACGCCGTGATAGCTGACGTCCGGCGTGTTCAGGCGCTTGAAGCGCTCCTTGTGCTCGCCCCAGGGGAACTTGCCGGAGTCGATAATGGCGCCGCCCAGGCTGGTGCCGTGGCCGCCCAGGTACTTGGTCAGCGACTGCACCACGATGTCGGCGCCGTGCTCGATGGGACGCAGCAGGTAAGGCGACGGCACGGTGTTGTCGACGATCAGCGGCAGGCCGTGGCGGTGCGCCAGTTCGGCCAGTGCGGCGATATCGGTGATGTTGCCCAGCGGGTTGCCGACGGATTCCGCGAAGATGGCCTTGGTGCGGTCGTCGATCTGGGCCTCGAAGGCGGCCAGATCGGACGGATTGGCGAAACGCGTGGTGATGCCGTACTGCGGCAGCGTGTGCGCGAACAGGTTGTAGGTGCCGCCGTACAGCGTGCTGGACGAGACGATGTTGTCGCCCGCTTCGGCGATGGTCAGGATGGCGTAGGTCACCGCAGCCTGGCCCGAGGCCAGCGCCAGCGCGGCGATGCCGCCTTCCAGCGCCGCCACGCGCTGCTCCAGCACGTCGGTGGTCGGGTTCATGATGCGGGTGTAGATATTGCCCGGCACCTTGAGGTCGAACAGATCGGCGCCATGCTGCGTGTCGTCGAACGCATAGGCCACGGTCTGGTAGATGGGCACGGCCACGGCGCGCGTGGTCGGATCGGGGCGATAGCCGCCATGCACGGCAATGGTCTCTAGCCGCCACGGCTTATTCGATTGGGTCACGCGTGTCTCCTTTATTGATGCTGATAGCGGTGTATGCAGTCCAGGCCGATTGTAGTTATGCGGGCGGGATATGGATACCGCTCGGGGCTCATAACCATATCACCGCGCGTAGCGGCGCTCAGAACCGCTCGTCCATCAGCGCCGGCATCACGATCTCCCGCACGAACGACGCATCGGACAGATTCAGCAGCGCGCGCGTCATCGCCACCACATCGTGCACCGGTATCAAGCCGCCCTCTCCCCGCACGCTGGCCGCGTCGCGCGGCACGTCCAGGCCGTCTTCCGTGTTCAGGTAGCCCAATTGCAGGCAGGTCACCGCCAGCCGGCGCGACCTGAAGCTTTCGCGCAAGGCATCGGCGATACCGCGCAGCGCGTGCTTGGACGCGCCGAACGTGACCTCGGGACGGCCGCTGCCGGTCAGCGCGGAGGTCGAGCCGGTCAGGACGAGCTGTGGCCTGCGCGCGCCCAGGACACGCGGTATCAGGCGTTGCAGCAACAGGATGGTCGCGGTGACGTTGATGTCGACCATGCGCGCGATCTCTGCCGGCGTATCAGCCAGAAAGTCGTAGTCCTGGCTGAACGCATGCTCTTCCCACACGCCCAGGTTGTAGAGGATGGCATCGAGCTCATCCGGCGCCTGCGCGGCGATCTGTTCGACGGCGGCCTCGGGCTGCGACAGGTCCGCTTCGATCCAGCGCAGTTCGCAGCCCGGTGGGACGACGATGTCCAGCGGCGCGCGGCGCGCCACGCCCACGATCAGCGAGGCATCCTGGCCCAGCCCCTCCACGAATGCCCTGCCCAGTCCCTTGCTGGCGCCCACAACCATGACCCGCATTGCTACCTCCGTCCGATCACACCCGGGAAAGCGGCGACGCTCCCCGCGGCAAAGACGCCCGGTATAGCACGATCCGTGGTGGATTCCCGCAATGCCCGCAGGCGCTGGCGGACATTGCGCGCCGCTAGCGCGCCGCGCCTTGCAGCCACGCCGGCCGCGGCGCGGCGTCCAGCCAGTTCTTGACGATCAGCCCCAACTCGGTATCGCCCGAGATCCGCAACCTGCGCTGGAAGAACAAGGTATCGGCGTCCGTCTCGGAACGCATCAAGGCCAGCAGATCGGCCAGCCTGGCGCCCAGTTCCAGTTCAGCGGCCGCGCCGTTCCATACCGGGCGAAAGGCGCCCTGGCGCACCCCGAAGCTGCTGCGCAGGCCCAGGTCCTCGACCGTGATGGCGAAGCTGCGACCTTCCAGTTCGGCGGGCGGCGTCAGCCACTTCAGCCGCCGCGCCAGTTCCAGCCCCGCGGTGAAGTGCAGCGATACGAACGGCGCGGGCAGGCGCCGGCCCAGCCTGGCGAACACGCCGGGCACCTGGATCGCGGCGCTCATGCGGCAGCCTCCAAGAGATCGATGCCGGGCTTGCCGTGGAAATAGCCGTTGCAGCGGGCCATGCCCGCAGGCGGTTGCGCCTCTGTCGGCACCAGGCCGCGCCGCGTCGCATCGAGGGCGGCGATCGCTTCCAGCGTGCCGGCCGATTGCGGGCTCACCCGCAGCACCTGCACCCCCATGGCAGCAAGCTCTGGCGCCTGCGATAGCAGATCAAGACAGGCGCCCGACTGCACCTGGATGCCGTTGATCGCCAGGAAGTCGCGCGATTCCCGCGTGCGCATGTCCAGCCCGTCCGGATGTTCGATGCAGCGAAAGCCACAATCGTCCTTCTTCAGCCGGAAATGCCGCGCCGTGAAACAGCGCGCAGAGAATGCCAGCGCCATGCGGCCCCACACCATGACTTCCGCCTCCAGGCCGGCCGGCTTTTCGGCCATGAGGCGGGCCAGCGTCTTGCTATCCATTTCCAGCGGCGCGACGAAGCGTGCCGCTCCGCGCCCGGCCAGCCATTCCAGGGTGCCGCCGTGATAGGCATTGATATGGGGACCGGCCACGAAGAAGCGGCCGTTCAGGTGCCGCACCGCGCCCAGTTCGCCAGCCTCGACCATGAAGTCGTCCTGCCCGCAAAGCTTCTTCAGCGCGCTGGCTTCCGCGCCGGTCTCGATCAGGGTGCGGCCCGACAGCACCACCGTCTTGCCCGCGTCGCGCAGGTCGCGCGCCAGCTCCAGCCAGTCCTCGGCGCGCAGTTCGTGCCTGCGGCTGCAGACGGTTTCGCCCACGTAGATGATGTCGGCGGGACTGTCGGCCAAGGCCGCGTAGAAATCCAGCGTGTGCTGGCGCGGCCAGTAGTACTGCAGCGGTGCAACCGATATCTGGTATGCGCTAGGTTTCATTTCCATGGACGTTCGAATGCGCCTTGCGTGACTTGGGAACCCTCTGAATGGCGCGCCAGCATGGCGTTCCATTCGGGACGGGGTGAAAAGCGGGAGGCGTCCGCGTGCGCGCCATCCAAGGCCGCGCGCAGCGTCGACACCACCTGGGTGACATAGGCCGGGCTGCGTTGCCGCCCTTCGATCTTGACGGCCGAAACGCCCATCTCCGCCAGGCGAGGCAAGAGGCCGATGGCGTTCAAGCTGGTGGGCTCCTCCAGCGCGTGGTCGGCCTGGCCGTCCACGTCGAAACGGCCCTTGCACAGGGTGGGATAGGCCGCCGGTTCGCCCGGCTCGTAGCGATCGATCAGGATGCCGTTCAGGCGCGCGTCCATGCGGCCGTTCTCTTCCGACCAGCGCACCGCATGCGCGGGCGAACAGACGCCCTTGTTGTTGGGCGAATCGCCGGTGGCGTACGACGACAGCAGGCAGCGGCCCTCGGCCATGACGCACAGGCTGCCGAAACCGAACACCTCGACCTCGACGCTGACGTTGGCGCAGATGCGCGCGATCTCGGCCAGGGTCAACACGCGCGGCAGCACCACGCGGCGGATGCCGAACTGTTCCTTCATCAGCTCGATGGCGTCGGCGTGGGTGGCGGACCCCTGCACCGACAAGTGCAGGCGCAGGTCGGGATAGCGGTCGCTGGCGTAGGCCAGCAACCCGGCGTCGGCCATGATGACGGCATCGGCGCCCAGCCCGTGGGCCGCGTCCACGGCGGCGCGCCACTCCGGCGCCCTGCCCGCCTGCACAAAGGTGTTGATGGCGAACAGCACTTGCCGCCCGCGGCTGTGGGCCAGCTCCACGCCTGCGCGGATGTCGCTTTCGGTGAAGTTGAGCCCGGCGAAGTTGCGGGCGTTGGTGGCGTTCTTGAGCCCGAGGTAGACGGTGTCGGCGCCGGCGTCGATGGCGGCCTTCAGCGCGGCCAGGCTGCCGGCGGGGGCCACGAGCTCCATGGGAGAGGTTCGAGTTTCCATGCCGGCCAGTCTATGGGGCCGCCACGCCCCTGGCCTTGTCGCAGATCAAACGGCGACATCACCCTAGCCGCCATTGATCGCGGCGGACGAGTCCTTCAGCAACTTGATGAAGCGATCGAGCAGCATGGGCCTCAAGCTCGGCGCCCGCCGCGCCAGCAAGACCAGTGGAGGCAATTTCGGCTCGGAAACCATGGACAGGACTTTCAGGCCTCCCAGCCTCGCTTCTTCCTTGGCGTGCGCCATGCGCAACAATCCCAATTCGACGGTGTTCTGAGTGATCAGCGAGCGGGTAGTCAAGGGCGACAGGGCTTCCACGCGGTGCTCGGGCGGACTCATGCCAAGCTCCAGATAGACCCGCATGAAAGCCCGCCGCAACACCGACTCCGGCGGAGGGAGTATCCAGCGTTCGCCACTGAGATCGCCCCATTTGATGCGCCGACGCTTGCACCAGGGGCTTTTCGGCGACGCGACCACCGCCATCGAATCCTCAACCAGCCGCTCCAGACGCAGCTCATCGATGCGCGGATTCCGCAGCTCTTCGTCGGTGATGGGACCTACCACGCAATCCAGCTCTCCTCCGAGCAAGGCCGCAATCAGAAGATTGATCTGCCCTTCCCGGATCGACACTTGCACCGCCGGGGCCTGCTTGAGCAGCTGGGCCACGGCGAGCGTCGCATTGAGGTTGCCGCTTAGAGCGCCGACACGCAGCAGCCCCTGCTGCCCTTGGCGCTCAAGCTCAACTTCCTTCTCGATCGTCGCCAGTTCGCGCATCAGTATCGCCGCGCGCGCGATCAGCGCGGCTCCCGACCGGTTCGCCGCAATGCCTCGCGCGCTCCTTTCAAACAGCTGGCCGCCGAACATCTCTTCCACTTCGCGGAGCATGCGCGTGGTCGCCGGCTGCGACAGGTTCATCTGCTTGGCGGCCGCGTGAACCGTAGAGACTTCTCCGAGGATCTGCAACAACTCCAGATGGCGTGCGCGCAGACGGCGGACAAGTGAAGTGGGCATGTTCATGGCAATACCTAAAACGTATCGATTGATAAAAACAAATGACTAATACCGGATCAATCGCAAGCCTACACTTCTTCGCATAGCTCGGGAATAGCGAGTTCAGCGCTACAGCTGGATGCCGAACTCGCACCCTGCCGAAGCAATGGCGGCGGACCGACATCAAACGAACAATCAGGAGACCAGCCATGCCTTCCTCAATTCCGCCTGCAGTCAAGGGCAGCGCCATCGCGCGTGCCCTGTCGGACTGTGGCATCGATTCCGCGACCGTCGTGCCCGACTTCGTGCAGATCGCCACCCATCAATACCTGGATGCCGACCGCGGCCGCATCGACGTCACCTACTGCGCCAATGAGAATCAGGCATTGCACGTCGCCTCCGGCTTGTACATCGGCGGCCGCCAGCCGGTGATCATGATGCAAAACCAGGGGCTCTATAACTGCGTCAATTCATTGAGGGCCTGCGGACTGGACGCGCGGATCCCTCTGCTCCTGATGATTGGCCAGTTCGGACGGGAGTTCAGCAACTTCGGCCAGGAGATGCGGGCGTCCCGCCGCCACATGGTGAGTTTGCTGGAGCCGGTACTGGACGCGCTGACCATCGCCCATTGGAACATCGAGACCGAGGCGGACCTGGGCGTGGTCGAAACAGCGTGGAACCACGCAAAACGCTCGCATACACCCGCTGCCGTCATTGTCGGCCGCCACACCGAATGGGATTGAAACGCATATGCCTATGACTACATTGGAAGCCTGCCGCGCCATCCACGCGGCCCGCGGCGACGCCGTCGTGGTAAGCACCATGAGCGCCATGAAGGCCATGGACGAGGTCGCTCCGGGCGCGCCTCTCGCCTTGTCGTCCGTCCCGCTGATGGGCGGAGCGGCGGGGCTGGCGCTAGGCATCGCGCTGGCGCAGCCGGCGCGCGCCGTCCTTGTCCTGGACGGCGACGCCAGCCTGCTCATGGAACTGGGAGTCCTGGCCACCGTGGCGGGCGCCGCGCCGCGTCGCTATATCCACTTCGTATTTGCCAATGGCGTGCAATTCAACGGCAACGCCAATCTCGGCATGCCCGGTGGCGGCAGGGTCGACTTCGCCGCCGCGGCGATGGCCGCGGGCTATGCCGCCGCATTCCACATCGGCGACGCGCGGGAGTTGGCGACCTCGTTGCCTGACATCATGGCCGCCGCTTCGCCTGTCTTGGTGGAACTGGCTATCACGCCCTGCCCCCCCGTCCTGGGGAAAGACAATCCCTTTCCGGAACAACCGGACAAGCGCTTCCAGCGCATGGGCGACGAAGCCGCGCGACTGCGCGAGCAATTGGGAGCAGACTCGTGAATCGGCCCGAGAACTATGAGTACATCGTCGTGGGCGCAGGCTCGGCCGGTTGCGCGCTGGCTGCCAGGCTGGCCGCGAGCGGCCGCTCGGTACTGCTGCTGGAAGCGGGCGAGGATGACCGGTGGATCTGGATACGCATACCCGCGGGCGTTGCATACATACTTCGCGGCGAACGCGGGCTGCGCCGGTTCCACACCGAAGCCGAAAGGCATATGAACAACCGCAGCATCTTCTGGCCGCGTGGCAAAGTCGTGGGAGGATCGTCTTCGGTCAATGGCATGATCTGGGTGCATGGCGACCCGGCCGAATTCGACCGCTGGCGCGACGAATTCGGCGCGACCGGCTGGGGCTACGATGACCTGAAACCGATTTTTCGTGAGATCGAAGGCTATGCGGGCGGCGATCCCGCCGTGCGCGGGCGCAGCGGGCCGGTTTCAGTGACTGAGTTCCGGTCGCGCCATCCGCTGATGGACGCCTTCGTCGATTCCTGCGTTTCCGCTGGCATCCCGCGCAATCCCGATTACAACGGCGCCGACTACGAGGGCGTGGGCTATATCCAGCACAACATCCGCAAAGGGTGGCGCTGGAGCAGCCGCGAAGCGTTCATCCGTCCCTTGGCGCAAAACGCGAACCTGCGCCTGCAAACGGGCGCGCTGGTGTCCAGGATCCTGTTTGACGGAACCACGGCCACGGGCGTCGAATACCGTCATGGGGGCCAGCTCGTCAGGGCCAACGCCAGCCGCGAGGTCATCCTCTGCGCCGGCGCGATCCAGTCGCCCCAGATCCTGGAACTGTCCGGCATCGGCCAGCGCGGCTTGCTGGAAAAGTTTGGCATCCCGGTCCTGCACGATGCACCAGCGGTTGGCGAAAATCTGCAGGACCATCTCCACACGCGGGTGACCTACGAATGCCGCAACGCCGTTACCCTGAACCAGATCATGCGCAATCCGCTGCGCAAAGCCTGGATGGCGGCCGATTTCGCGCTGCGCGGACGCGGCCTGATGAGCTGCGCCAGCGCAGTCGCGCATGCGCTGGCCAAGTCCGACCCGGCGCTGGCGCAACCGGACGTCAAACTGCAGCTGCATTGGCTATCCAGCCCGGATGCGCGCGACCCCAAGAAGCTCGTGCTGGACGACTTTCCCGGCTTCTCCATCGGAACCTTCCCCTTGCGGCCGACGTCACGCGGCTCGGTGCACATCCGATCGCGCGAACCGGGCGAAGCGCCGACTATCCATGCCAACTATCTCTCCAGCGCGGAGGACCAGCGCGTCACCGTGGCGGCAATCGAATTCGCGCGCAAAGTGGCGGCGCAGCCCGCGCTCGCCCCTTTCGTCGTCAGGGAAACCCGCCCCGGCCCCCTGCGGTTGAAAGGATCCGATCTGCTGGACTATGCAAGAACCATAGGTCAGACCTCATACCATCCCGTGGGCACCTGCAGGATGGGGTCGGATGCGCAAGCCGTGGTGGACGCCAGCCTTCGGGTCAAGGGTGTTTCCTCGCTGCGGGTGGCGGACGCGTCAATCATGCCGACGATGTGTTCGGCCAACACCAATGCGCCCTCGATGATGATCGGGGAAAAAGCCGCACGCCTGATCCAGTCAGGCAGCTGATTCAGGCCAGACCTGAGCAACAGGAGGAGAGAAAATGTCGACGGCAACGTTCACCCGCATTCTGGCCCCGGCCATCTTGAGCGCAACTCTGCTTGGACCCGGGCCTGCCCAAGCCGAATCCGAATACCCGGCGCGCCCGATCACGCTGGTCGTGCCCTTGCCCGCAGGCAGCGATACCGACACCATCGCCCGCCTGATGGCGGACGGGCTGGGACGCAGCCTGAAACAGCCGGTCGTAGTCGAGAATCGCGTCGGCGCTGGCGGCCAGATCGCGATGAAGTACGTGGCTACCGCCAAACCGGACGGCTATACCCTGGCCGCCCCGTTTCAAGCGGCGCTGACCTTGGTTCCGCATATCCGCAAGACGCCGCCCTACGATCCTCGGACGGATTTCACGCCGATCGGCCGTTTCGGCAGCCTGGGCATCGCCGTCGTGGTCCCGGAAGACTCGCCCTTCAAGTCCTTTGACCAGCTTATCGCCAAAGCCCGCGCCGAGCCGGGAAAACTGACGTTCGCCTCGTTCGGCGTCGGTAGCGGCGGCCATCTGGCAGGGGAAATGCTGAACGCCGCAGCCGGCCTCAGCATCGTCCACGTGCCCTACAAGGGCACCTCCGAAGCCCGCGTCGGCTTGCTGCGCAAGGAAGTCGACATGGCGATTCTGGGCGACGGACTGGCGGCGCTGCTGGTCCACGACGGCAAAGCCAGGGTGCTAGCCGTTCCCCAGGCGGCGAGATCCCCGTTGTTCCCGGATGCGCCCACGTTCCGGGAGGCAGGCATCCCTCTGGCAACTCAGGGCTGGGTAGGTCTGGCAGGACCGGCTGGTCTGCCCGCCGAGGTCGTCAAAAAGCTTGAGGCGGCATTGCAGGAGGCTGCGAGCACTCCTGGCCTGAAAGAACGCCTGAGCCAAATCGGCCTGCAACTGGCGCCGACTGACGCCGCCGGATTCTCCAGGATCATTCAGGACGACTACGTGCTTTGGGGCAAGGCGGTTGATATCGCCGGCATAGAAAAGAACTAGGCCGCCAGACCCCGGCCCGGCCTCCTGACTTTACCCGGTGACAGCCGCCCTACTCTTCGGTGTACAGCCCGTGCTCCACGGCGTACACCGCGACTTGCACGCGGCTGGTCAGGTTCAGTTTCTTCAGCACGTTCTGCACGTGGATCTTGACCGTGCTTTCGCTCACGTCGAGTTCGCGCGCAATGACCTTGTTGCTGGCGCCACGCGCCAGCCATTGCACGATCTGGGTCTCGCGCGCGGTCAGGCGATGGCGCTCGGCGCTGCCTGCCGCCTGCGGCGCCTGCGCCGCCAGGCTGGCTTGGCCCCGGAACTGCTCCACCAGCTTGGCGGTCATGCTCTCGGCAATGACCGGCTCGCCGCCCGCTGCGCGGCGGATCGCGGCCGTCAACGCGTCGGCGTCGATGTTCTTGACCAGGTAGCCGCGCGCGCCGTCGCGCAGCGCCTGGCCCAGTTCGTCCGCCTCTTCCGACACCGTCAGGATGATGACCGCACAGGCAGGCAGCTCCTGGGTCAGCAGCTGCAGGGTTTCCAGTCCGGACAGGCCCGGCAGGTTGAGGTCCAGCAGGACCACGTCGGGCTTGAGTTCCTTGGCGCGCTTCAGGCCTTCGACGCCATCGCCGGCCTCGGCCACGACCTCGAAATCGGGCTGGCGTTGCAGCAGCAGGCGCACGCCCGAGCGGAACAGGGTGTGGTCGTCGACGAGGAGGATACGGATGGGCATGGTCGGAATGTTCAGGCGGCCTGGCGTTCGCTGCCGGGCAGGGTCAGCGCGACGCGCGTGCCGGCGCCGGGTTGCGATTCAAGTTTTATCACGGCGCGCATGCGTGCAGCGCGCTCGCGCATGATGTGCAGGCCCACGTGCGATTCGCCGCGCTCCGCGACCTCGGCGGGATCGTAGCCCTGGCCGTCGTCGGCGATGACCAGGCTGAAGTCGCGGTCATTGGCGACATCGATGCGCACATGGCTGGCTTCGGAATGCTTGCGCACATTGGACAGCGCCTCTTGCAGGATGAACAGCACCTGCAGCTGCTCGTCGGGCGGCAGCGGCGCGCCTTCGCCCCGGCCGAACCTCAATTCGGTCTCGATCCCGGTCTGACGCCGGAAACGCGCCACGGTGTCTTCGATGCCGGCCTGCAGGTCGCCCTGCGACAGCTTGGTGCGGAAGTTGGTCAGCAGCTCGCGCACATCCTGGTAGCTTTCATCCACACCGGTGCGCAGCAACGGCAGGATCTCGTCGATCTCGGCCTGGTCGCCGCGCTTGACGGCGGCGTCCAGCATCTGCAATTGCAGGTTCAGGAAGTTCAGGCCCTGGGCCAGACTGTCGTGCAGCCCCTGCGCCACCAACCCGCGCTCGCGCACCACCGCCAGCTGCCGCGCCTGGGCGCTCAGGCGGCGGTTGTCCAGGGCCACGCCCAGATGCTGGCCCAACGTTTCCAGCAGCTGCGATTCGGCTGGGGACAGGCGGCGTTGCTGGCGGAAATGCAGAGAGTACGACCCCAGCACCTCGTCGCGCGTGACAATGCGGAACACGGCCACGCTGGCAAAGCCGTCGCGCTGGCAGTTCAACTCCATCGCCGGCGGCGACTCGCGGAAGTCCTGGATGACGATGACCCCGGCCTGCCGCGTGGCGACGCCGCAATAGCAGTCGTTCACCCGCATGCAGTGCTCGGATTCGACCAGTTCATCGGACAGCCCCACCGACACCATCAGGTTGAGCTTCTCGTTGTTGGGATCCAGCGCCCGGATGCTGCCGCCCTCGGCATCGAACTGCAGCATCACGCGCCGCAGGAAGCCGTCGCACAGCGCTTCGATCTCGTTGGGCTGGTTCAGGAAGGCGGCCATGTCGTAGAGCGCGCCGATGTCGCGGTTCTGCGCGGCCAGCTGGGCGGTCTTCTCTTCGACGCGCCGCTCCAGGCCGGTGTACAGATCCTGCAATTCATCGGCCATGCGGTTGTAGCCGCGCGCCAGCACGCCGAATTCGTCCTTGCTTTCCACCGGCAGCCGCGTGCTGAACTCCCTGGCGGCCATGCGCTGCAGGCCGTCGCGCAGGCGCAGCACCGGCGAGATGATCCAGAGATACAACAGGTAGATCATTGCCAGCGTGCCGGCGCTGGCGATCGCCGCCAGCACGCCTTGCGACAGGCGCAGCGAGGTCGTCTTGCCGGCATTGTCCTGTTCGATCATGCGCACCAGCGTATCCGCCCGGGACACGAATTCCGGCAAGGTTTCCAGATAGGTCGTGGACTCCGGCTGCTCCAGGGCGCGCCTGGCCGCGGGCTTCATGATGTCGTACCAGTAGGCGGCCACGTCATGCCATTGCTTGCGGATCGCCTCGTCGTTCGGAATGAACAACGGGCGGGCAGGATTGCCGCGCGCCAGTCGGGCGATGGTGTCGTCCATCAGCTGGACCTGTTCATTGGTGCGGAATTCGCGCCCCGCCTGCGGACGCATCAGTTCCACCGCCACACGATTAGCCCGCATGCGCAGGCTGCCCGTGTCGTTGATGGCCGCGCCCGCGCCTTCCAGCTGCCAGGACAGCCACAGCGTCCAGCTGACCATGGACAGCACCACCACCAGCGCCACCAGGGAACTGATGACGATGCGCGTGGACAGGCGATGCCGGGGCGAAGGCAGGCCGTCGGGTCCGGCGGCGGCGGTATCGGTAGGCTTCATGGCTTTCAACGCGGGCTTGCTTGAGGAATGCGGCGGGTTCCAGTGTAGCCGCTGCGCCTCCAGCGCCGGCCGCGGGCCGTCAAGCCAGCCCAAGGGTGCGGCAAATGAAATCCGCGACTTGCGCCGGCTCGTTGACCGGCAGGCAAGGCAAGCCGGTGGCCAGCGGCGCGTCGGTGGCTACCGCCAGGAAACTGCTGTCCTCCGCATGCAGGGGAGGCTTGCCCAGGGCGGGCCGGTACACCTCGATGCGCGGAATCGCGGCCTGTTTGAAGCCTTCGACCAGCACCAGGTCGGCCGGCGACAGGCGCGCCAATTGGTCCTCCAGCGTGGGTTCGGGCGCGTCGCGCAGCTCGTGGACGATGGCGTAGCGGAACGGCGAGGCCACCATCACCTCCAGCGCGCCCGCCTGCCGGAAGCGGGCGCTGTCCTTGCCGGGAGGCTCCATTTGGAAATCGTGGTGGCTGTGCTTGATGACGCTGACCCGCAGGCCGCGCGCGGCCAGCAAGGGCAGCATGGCCTCGATCAGGGTGGTCTTGCCGCTGCCGGAACGGCCGGCGATGCCGAAAACTGGGGTCATGCAAGCTCCGTGAACAAAGGGCATACGATGGGCAGGAAGGCATCCGCCCGCGCCGAGTATGCCAGCAAAGCGCCCGCCACCAGGTCGAAATACCAGCCATGCAAGGTCAGGCTGCCCGCCTCCACCGCGCGCCGCACGAAGGGCAGTTCCTCCAGGTTGCGCAGCGAAATCAGGATGGACGCCTGCTCGCAGGCCCGCCTGCGCTCGGCGGCCGTCGCCTCCGGCATCTGCTGCAGCACCTGCTTGCGCGCCGGTTCGGCGATGTCCATCCAGCGCTCCAGGTAGTCGGTCTCGCCGTCGCCCCGGGTGCGCCGGTCCATCAGCGCGCGGATGCCGCCGCAGTGGGCGTGGCCCAGCACGATGATGCGGCTGACCTGCAACTGTTCGACCGCGAACTGTATCGCGGCCAGCACGCCCTGCAGGCCCCGGTCCGTGCTGGCCGGCGGCACCAGGTTGGCCACATTGCGCACGGTGAAGATGTCGCCCGGGTCGCAGCCCAGCAGCATAGCGGGATCCACCCGCGAATCGCAGCAGCCGACCAGCAAGGTGCTGGGATGCTGGCCTTCGCAAAGATTGCGGTAGAGCGACGGCGCGTCCTCGTAGTACTGCTGCTGGAAGCGCTGGAAGCCGTCGACCAGCCGTTCGATATCGCGCATCTCAGCCTCCCGTCTGCGCCATGAAGCGCACGATGCGTTCCGGACGGGCCACGAAATCGTGGCGCTCCGGCTTGGCGGCGATACCGGCCTGGATCGCCCGGATCAGATCGGCATCGCTGGCGCCCGCGCGCAGCAGGCGGCCCAGCGGCACCTGGTCTTCCTGGCCCAGGCACAGGTACAGGGTTCCGTCCACGCCCAGCCTGACGCGGTTGCAGGCGGCGCAGAAGTGGCGCGACATGGGCGTGATCACGCCCAGCACGGGCGTTCCGTGGCCCGTGGTCCAGTAGCGCGCCGGCCCCGCGCCCGTCCCGTCCAAGGCCGGCAGCAGGCCGGCGTCGGCCGCCAGCCGCGCGCCCATGGCGTTCATATCGGTATGCGCGTAACCCTGGCCGCAGCTGCCCATGGGCATGGGCTCGATCAGGCGCAGCACGAAGCCTTGTTCCACCGCATAGTCCAGCAGCCTGCGCACCTCGGCCTCGGGCGTGGCCGCGTGCACCACGCTGTTGAGCTTGATGGGCGCAAAGCCCGCGTCCTTGGCCGCGGCCAGCCCCGCCAGCACCGATTCCAGGCAGTCCCGGCCGGTGATCTGGCTGAAGGCGGCGGCATCCAGCGTGTCCAGGCTGATATTCAGCCGATCGACCCCGGCGGCGCGGAGGTCCTGCGCATGGCGCGCCAGCTGGGTGCCGTTGGTGGATACGGACAGGTCTTTCAAGCCGGGCATGGCGGCGATGACGCCCACCAGACCGGCCACGCCGCGGCGCAGCAGGGGTTCGCCGCCGGTCAGCCGGACCTTGCTGACACCCAGACCGACGAATAGTCCCACCAGCCGCGCCATTTCCTCGTGGCGCAGCCAGTTGGCGGGGGTTTCGAAGCCCTTGAAGTCCTTGGGCAGGCAGTAGCTGCAACGCAGGTCGCAGCGGTCCGTGACGGACACGCGCAGATAATCGATGCGGCGGCCGTGGCCGTCCACCAGAGGTCCCGCAGCCGGCTCGTCCATCATGCGGCGCTCCCGCTGTAGACGCGCTCCGGCTCCCCGCCCTGCAAGTCTATGCCCTGGATGTCGGCGCGTTCGACCAGCAGCTTGGCGTACTGGCGCCAGGCGGTATCGCGGCTCATGGACGACAGCGCCGTGGCGATCTGTGCGGCCACGTGCTCGTAGGGCTGCATGCGGCCCTCGATGCGCCGCGTCACCCGCACGATGTGCAGGCCATGGCGGGTTTCCAGCAATTGCGGCAGCAGGCCGCCGGCCGGCAGTGCGAACACCGCGCGCTCGAATTCCGGCACCGTGTCGCCGCGGCCCAGCTGGCCCAGGCTGCCGCCCAAGGCGGCCGACGGACAGTTCGATTGCTCGCGCGCCACCTCGGCGAAGCGCGAGGGATCCTCGAGCAATTCGGCCAGCACCACATTGGCATGCGCCCGCAGCATGTCCAGGTTCACGCCGGGCGTGACCTGGAACAGGATGTGGTCCGCTTCGATCAGCTCGCCCACCATGAAGCGTTGCGGGTGCATCTGGTAGTAGCGGCGGCAGGCGGCGTCGTCGGCCTCGGGCGCGGGCGCCTCGCGGGCCAGCAAGGCGCCGATGGCGCCCTCCTCGTCCGCGGCGTCCAGGCCCAGCCGGCCGGCCTCGTCCAGCAGCACGCGGCGCAGCACCAGGGCGGTGATCGCTTCGCGCATGGGATTGCCAGCCTCGGCATGCAGCGGCAGTTCGCGTTCCAGATCCGCGTCGTTCAGTTCGACGCCATTGACGATGACAGGCATGTTCGGCTCCTAGGACCTGGAATCAGCGCGGGCGGACCAGCTGCCAGGCGCGGCCCAGGTAACCCACCGAGGCGAAGCCGCTCCAGACGTGCACCAGGCGGGTGAACGGGAAGATCACGAACAGCGTCAGGCCCATGAACAGGTGCGCCTTGAACAGCAGCGGCACGTCGGCAATATGGCTGGCCGCGTCGCCCTGGAAGGTGACGATGTGCTGCGCCCAGGTCATCAGGCGCACCATCATCTCGCCGTCCATGTGGCCGGCCGACAGCACGATGGTGGACAGCCCCAGCAGCAAGGTGACCAGGATCCACAACAGCAGCAGCTTGTCGCCGGGCCGCGTGGTGGCGCGGATGCGAGGATCGCTCAGGCGGCGATGGATCAGGATCAAGAGGCCGATCAGGCACAGGCCGCCCATGACGCCGCCGGCCACCATGGCCACGGTCTGCTTCAGCGTGTGCGATACGCCCAGCGTATCCCACACCACCACCGGCGTCAGCAGGCCGGCCAGATGCCCGAAGAACAGGCCCAGGATGCCGATGTGGAACAGGATGTTGCCCAGGCGCAGTTGCCCCCGGTGCAGCAGCTGCGAGCTGTCCGTCTTCCAGGTGTATTGCTCGCGCTCGAAGCGCACCAGGCTGCCCAACAGGAAGATCGTCAGCGCGATGTAGGGATAGATGCCGAAAAGAAACTGATTCAGGGAGTTCATGATGCGTCGTCCTGAAGATTAATGAGCCGCGGGCGCACGGGGATAGAAACGCACGGTCTGCGCGCCATCGCCCGAGAATGGCCGCAGCAGCGGTTCCACGCCGTCCGGTCCGGTGCCGAAGGTCTCCATCGCCTCGTCCATGTCGCGCACGGGCGCCTCGGTCTGTTCGCGCGGAATCACGCGGGACTGCGCGCGCAGCACCGCGAAGATGCAGGCGTAGGGGCTTTCGCCCTTGGCCAGGCGCGCGCCGATGGCGGCCAGTACGTGGATGGCCTCGTCCAGCAGGTCCTGCGCCTGGGCCGGGTCGATCACGCCCAGGAATTCCAGGAACAGCGGCACGTGGTCCGGCAGCTCGGACACCACCGGTTCGAAGCCGTGCTCGCGGTAGGTGTCCAGCAGGTCCACCATGGCCTGGCCGCGGTCGCGGCTTTCGCCATGCACATGCTCGAACAGGTGCAGCGAGTGCGAGCGGTTGCGGTCAAAGGTAGCGACGTAGTTTTCCTGCAGCGCGATGAGATCGTTGGTGGCCAGGTAGGCGACCAGCGGCTGCAGGGTTTCCTCCGCATCGGGATAGTCGGACAAGGCGGCTTCGACCTCGCCCAGCGCGTCCAGCAGCTCAGGCTCGGGGTAGCACAACAAGGCGGAAAGCAGGCGGTACAGACTCATGGTTTTTCTCCTTTCCTAGGCCGTGGCGGCCTTCTTGCGCGATTTCGGCATCTCGATGAAGATCTCGCTGCCCTGGGGCTTGCGTCCGAACAAGGTGCCTTCCGACACCCCGCCCGAGCAGCCGTTACCGAAGGTGAAGCCGCAGCTGCCCTTCTCGTTGAAGCTGTCCTCGACCACTTCCTTGTGGCTGCTGGGCACCACGAAGCGATCCTCGTAGTCGGCGATGGCCATGATCTTGTACATGTCCTGCACGGTCGCCTCGGTCAGGCCGACCTGCTCCAGCAGGGCCGTATCGCGTTCACCGTGCACGGTTTCGGAGCGCTTGTAGGCGCGCATGGCCAGCATGCGTTCCAGCGCCTGCACCACCGGCGCTTCCTTGCCCGCCGTCAACAGGTTGGCCAGGTAGCGCACCGGGATGCGCAGGCTGGAGACGTCCGGGATCATGGCGCTCTTGCCCACCGTGCGCTGCGGCATCTGGCCGGACTCGGCGGCCGTCTGGATAGGCGACAGCGGCGGGATGTACCAGACCATGGGCAAGGTGCGGTATTCCGGATGCAGCGGGAAGGCGACGCGCCACTCCATCGCCATCTTGTAGACCGGCGATTTACGGGCGGCTTCCAGCCAGGATTCGGGAATGCCCTGTTCGCGCGCGGCGGCGATCACCTCGGGCGAATGCGGATCCAGGAACAGGTCGAGCTGCGACTGGTACAGGTCCTGCTCGTTGGCGGTGGACGCGGCGTGCTCGATCTGGTCGGCGTCGTACAGCATCACGCCCAGGTAGCGGATGCGGCCCACGCAGGTTTCCGAGCACACGGTCGGCTGGCCGGCCTCGATGCGCGGATAGCAGAAGGTGCACTTCTCGGCCTTGCCGCTGCTCCAGTTGTAGTAGATCTTCTTGTACGGGCAGCCGGAGATGCACATGCGCCAGCCGCGGCACTTGTCCTGGTCCACCAGCACGATGCCGTCGTCTTCACGCTTGTAGATGGAACCGGACGGGCAGCTGGCGACACAGGCCGGGTTCAGGCAGTGTTCGCACAGGCGCGGCAGGTACATCATGAAGGTGTTCTCGAAGGTCGAGTACATCTCCTTCTGCACGCCTTCGAACAGCGCGTCGCGGCTGCGCGCGCTGAACTCACCGCCCAGGTCGTCTTCCCAGTTCGGGCCCCAATGGATCTTGTCCATCTTCTTGCCGGTCAGCACCGACACCGGACGCGCGGTGGGCGGGGTCTGCGACAGCGGCGCCTTCTGCAGGTGCTCGTAGTCGAAGGTGAAGGGCTCGTAGTAGTCGTCGATCTGCGGCAGGTTCGGGTTGGCGAACAGGTTGGCCAGGATGCGCAGCTTGCCGCCCTGGCGCGGTTCCAGCTTGCCGGCGGCGGTACGCTTCCAACCGCCCTTCCACTTCTCCTGGTTCTCCCATTCCTTGGGATAGCCGATGCCGGGCTTGGTTTCCACGTTGTTGAACCAGGCGTATTCGACACCGTCGCGGCTGGTCCAGACGTTCTTGCAGGTGACCGAGCAAGTGTGGCAGCCTATGCACTTGTCCAGGTTCAGCACCATGCCGATTTGGGCGCGTATCCTCATGATTGCTTCTCTTCTTGTTGCGTTTCGACCAGCGGACCTTCCAGCCAGTCCACCTTCTTCATCTTGCGCAGCACCACGAATTCATCGCGGTTGGCGCCCACCGTGCCGTAGTAATTGAAGCCGTAGGCCTGCTGGGCATAGCCGCCGATCATGTGCGTGGGCTTGAGCACCGTGCGCGTGACCGAGTTATGGATGCCGCCGCGCTTGCCGCTGGTTTCCGCGCCAGGCACGTTCACGATCTTTTCCTGCGCGTGGTACATCAGGCACATGCCGACCGGCACGCGCTGGCTGACTACCACCCGCGCCGTCAGGGTGCCGTTGACGTTGAAGACTTCGACCCAGTCGTTGTCGACCAGCCCGGCCTGCTTGGCCTCGGCCTCCGAGATCCACACGTGGGGACCGCCGCGGCTCAGCGTCAGCATGCGCAGGTTGTCCGAGTACGTGCTGTGGATGCCCCACTTCTGGTGCGGCGTCAGCCAGTTCAGGACCAATTCCTTCTCGCCATTCGGGTAGCGGCCCAGCATGGGCGCAACCGTCTTGGTGTCGATCGCCGGCTTGTACACGCAGGAGCCTTCGCCGAAGTCCAGCATCCAGCGATGGTCCTGGTAGAACTGCTGGCGGCCCGTCAGGGTGCGCCATGGGATCAGTTCATGCACGTTGGTATAGCCGGCGTTGTAGCTGACCTCTTCGCTTTCCAGGCCCGACCAGGTCGGCGCGGAGATGATCTTGCGCGGCTGCGCCTGGATGTCGCGGAAGCGGATCTTGTCGTGCTCGCGGCCGATGGCCAGGTGCGCGTGCTCACGCCCCGTGATCTTGCCCAGGGCTTCCCAGGCCTTGACCGACACATGGCCATTGGTTTCGGGCGCGAAGGTCAGGATCATCTCGGCCGCGTCGATGGCGGTGTCCAGCTTGGGCCGGCCCTGGCTCACGCCGGGCTCGCTCACGGCCTCGTTGATGCCAGCCAGCTCTTGCACTTCGTGCTCGGTGTTCCAGTTGATGCCCTTGCCGCCGTTGCCCAGCTTGTCCAGCAGCGGTCCCACCGAGGTGAACTTGCGGTAGATGTCGTTGTAGTCGCGCTCGACCACGGTCATGTTGGGCGCGGTCTTGCCGGGGACGAGGTCGCATTCGCCCAGCTTCCAGTCCTTGGGCTCGAACGCCTGGCCCAGCTCTCCCGGGGTGTCGTGCATCAGCGGCGTCAGCACCACGTCGCGGCGCTTGCCCAGGTAGGGGCCGCCGATTTCGCTGAACTTCTTGGCCAGCAGCTTGTAGATCTCCCAGTCAGTCTTGCTTTCCCACAAGGGCTGCACGGCCTCGCTCAGCGGATGGATGAACGGGTGCATGTCCGAGGTGTTGAGGTCGTCCTTTTCGTACCAGGTGGCCGTGGGCAGCACGATGTCGCCGTACAGGCAGGTGGTACTCATGCGGAAGTCCAGCACGGTCAGCAGGTCCAGCTTGCCTTCGGCCGCGTCTTCCTGATAGGTCACCTCGGTAGGCTTGATCGCGTCGGCTTCGTCGCCGAACACCGCGTTCTGCGTGCCCAGGAGGTACTTCAGGAAGTACTCGTGCCCCTTGCCGCTGGAGCCCAGGATGTTGGAGCGCCACACGAACATATTGCGCGGGAAGTTGGCCGGATCGTCCGGGTCCTCGCAGGACATGCGAAGGTCGCCCGACTTGAGCTGTTCGGCGACATACGCCACCGGATCCTTGCCCTGGCTTTCCGCTTGCGCCACCACGTCCAGCGGGTTGGTGCGCAATTGCGGCGCCGACGGCAGCCAGCCCATGCGCTCGGCGCGGGCGTTCAGGTCGATCATGCTGAGGTCGCCGTAGCGGCCGCGATCCGCCGTCGGTCCCAGGATTTCCTGGACGTTCAGCTTCTCGTGGCGCCACTGGCTGGTGTGGGCGTAGAAGAAGGAGGTGCCGTTCATCTGGCGCGGCGGGCGGACCCAGTCCGAAGCGAAGGCCAGCGGCGCCCAGCCGAACTGCGGGCGCAGCTTTTCCTGGCCCACATAGTGGGCCCAGCCGCCGCCGCTCTTGCCGACGCAGCCGCACATCATCAGCATGTTGATGATGCCGCGGTAGATCATGTCCATGTGGTACCAGTGGTTCAGGCCGGCGCCGACGATCACCATGGACTTGCCTTCGGTGTCATGGGCGTTCTGCGCGAACTCGCGCGCCACCTGGATCACCTGCGCGCGCGGCACGCCGGTGTGCTTTTCCTGCCAGGCGGGCGTGTACGGCACGTCGTCGTCATAAGAGCTGGCGACGTTGCCACCCCCCAGGCCGCGATCCAAGCCGTAGTTGGCCATCTGCAGGTCGTACACCGTGGCCACCAGGGCTACGCTGCCGTCGGCCAGGCGGATGCGACGCGCCGGCACGTTGCGCACCTGCAGTTCGCCATGCTCGCTGCCGAAGTACGGGAAGCCCACGCCGATCACGGCGTCGGACTGGTCCAGCAGGCTGAGCGTGGGCTCGATCTCGCGGCCGTTGCCGCCGTCCTTGGACTCCAGGTTCCAACGGCCGACCTTTTCGCCGCCGTTGATCGCGCCCTCGCCCCAGCGAAAGCCGATGCTGCCGTTGGGCGCAACCAGGTCGCCGCTCTTGGCGTCCAGCACCAGCGTCTTCCAATCGGGGTTGTTCTGCTCGCCCAGGGCGCCGTCCAGATGCGAGGCGCGCAGGAAGTGGTCGGGCGCATAAAAGCCGTCGCGCTCCTGCAGCAGCACCAGCATGGGCATGTCGGTGTAGCGCCGCACGTAGTCGCGGAAGTAGTCCGAAGCGCCCGACAGGTGGAATTCCTTCAGGATCACATGGCCCATGGCCATGGCCAGCGCGGCGTCGGTGCCCTGCTTGGGGGCCAGCCAGATGTCGCCGAACTTGACCATTTCGCCGAAGTCACTGGACACGGCCACCGTCTTGGTGCCCTTGTAGCGGACTTCGGTGTAGAAGTGCGCGTCGGGCGTGCGGGTCTGGGGCACGTTGGAGCCCCACACCATCAGGTAGGTCGAGTTGTACCAGTCGGCCGATTCGGGTACGTCGGTCTGTTCACCCCAGATCTGCGGGCTGGCCGGCGGCAAGTCGCAGTACCAGTCGTAGAAACTCAGGCAGGCGCCGCCCAGCAGGCTGAGATAGCGCGCGCCGGCGGCGTAGCTGACCATGGACATGGCCGGAATCGGCGAAAACCCGATCACGCGGTCGGGGCCGAACTTCTTGATCGTCAGCGCATTGGCGGCGGCGATGATCTCCATCGCCGTGTCCCAGTCGGCGCGCACGAAGCCGCCCAGGCCGCGCACGGCCTTGTAGCGCTTGGCGCGCTTGGGATCCTGGCTGATCCATTCCCAGGCCGCGATCGGGTCCATGGTCTTGCGGGCCTCGCGCCACATTTCCATGAGGCGGCCGCGGATCATCGGGTACTTCACGCGCTGCGCCGAATACACGTACCAGCTGTACGAGGCGCCTCGCGGACAGCCGCGGGGTTCATGGTTGGGCAGGTCGGGCCGCGTGCGCGGGTAGTCGGTCTGCTGGGTTTCCCAGGTGATCAGGCCGTTCTTGACGTAGACCTTCCACGAGCAGGAGCCGGTGCAGTTGACGCCGTGCGTCGAACGCACCACCTTGTCGTGCTGCCAGCGGGCGCGGTAGGCGTTTTCCCACTTGCGGTCCTCGTTGACCGTTACGCCGTGACCGTCCGCGAAGGTGGACTGCACCCGCGACATGAACTTCAAGCGGTCCAGGAAATGGCTCATTCTCTATTCTCCAAGAGCGCCGGTCCGGCCGGCGCGTACTGCGATCAATGCTGTTGAATCCATTGTGGGCGCGGCCCGCCTGCCGGACCATTCGCCGGTGGCACAGGCCGGGCGCGGCAGAATGACTAGTCACTCCGGCCGCGTCCGTTTCGCGCTAGCAAGGCACCGGCGCATTGCGGCGGGCGTAGTACCACCAGGTGATGACCATGCAGGTGGCGTAGAAGCCGATGAAGCAATACAGGGCGGCCTGCACGCTGCCCGTCATCTCCAGCGAGGTGCCGAAGCTGCGCGGGATGAAGAAACCGCCGTACGCGCCGATCGCGCCCGAGAAACCCAAGACCGCGGCCGATTCCTTGGCGGCGTCCGCCTGGGCCTGCTTCTGCGCCGCGGCGCCCTTGCCCTCGGCCGCCTGCGTGCGTTCGCGCAGGAAGATCACGGGAATCATGCGGAAGGTCGAGCCGTTGCCCACGCCGGTCAGTGCGAACAAGACGATGAACATGGTCAGGAAGCCGGTGAAGTTCCCGGTCTGTCCGGCCACCGGCAGGAACGTCACCACGCCCAGCACCGCCGCGATCATGGCCGCAAAGGTGAACAGCGTGACCCGCGCGCCGCCCAGCTTGTCCGACACCCAGCCGCCGAACGGCCGCGTCAGCGAGCCCAGCAGCGGGCCGAGGAAGGCATAGGCCATGGGATCGACCTGCGGGAACAGCGTCTTGGTCAGCATGGCGAAGCCTGCCGAGAAGCCGATGAAGGAACCGAAGGTGCCCACGTACAGCCAGCACATCAGCCAGTTGTGCTTGCGCTTGAAGATGACGGCCTGGTCCGCGAACGAGGCGCGGGCGTCGGCGATGTCGTTCATGCCGAACCAGGCGGCAATGGATGCCAGCGCGATCGGTATCACCCAGATGAAGCCGGCGTTCTGCAGCCACAGGTTCTGTTGCGCGCCATTGGCGGTGATGACCTGGGGCTCGCCGCCCGCCACGCCGAACACGCCGATGGAGATCACCACCGGCACCACGAACTGCACCAGGGATACGCCCAGGTTGCCGATGCCGGCGTTCAGCCCGGTGGCCAGGCCCTTCTTTTCCTTGGGAAAGAAGAAGCTGATGTTGGCCATGCTGGAACTGAAGTTGCCGCCGCCCAGGCCGCACAGCAGCGCCAGGATCAGCAGGGTCGGAAAGGTGGTGGTCGGGTCGCGCAGGGCGAAGCCCATGCCCAGCGCCGGAATCAGCAGCGAAGCGGTGGAAATGGCCGTCCACTTGCGCCCGCCGAAGACCGGCACCAGGAAGGAGTAGAAGATGCGCAGGGTCGCGCCCGACAGCGCCGGCAGCGCCGTCAGCCAGAACATCTGGTTCTTGGACAGCATGAAACCGGCGCGGTCCAGGTTGACCACCACCACGCTCCACAGCATCCAGATGCTGAACGCCAGCATCAGCGCAGGAATCGAGATCCAGAGATTGCGGTTGGCGACGCGGGCGCCGGTCTGCTTCCAGAAGCCGGGATTATCCGGCTCCCAGCGCGCAAGGACTTGAGTGGAAGACATAGGGATACTCTCAGGAGGTGGTGGAAGGAGCGGCAGCGTGTTGCCGGGCGACGGCCGCGCTTTCCGGCCGGAAACTGAAGTGCATGAAGATGAGGGAGACGCAGACGGTGCCGTACAGCAGCATGAAGGCGCTGGAGCGCACGCCCGTCAGGTCCAGCAGGATGCCGAACATGATCGGCAGCACGAAGCCGCCCAGGCCACCGGCCAGGCCGACGATGCCGGAAACCGCGCCGATGTTTTCGCCGAACTCGTCCGAGATGAACTTGAAGACCGAAGCCTTGCCGATGGCCATGGCGATGCCGACCACGAACAGCAGCACGGTGAAGGCGACCGGTCCCAGCGCGATGCCGAAGCTGCGCGGGCCATTGGCGGTCGCGACGGTGAATTCCGTTTGCGGATAGCTCAGCAGGAAGAACGCCACCCAGCACACCCACATCACCCACCAGGTGGTCTTGTAGGCGCCGTAGCGGTCCGAGATCCAGCCACCCAGGGCCCGCAGCACGCCGCCAGGCAAGGAGAAGCAAGCCGCCAACAGCGCCGCCAGCTTCATGTCGAAGCCGTACTCGCCGATGTAGTACTTGGTCATCCACAGCGCCAGCGCCACGTAGCCGCCGAACACCACCGAGTAGTACTGGCAATAGCGCCAGACGCGGGGATCCTTCAGCATGGCCATTTGCGCCGACAGGCTGGCGCCGCTCTTGACGCGGTGCGACGGGTCGGAAGCAGAGAACAGCCAGAACAGTACGGCCGTGACCAGCAGCGCCACGGCATAGACCTGGGGCACGATGACCCAGGCGCCGCCGGCCGCCGCGATCAGCGCGGGGGCCACGAACTTGGTGATGGCCGAACCCGAATTACCCGCGCCGAACACGCCCATCGCCAAGCCCTGCTTGTTGCGCGGGAACCAGCGCGCCACATAGGGCGTACCCACCGAGAACGAACCGCCCGTCAGGCCCACGAACAGCGCCAGCACCAGGAACTGCCAGTACTCGGTGGCATAGGACAGCAGCCAGATCGGCACCACGGCCAGCAGCATCAGGATGAAGAACACCGGCCGGCCGCCGTAGCGGTCGGTCCAGATGCCCAGCGGCACCCGCACCAGCGAACCGGTCAGCACCGGCATGGCGGCCAGCAGGCCGAACTCGGTTTCGGACAGGCCCAATTGCTGCTTGATGGGTATGCCCAGCACCGCGAAGATCATCCACACCGCGAAACAGATGGTGAAGGCGAATGTGCTTGAAATCAGGACCCGCATCGGCGCGCCGGCCGAGGAATGACTTGCTGCCATGGTTACTCTCGCTTTACTCACGAAGACATGTGGCTAGCCTAGGCATCGCGAGCCTTGCGGACCATTCGCCAGCCGACCAGAAGCCCCTTGCCGATGTGACTAGTCACCCCCTTCTTGCCGGCCCGGCTTGCGCTGGATCAAGCCGCCGCGCTGGCGGCGACGCGCTGGACGCATTAATATGTATTTCAAATACACCTTTAAACGCGTGCCGAAACGGCACCGCGCAAACCTCATGAGTACGCTGCTTAGCATCGAAGAACCCGCCGCGGCCCCAAGCCGTCCGCGCCCCCAATGGCGCGCCTTCACGGAAATGGGCTTCCGGCCGCTGTACCTGGCCGGCTGCTTCTGGGCGCTGGCGTCCGTGCTGTTGTGGGTGCATGCCCCTGCCCGCCTGACGGGCGTGTTGAATGGCATGTTCTGGCATGCGCACGAGATGCTGTGGGGCTTCGTCGCCACCATCGCCGTGGGATTCCTGCTGACGGCGGGCGCCAACTGGACCGGCAAGAACCCCTTGCGAGGCACGCCGCTGGCGGTCCTGTGCGCGGTATGGATCGTGGCGCGCGCGGGCTATCTCGTACCTGGACGCCCAGCCTTCGTGGTGGCTGTGTCGGCGGATCTGCTGTTCTTCCTGTGGGCCGCGGGCGCGCTGGGCCGCGCCGTCGCCGTCACGCGCAATCAGCGCAATTACGGCATTCCCTTTCTGCTGCTGGGCCTGGCCGCCACCAATGCGCTCTATCTCTGGGCCTCGGTCCAGGGCGACTACTTCGCGCTGATGCGCTACTTCAACGCCGGCCTGCTGTGCATGGCGGTGCTGACGCTGCTGATCGCCCGCCGCGTCATCCCGTTCTTCGCCAAGCGCGCGGTGGCCGGGCTGGATATCCCACCCCACACCCGCAGCGGCCATTGGCAGTTGGGCACCGGCATCGTCGCCATCGCCTGCCTGCTGGCGGGCCAGCCGCAGGCGGCCGCGCTGGCGCTGGCCGCGACCGGGCTGATCGCGCTGGCGCAGTGGATATCGTGGAAGCCCTGGGCGGTGCGCAAGGTGCCGCTGCTATGGATCCTGTACGCGGGTTATGGCGGCCTGGGCATAGGCCTGTTGGTGGGCGCGGCGCAACTGGCCGGCTATGTGCTGCGGCCCGCCTGGCCCGCGCACGTGATCGGCGTGGCCGGCTTTTCGGTGCTGATCCTGGGCATGGTCACGCGCACCGCGCTCGGCCACCTGGGCCGGCCGCTGCGGACCGACCGCAGCATGGTCTTGAGCTATGCGCTGATGATATTGGCGGCGTTGCTGCGCCTGGCCGCCCTGCTCCCGACCGCCGCCACCATCGGCTTGCTGCATGCCTCGGCGACGGCCTGGGCGCTGGCGTTCGGGCTGTACCTGTGGCGCTTCTTCCCGATGATGATCCGGCCGCGCGCCGATGCGGGCAAGAGCGCCGCGCCTGTCATGAAGGTCGTGCCGGTGGCGCGGCGCCCGACCGCCTGAGACTCGCTCAGCGTCCTTCGCGCCGGCGCGTGGCCGCCAATTGCTGCTTCATGGCCTTGAGCCAGGCCTTGACCTGCTGCATGTCCGCGAACTGCGATAGTTCGAATTCGAGTTCGCCTATGTATTCCTGGGCGTCGGCGATCTCCGCGTCCAGGTCTACCATCAGGTCCGCCGGGTCGATGGATTGCGCGGGATCGAAGTGGTACCGGGCTTTGAAGCCATCTTCCTCGGCCGCGATGTCGCCGGCCAGGATGGCGAGCTGCGCTTCCAGCGCCTGGTTGTACTGCGCGTAGCGGTCCTCACCGATTTCGGCCAGCCGATCGGGGCCGGCAGCCACCAGCGCCTCGATTTCCGCGAGCGCCTCGGGAGACGGTGCGACTCCCGGCAGCGCCGCTTCGTCTGCCTCCCCGTCCTTATCGTCCTCCAGCTCAGCGTCGTAATCCGAGCCGCCATGCTTGAGATACAGGGCCTTCAACCTCTCCACGTCGCATTCCGCCGGCGTGCCGTCCAGCACGATGGCGTCGAGCGTCTCCTCTGCCAGCTGCGCCGCGATCTCGGACGCCAGGGCGCGTTCCGCCTTGGTCAATTCCTTCTGCTTGCAGGCATGGTCGAAGCAGGCCACCAGCCTGGCCTTCAGCTCGACCTCGTCCGTCTCCAGCGGCGCCAGCGCGTCCTCGTACTTCTTCTGGTATTCCGGCTGCACGGTCTGCCACAACCGCAGGCGGGCGCGCTGCGCCTCCAGCGTCTGCGCGAGCGACTCGAATCTCTGGCGTTGCGGCGTTCCGGATGCCGGCTGCGCGGCGGACGTGTTTTCTTGCATGGGGAACCTGGGCAGGCGGCGCCATGGGCGCCTTGAAATGATCGGAGCGCCATTTTAGGTTACCTGTCGGCCGAACCCTCGGCGGCGTTGTCCTCGGACGTCGTGTCGGCGGGCTCGATGTCCTCGTCTGGCACTTCGTCGCCCTGAGCGCTGTCGCTGGCGTCGTCCGGGTTCACCGGCGGCGGACGATGGGCCGCAGTCCCGGGTGGCGGCGCGGACGCCATCATTATCGGATGCAAGGCCAACTCAAACTGGATCTGGGGCATCGCGTCACCTATCAGGAAATGCGGCGAAATCCGCCGCAGTCCGGAATCAGCAAGCGCCATGCCACCAAGCCTGCGCAAGAGGCTTCAGAAGCGCGGATTCTTGCCGAACGGCACTTCCGTATCCGTCGGTTTCTCGAACGACGCCGTGTCGCCGTTCAGGTCCGCCACGTGAATCTGCGCCAGCCGCGTCGCTTCATCGATGGCCACCTGGGCCGAAACGAAGCGCTCCTCGATGGCTATCCGCTCTTGCGGCGCACCCGCGAGCGGTGGCACCAGCACGTATCCTATGCTCCAGCTGCCCTGGTCCTCGATCGGACGCTCAAGTTCGAAATCCCATTTGGCGTTTTCCATGGGGCCTCCTGTCTGTTCCTGCTTTCATGCTACTGCGGTTTACTTGGGGCGGGGATTGCGGATGCCCTGGTCCTGTGACGCGCATTCGCCCTGCCGCAGGCGCGGCAGGAAATTGGCCATGGCCCGCGCCACATTGCGCACTTCCTGCTGCACCGCCAGATCCTGGTCCAGGTCGTCGTGGCTGGTGGCATACGGGCGGTAATAGCCGATGTAGCGATCCAGGCGCGATGCCGCTCCCGCGTCGATCAGCCCCATCCAGTCCAGCCAGTCGGTGAGCGCGCGCCGCTGCGATTCGATCCCCGCCACGTCCCCGTGCACCACCAGGCCGTACGCGCGGCCGGCCAGATGCTTGGGGTACAGCCAGCCGGCCAGTTCGACCTGCTTGGCCTTCAGCGGGTCCTTGCCGCCAGTCAGCGTGGGATCGGGATTGCCGCCATCCGCGCAGACCAGCCTGTCTATCATCAACTTCAAGGGGCTGGGCGATTGGTACCAGTAGGTGGGCGCAATCAGGATCACGCCGTGGGCCGCGACCCATTGCTCGTAGATGCCGGCCATGGCGTCGTTGTCCTGCCCCAGCGAGTGGTTCGGGTAACAGCTGCATGGCCAATGGCATAAAGGCATCGCGGTCGACACGCAGCCTTTGCAGGGATGGATCTGGTATTGGTACTCGGATGTCAGGCGGCTGAGGTCCAGCATGTCGGTCTGCACGCCGGCCGCCTGCAATTCGTTCAGAACGATGCCCGCCAGCCGCCAGCTCTTGGAGACTTCGCCCGGACAGGTGCCGTCATTGCGCGCGGCGCCGACGACGACCAGGACGCGCGATGCCGCGCCCGGATCCCGCTGCGCCACGGCGGCTCGCTCCAGCCGGTCGCGCGTTTCCTTCCATTCGGTCGACAAGTCGTAGTCGGGATCGGCGTAGCCCGGTCCGGCCTTGGCGGTGACGGGCGATTTGCGGCCCTCTTCGTAGGCGTTCCAGGCGATCGCTTCCAGGCGCTCCAGCGCCTCGCCCTCAACCTGGAAGGCGGGATCGTAAAAGCGCCGCATGAAGCGCAAGCGGAACTCCTCGCGCGTAAGCGGGCCTGCGTATTGTCCCTTGCGCACCATCGGTTTGGTTTCGGTCATGGCTTTCTCCGGCTATGCATGCGCTGGCGCCTTTCCTTCCTGGCGCGCGCCGTGCAGGCGGCGGCCAGGGCCAGCAGCTTGTCTTCGTCCAGGCGCTCGGCGTCGACCAGCCGTTCGTCCGCGCCCTTGAGCGCGATCAGCAATTCATCCAATTTCAGATGCAGCGCCTCGCTATCCTTGTTCTGGCTTTGCTGGATAAGGAAAACCATCAGGAAGGTCACGATGGTCGTCCCGGTATTGATCACCAACTGCCAGACTTCAGAATAGGCAAAGGCCGGCCCGGACGCGCCCCAGATGATCACCGTGATGAGCGCCAGGCCGAATGCGATCGGCGACCCCGCCCACCTCGTGACATGGGCGGCGAAATGATCGAAAAAGCGGGATATTGGATTGGCGCGGCCGGCTGAGGCGCGACCGGCTGAGGCGCGGCGGGCTACGGCTCGGCGGGCTTTGGCACTGCCGACTTTGGCGCGGCCGGCTGCGGCATGGCCGGCTGAGGCTCGAGCAGTACCTTCGGCGCGGTCCGATCGCTTACCGGGTGACTGCCGTTTGGAAATGCGGGTGCTCGGCATGGTGGTGTTCCAGTCCAACCGGACATGACACTCAGCAAGCCGCGTGCCCGCAGTCCCCTTCAGACGCGATACAGGCTGCCGAAGCCCATTTCCTCTTCCGCCGATACATCCAAACCGCCGGGCATCGGCAAGTCTTGAGCCCATCCTCGCGCCAGGGCTTGCGCGTCGCGCACGGGATCGGACGCCTTGGCGCGCTCGTCCCGCATGCGGCAGGTTGCGGGATCGGTGGCGAACAGGCCGCGCGCAAACCCCCGCGCCTGTTCGATCAACTGCGTGGTCTTGGGAACGCGTATCCGGGCAAAGTCCCGCAGGGCTGCATCCAGCCCCTGGTCCGCGCCGTCCAGGCATCGGGCCAGATGCCAGGCATCCTCCAGCGCCTGGCACGCGCCCTGCCCCGATGTCGGCAAGGGCGCATGCGCCGCATCGCCCACCAGCAGCACATTGGCCCGGCTCCAGGTTTTCAGGGGCTCCAGATCATGCACGGCGATCAGGTGGATGGCGTGCGCCGGCGTTGCGCGGATGATGCGGGCGACAGGCTCGGGCCAACCGCCAAACAAGGTCTCGACCTCCTGGCGCAAGTCCGCGGCAGAAGCCGCCGCGCGCAAGGGCCGCGCCTGCGCCCCCGCCCAATAGACCAGTCCCGGCCGCACCGCCACGGCGCCGAAGCGCTCGCCCGCGCCCCAATAGTCCTGAATGGCGATTTCCTCGACCAGCGCGCTGTCCGCCTGCGCCACGCCTATCCAGTTCACGAAGCCCTGATACACCGGCTTGCTATCGCCCGCAACGAATCGGCGAGCCACCGAATCCATGCGGCCATCGGCGCCGATGAGCAGGTCCGGACGGATACTCAGGCCATTCTCGAACCGGGCCAAGGCCCGGCCATCCTCGTCCAGATCGATCGCCAGCGCCCGATGCCCATATTCCACCGGGATGCCGGCGCGCGCCACGTGGTCCAACAGCACTGCCAGCAGATCGCGGCGCAGTATCGTGTGGCTGGGATATCCCATTATCCGGTCCAGCAACGCGATATCAAGGCCGCCCAAGGGATTGCCTGCCGCATCCTGGCGGCGCATCGCAACCGGCCGCCCGCCCACCGCCGCGATGTCTTGCAGCAACCCCAGTTCCTCCAAAACAAAGCCGGCATTGGGCCAGAGCGTCACGCCAGCCCCCATGGTCGCCGGCCCTGCCCGCCGCTCGTAGACCCGCGGCATGTGCCCCTGCTTGCGCAAAGCCAGCGCCACGCTCAAACCCGCAATGCCGCCCCCCAATATTCCGATTTCCACGCTGCAGCGCTCCAGTAAAGACCGCCCTCACGCACCACCGGCGGCGGCACATCAAACGGTGACAACATCTTAGGTTTCGCCACTGAAGAGAACTAGCATGTGAAAATGGGTCGGTTTAATACCTAAAATGGGATAATCATGCGCGACGCCCTGGACCTGAACACCGTCCGCGTCTATGCGGCGGTCGTCGACGAACAGAGCTTCGCCGGCGCGGCCCGGCTGCTGGCCCTGCCTTCGTCCAACGTCAGCCGCCACGTCGCCTCCCTGGAACGCAAGCTGGGCGTGCGCCTGCTGGAACGCAGCACCCGCCACCTGCGCATGACCGAAGCCGGCAGGCTGCTGTACGAACGCGCCAAACCCTTGCTCGACGTCCTGCTCGCCACCGAGGAAGAACTGGGTGCGGCGCAACGCGAGCTGCGCGGCCCCCTGAAGATGTGCATGCCCGGCGAAGCCCCAAGACTGTTGGCTCCCATCCTGGCCGAATTCTGCAGCCTGCACCCCGGCGTGGAACTCGAATGCGACACGCGCATGAACGGCCTGGAGGCGCTGCGGGAGGAAGACGTGGATCTCGCCATCGTTTTCCATCGGGGCCGCCAGGACGACAGCGCCTTCATCACCCGCGAACTGGCCACGCTGCCCAGCGTCGTCGTCGCCGCGCCTGGCTTGCTGGCCAAGACCGGCACGCCGCGCCACACGCGGGAGCTCAAGTCCCTGCCTTGCATCACCACGCTGAGCGCGCTCAAAGGTCAGCCCTGGCAATTTATCGACGCCGCCGGCGAGATCGTCAAAGTGCCGGTCCGCAGCCGCTATCGCGTCAATAGCGGCGAGCTCGCGGGCGCCGGCGCGCGGCAAGGCATAGGCTTCGCCATACTGGCGGCCTTCGGCTGCCAGGAAGACCTTGCGGCAGGCCGCCTGGTGGAAGTGCCGCTGGATCTGCAGCCCGCGCCGCTGCAATTGCTGGGGGCCTATAGCCACCGGCATTCAGCGACGGCGCGGGTGCGGGGGTTACTGGAGTTGATGCAGGCGCGATTGAAAGGGATATGACACGATTTTTGACATCTCCCCCTTCCGTGGTTGCGGATAGCGCCACTGGCCTCTACGCGCGCAGACCGAGCACGACCACCCCAGACATCAGGCAAGCCACCGCGATCAGCGCCCACGCCCGTCCCGCGCTACGGGCGCCGAATACGCCCACCCCGATCGCGGTATACACGACAAAGCTCAAGAGCGTTGCAGCCAGCACGCCGACTGCCGGCGATGCGCCAGCCGCCGGCCACGTCAGCGCCAGCGCCGACATGGCCAAGGCGGAAAGCAGATAGCCGCCTGCGGCCGCCGCCAGCACGCGGCTGACGATCCCCCATCGATGCGCCGCGGCGCCGCCACTGACGGCCTGCGCCTTTCGTGACGGCTGCGCGACACCTGCCGGCGCATCCTTCCAGTGCCGCCGCAGCGCGCGGACCATGTATGCCAGCAGCAGGCCGGATGCGAGCGCGGTGAGCTCCACTGCCGCCGGCAGACTCTCCCCGCTTGCAGCGTAGGTCCACAAATGACGGCCCGTCGTAGCCCAGTTCAATATCGGCAGCCCCAGGCAGAGCACGGCCGCCGCGGCCAGTTGCTCGATCCAGGCCAGGCGCGGCGCGCGCCAGAAGGCGTGGACCAAGGTGGCCGCCCACGCGGCAAAGAAGAAACGGATCTCCCAGGCGCTGCGGTCCGGCCAGGCCGCCGGAATCAGCCGGTTGCCGTAGAAGTAGGCGATGCTTGCCAGGGCAATGCCCGCCAGCGCCGCGACGTTCAGGGCCTCGACGCAGCGGTAGACTCGCGCCGTGGCTTCGCCGAACTCATGCTCGCTCTTCTTGCGCCGCTTGATGGAGAACAGCAGCGTACCGATGGCGATCATGGCGGTGCCCATCAGGCCGCTGAAGAAGTACAGCCACTTGATGGTCCATCCGCCGAAGTCCGCCTTGTGCAGGGCTTCGATCGTCTCATGGACCTGCTTCGCTGCCAGCTCCTCGTGATGGGCGGGCACAAGCTGCAAGACCGTTCCGCTGGCCGCAGCGAATGCGACCCGGCTGCTCTCGGTGAGCAGGCGCGGCGCGGCGCCGGCCAAGGGCTTGCGGCCGGACACCAGGACAACGCTGCGCGCGTCGCCCGGACGATCGATGGTGATCCGCGCCGCGTCCTGTCCCGTCAGCTCGCGTGCTCGCGACAGCAAGGGGTAGAGATCCGGAACTGCGCCAACGCCCTGCCCGGCGATGCGAGGCGCCGGCGGCGTGGGCGCAAGCTCCGCCTGGTAGCGGCGATAGGCGCCGGCGTCGTCGCCATACGCCGCATGCAGCGGCCAAGGCATGTAGCTGGAGTAGAAGAACGCCAACCCGGTGTAGCCGATCATGAACAGGAACGGCAGCGTCAGCACCGCCGTGGCATTGTGCGCGTCCAGCCAGCTGCGCAGTCCCTTGCCCGGCCGGAAGGTGAAAAAGTCCTTGAAGATGCGCTTGTGCACCACCACGCCGGAGACCAGCGCGACCAGCATGCACATGGATATCCAGCCCACCAGCCAGTAGCCCGGGAGGCCGCCGTGCAAGGTGTAGTGGAAGGACATGAAATGCCGGCCGCCCTCCGTCTCGCGCATCTGGGGCGCAGGCTGCACCGCGCCCGTCCGCGAGTCCAGCCAGACCTCATGACGAACGCCATCGCCCGTGCGCCAGGACAGCTGCACGGGCCAGCCTGGCTGAGCCGGCAGGGAGATGTCCCAGGCGGAAGCCGCCGCTGCCCGCGACGACAACTCCTGCGTCGCGCGCGCCAGCCACTGCCGCGCGTCGGCTGCGGGAGCCGGCGGCGGCCCCGCTTCCATCCAGCGCGTGATGGGTTCCCGGAAGACGCTGAGCGTGCCGGTCAGGAAAATCGCGCACAGCAGCCAGCCGCAGGTCAGGCCGCACCAGGTGTGCAGCCAGGACATGCTCTGGCGGAATCCCCCCTTCACGCCGACGCCCGCTGGCCGCTGCAATCACCGGCCCGCGCATGGCCGGTCACAGCGTACCCCGCAAGGTCAGCATCACGTTGCGAGGTTCGCCATAATGGTTGCCGCGACGGATCTGGCTGACCATGCCGTAATAGTCCTTGTCGAACGCGTTCGCCACGTTCAGGCTGGCGGACCAATGCTTGTTGATGCGATAGCCCGCGCGCAGATCCCATACGGCGCGGCCGGGCGCGCCCATCCGCACCGACTCGTCGTCGTAGGCATCGTATGAGTAGCCGCTTTGCGCCGACACGCCGCCGCCGACGCTGAAGGCATTCCAGCGGCCCGGCAGTTGGTACGTGGTGGACAGGCGGAACAGATGGCGCGGGGTCTCCGCGCTGATCGTCCCGCCCTCGTCGTCGCGGCTGGTGAGGTAGGTGTAGCCTGCCATCACCTGCCAACCCGGCGAGATCGCACCGCTCGCTTCCAGTTCGAAACCCTTGCTGCGCAGGGTGCCGCCGTTGCGATAGCAAACGGGGTTGCCCTGCGTCCCCGGGCAGCTTCCGGTGGCCGCCATGTCTTCCACCGCGATGCCGGACTTCTTCACGGCGAACACCGCCGCGGAAACGTTCAGGCGCCCGTCGTAGAGTTCACCCTTCACCCCGGCCTCGTAGTTGGCGCCGATGGCAGGGTCCAGCGGCTTGCCCGAAGACGTTACGTAGCTGCTCTGCGGCTGGTAGGTGTCCGCATAGCTGGTGTAGACGGACCATTGCTGGTCCAGGTCGTAGACCAGTCCGGCGTAGGGTGTGAATTCATGCTTCTGCTCATAGTCCCGGGTCATCTTGCCCGTCATCCCATCGTTGGACCGGTACTTCAGCCAGCTGAACTTGCCGCCCAGCAGCAAGTGCAGCGGGTCCGCCAGTTGCAGCCGCATGCTGCCGTACAGGCTGGTCTGCTCCAGCCGCGACGTTTCCCCGCTGTCCCAGGCCGGACGCGCGGGCTTCGGGATGGAGGAATGGTCAGGGTCATACACGTTGATGGGCGTGTCGCTGTCCAGATTCGCCCATTTCTGGTTGACGCGCTGGCGCGACCAGCTGGCGCCAAGCAGGACCTGGTGCGTGCCGCCCAGCGCCTGGAAACTGCCCGTGGTGTTCAGGTCGATGCCGTCGCTCTTCACGTGCGCATCGTTGAAATAGATGGTGTAGAAGCGCGAACCCACGCCGGTCGCCCGATCCACGCCGCCGATCGGAATGGCCACGCGCTGGTCCAGATCGACCTCGGTATGGTTGAGCGACAGCCGCGCCTTCCAGTCCTTGTTGAACCGGTGCTCGGCTTCGGCGAACACTTCGTTCACCTGACCCTTCTGCCGGTTCCAGTCCTGCAGCAGCGAGGTCGAACGCGACACGTCCAGTGCGCCGCCGTCGGTATAGCGCGGCAGGCCGAAAATCCAGTAGCCGTCCGTGTCGGTGGCTTGGTGGCGCGCACCGAACGTCAGCGTGGTGTCGCTCCCGAGATCGGCGTCGATAACGCCGTAGACCAGGGGCGATTTCGACTTGGTGCCGTCATAGAAGTAATGGCGGTCCTGGTACGCGGTGACCAGCCGGCCGCGCACCGTGCCGGACTCGTTGAGCGGCCCGCCGCCGTCGAGTTCCATGCGGTAGTTGTCCCAAGAACCCACCGTCGTGAATCCCTCGAAATGGCCTTCGCCGCGCGGACGCTTGCGCACCATGTTGATCGCGCCGCTGGGATCCGCCGAGCCCAGCATCAAGCCCGCCGCGCCGCGCAGCACTTCCACCCGGTCGAAGACGGCGGTATCGATGGGCAGCCAGCCCACCGGGGCGTAGACCACGCCGGCCACGCCGTCGACCAGGTAGTTGTTGTCGTCTACCGTGAACCCGCGTATCGAGAACTTGTGGTTGCCAAAGTTTCTTGCGGACTTCGTTACGCCAGTCGTCTGCGCCAGCGCCTCGTCCAGCGTGGTCAGGTTCTTATCGGTGAGCAACTGGCGCGTGAGCACGCTGACCGACTGCGGCGTCTCCCTGACCGACTGCGTCATCTTGCTGATCGTGATGGCATCGCTGGTGTACGAGCCGGTTCCTTCGGTGGTCGGACCACCCATGCCGCTGCCGGTGACCGTCACCGATTGCAGCATCACCGCGTCGGACGAGGATTGCCCGACCACCGTCAAGGTGTACACGTTCGGCCTGGCGCTATTGACGCGCACATTCGTGCCGGCCAGCAGTTGGTCGAGCGCTTCCCGCGGCGTGTAGCGGCCATTGACCGCAGGGGCGCGCTTGCCCGCCACCACCGCCTCGTCGAACAGCACCTGATGCCGGGATTGCTCGGAGAACAGTCTCAAGGCATGCTCCAGCGGCTGCGCCGGAATGCTGAAATCCGCCTGCGCCTGCTGCGCCTGCACTGCGACGGGCGACGCCAGAACGGCAAGCGCGCACGCCACCATCACCGGCATGGCCCTGAGCTGCATGCCCGCCGTCAACGCGCCGCCAGCAAGCGCGTCTTTCAACAATCCCCGTCCCATTCCCACTCCCATTGTTGTTGGCCGCTACCGGCCTTGCGGGAGTAAACGGATTCCGGGACGGGATTGGGAACCCGCGCACCGCATATAAACAAAAATAATTTTCAGCTAGATTTCCGGACGCTCAGCGGTCCAGGATGAGATAGCCGCCGTCAGGCGCGCGCTTGACCTGCACCGGCAGCAAATCCGGCAAGGCTTCCAGGAATGCGGCGGGCGCGTTGGTCGCGGCGAAGCCCGAGACGGGCAGGGATTTCAGGCCCGGGCTGGCCAGCGCAACCGGCTTGCCCAGGTACTGCGCGACTTCCTGGGCCACCTCGCCCAACGGCGTGCGCCGGTACACCAGACGGCCATTGCGCCATCCGCCCACGCCGTCCGGCACCGCCGCCACCGCCTGATAGGTGGCGTTTCGCGCATCCACGGTCACGCCTTGCTCCGCGCCCAACGACAACTCCGACCCAGCCTTGCCGCGATCGGGCTGCACCCGCACACGGCCATGCGACACCTTGACGATGACTTCATCGGGCGTGTTGCGCACATTGAAGGCCGTGCCCACCACGGTGATCCGGCTCTGGCGCGCATCGACGGTAAATGGCCGGCCTGTGTCCGGCGCCACGTCAAAGAACCCTTCGCCCTGGTTCAGCACCAGTTCGCGGCGCCGCGGATAGTAGCGGACCTCCAGCGTGCTGCCGAAATTCAGCGCGACATGGGAGCCGTCGGGCAGGTCCAGCTGACGCACCTCTCCCGCCGCCGTGCTCACGCTCAGCACATAGCCAGGCGTGTTGTCCCAGCGATACCAGCCGTAGCCGCCGCCCACGACCAGCGCCGCACAGGCGGCGGCGAAAGCCTTCGAGAAGACGGGTTGCCCCAGCAACGCCCCCCAGAATCCTGGCTGGACGGCTCGGCGGCCGGACGCATTTCCCGGCGCTTTTCGCGGCGAGGATCTGGTTGGACTTGCGGTGGCCTGCCCGTCGGAGGCCAGCGCAGGCCGCGGCGCCTGCGACAAGTCCTGCCAGGTTCGCGACACCCGCGAATACGCCTGCCGATGCGCGGGACGGGCGGCAAGCCAGGCATGCAGTTCCTGCTCATCCGCGTCCGACCAGCTGGCGTCCTGGCGACGCACCAGCCACTCGGCGGCCGCCTCATGCAAGGCGAGCCTATCCGGCGAGGCTGAGGAAGACGTATCGGTCATGACGAGGCGGAGTCGCTATTGTTGTTATTGTCCAGGCCGGCGTCATCGCCGACGGGCCGATGCAATTGCTGCATTTGCGCAACCGTAGCATAGTGCACCCGGACCTCGCAGTAGGCGATGGCGCGCGCCAGATGCTTGACCACCATGCGCCGCGAAATCTGCATGCGGGCGGCGACTTCGTCCTGGGTCAGCCCATCGAAACGGCTCAGCACAAAGGCTTCGCGCTGGCGCTCGGGGAGTTCCTGCAAGGCAGCGCCCAGCCGCTCCAGACGCTGTTGATGCGCCGCCGCGCGCATGGGACATGAGGCATCGCCCGCCGCCAGCGCCTGCACGCCCACTTCGGCCTCGTCGAACGACACCGTCTGCAGCCGCCGACCCGCCTTGCGTTCGCGGAACTCGTCGGCCACGCCGTTCAACACCGTCCTGCGCAAGTAGGCGCCCTGCTCATCCGTGGAGTCCAACGCGGGACTGGCCGCCACCCATTTGACGACCCCATCGTGCAGCGCATCTTCGGCGCTGCCGATGCTGCCCTTGAACCGGGCCAGGCCACGCATGAGCGGCAGCCGCCAGCGCGCGTAGGCTTTGGCGATCGCGCTGGCGTTCCCGTTCGTGTCGTCGGCGGATGCGGGCGTCGTGTTGGACGCCAGCAAAGGGTTGCGGCTCATGCGGCGCAGGTCGTTTGAAAGTGGCCGGATTGTACTGAGATCTATTCTCAATCGCAACTCAAAGCCGCCCCGCGCCGTTCATCGGTCAGCCCTGCAACCCTCGCGGATCACGGCGCCACTTGATACCCGCGCTGCTGCATGCAAGTGCTATACGTGGAGGCGGCTGCCGAATTCTGCTGCGACGCTTCAGCTCGATCCTGACGGCGGTCCTGGCGTTGCCGCGAACCGCCCACGACCATCCCTGCCGCCGCCGCGTCCTTGGCCTGGTTCTGCCGGTATTGCTGCTTGGCGTCATCGCTCATCCGATCGTAGACCTCCTCGTGCTGATTGCCTCGCGCGCCGGCTACCGCCGCACCCGCTGCCGCGCCGGCTGCTGCGCCACGGACGCGCCCGCCGGATTTAGGATCGTCTGTGCTGGCGCTGGCGCCGCTGCCTGCTAGAGCCTGGCATGCGCTGATGTCTTGCTGGGTGGTTTGGGGCGACTGCCCTTTGAGCGGAGTGACGGTCTGTGCGGCGGCGCACAGGCAGAACAGGGAAAGAAGCGTCGCGGTACTGGGGTATATGGACTTTTTCATGAAAAGCTCCATCGGTGGCGAGAGACCCCGGAGCTTGCAGTGTAGCGCCGTATCCCTGGCCCGAACCACCCGCTTTTGCCGGATGGAGGCGGACTTACATAAAGCCCGGATTGCGCGGCAGATACCGCGTCCAATCGCCGTAATCACGCGCCGACATCAGCACCATGGGCAACGCCAACCGCATGCCCAGTTCAAGAGCGATCGCAAGCGCCGCGCTGGCCCCCGGTATGAAGACCGAAACCTGCTTGCCCGGCCCCGCCGCGGCGATGTCCAGGGCGGCCCGGAATGCGCCAGGCATTGCGTCCCTGCGCATGACCGCCATTGGGCCGATATGACCCGTCGCCCCTATATAGGCGTAGCCAAGGCGCGCGCGCCCATCGTCCAGGAAAACCCCTCTGATGCTGGCATCGTCCAGCAGATACCGATGATGCTTCTCCCGCGAAATGCCAAGGGCTGCCGCATCCAGCTTGCGCAGTGCATCGAAATCAGCACCCGTCCGAGCGATCGGCGTGGCGTGAATAGCGGCGTCCTGCAAGCGCGGCGCCAAGGACTCGCGGTCCACGCGGCACAAATGGATAGGCACCCGCGGCAACAGGCCATGCCGCACATACAGTCCCTGTGACGCGACATTGAAGGCAAAGGTAATCAGGCATTTTTCGCTGGCGCCGGTCTGGCTGGCATGCGCCAAGGTGCTGCGCAGGAGCTTGTCGCCTATGCCTTGCCCCTGCCGGCCGGGAGCGACGAACAGCTCCGCGAGAAACCAGAGACGGTCGCAGACCCAGCTCAGGGCGAAGCCGGCGATATCGCCCTCATCCTCGGCCACCCACAAGCCGCGGGGATCGTCCCGCAGACAAAAGGCCTGGAAATCCGGAGGCCGCGGCGTAGCGATGGATCCGAAACCGTGGCGAACGGCAAGATCGTTGATGCTGCGCGTGACCAGTTCCTGCGCCCGCGACAGGTCCCCCGCATGCGCGGGCCGAACGATGAGGGTCATGGAAACCTCCTCTATCCGGGATCAACCGGATGAGCCGGTGGCAGACTCGGGCTGCGACGCCTGCGTGGAAAAGCCCCGGCGGCCATGGCGCTGCGCGTCGCAAGCCATCTTCCACAGAATCGTTCCGGCCACGCCTTTGGTCAAGTACTGCCCGACGCCGAAGACTGCGCCATCGCGCCGGGGCGCTGGCCTCGGCCGCAGTCCTGTTCGGATCGTGGCCTGAGCATCGCGCTCAGTTGGCCTTTTCGTCCTCGCCCTTGTACCCGCTGATATATGCGCGCCCCGAGCAGCGTACGAAGGCCACGCAGGTCAGGCCGCCGCTCTTGGCGTCGCAGGTAGCGCGCGCTTCGTTGCGCGCGGCCACCGGATCGGGGTTCTTCGCGGTAAAGCTGGTGCCGCGGCCCTCGCTGCCCTTGCCCCAGGCCATGCCGACGCAGGTATCGGTGTAGGTGAGCACCGTGCGGCAGCCGACGCAGTCTTCCCACTTGAGCAAGGCGTCGACCGCTTCCTTTTCGCTCGGATAGCCGTCGGCGTAGGTCAGTTGGCCCGACTCCTTCTCGGCCACGGAGCCCCAGTAGCCGCGCGAATCCAGCTTGGCCGACAGGGCTTCGAGCTGGGCGGGCGTGGCGGTGTCGGGCGCCTTCAGTTCGGCTTCGCTGTAGCCGGGACCGGCGCACAGGGGCATGACGGCAAGCTTGCACTTGCCGTCGGCGCTGTCGTTGGTGCAAGTGCGGATCGCCTTCTTCGCGGCGACTTCCGACGACACGCTGGTGCCCCAGAACAGGTCATTGCGCGAATTACGCGAGAACGCCACGCAGCTGTCCGAAAACGAGGTGACGTTCTTGCAGCCCTTGCCGCCAGCTTTGTTGCACTTCGCCAGCGCGGCGTCCTGCGCTTCCTTGGTGGAGGTTTCGGGCATGACCCAATACAGCTTGGCGTGCGCTTCGTCGGTGGCCACGGCGCCGTAGAGCGTGTCGGCGTGCGCCGACGGCGCGGCGGCGAGACCCAGGGCCAACGCGCCTGCGCCGGCCAGTGCGGCCGCAGTGGAACGGAACTGAACGAGCAATCGCGCGAGCATCATGGGTGTGCAATATCCAGTAGTTGTGACGCGGCGCGCCCCGCGATATCTCATCGCCAAGGGCACCCCCGGGGCGCAGAACGCGCGGATCGTAGCACGTTACAGTTTGTCTTCCGCGAGCCGGTTTGGCGCGTTTCCAGGTATTACGTAACCAATTTTGCGGCGCCTGAAAACTGATGTGCCACTATTTTTTCGGTAACATCGGCCCCTTCCGGCGCAGCGTTGCGCGGGCGCTTGCGGGTTCTCCGCTGCCCTGTCAGCGTTGCGGCCGAGCGATACGACTCGTCACGAAACGAAACCAAAACAAGACAAAATCTTGCGGCCGCTGAATTATGTTGCGGCACGCCGGATCTTTGAGGGAGCTTGGGCTCAGCATGAATACATCGCGACTCCGTTCGACCTGGTGGCTGGGCCGCGCCCTGCCGGTGTCGCTGGCCCTGGCTGCCTTGGGCGGCTGCGCGCCGATGCCCACCGGAGGCAGCTCGACGCTGCCGTCGCTGACCAATATCTTCTCGTCGGGGCTGTCGCTATCGCCCAGCGTGAACGTGGCCAAGAACATGAAGGGCCGTCCGGTGGCCGACGCCATCACGGCGCTGGGCGAGCCGTCGAAAAAGCGCGGGGTGGGCAACACCATGGAGCTGATCTGGTCCGATTACCAGACCGCACCCTATACAGAATGGGTTTCGACCGGCACCTCGCAGCAGGTGGTCGGCATGATTCCCGCCACCTCGACCAGCGCCGCCACGCCCGTGTTCCAGAATACCAACCACGGCTACTACAGCGGCCGCACGAAGGTCTATGAATGCAGCGTGGTGATGCGCATGCAGAACAGCATCATCATCGACAGCCAGGTGGACGGCAACGTCTGCCCCGAGTTCATCGCCGCGCTGCGCAAATGGGCCGGTGAGCGCGAAGCCAACAACTACCGCAGCAAGTAAGGCGCAGACCCCCTTGTCGACCAAACCCGGAGCACGCCGCTTCCTCGCAGCGACGGCTGGCGCCATCCGCCTGCACGGCCGCGCCATGCTGGCCGCCGCGCCCTGGTCCTTGGCGGTATTCACCCTGTCGCTGCCCTTCGCCTTGTTGATTGCCAACCTGTTTCCGTATGGAGGCTGGTTGTTTCTCGCCTTGGCGCTGATCAATCTGATCGCCTTGGCGCGCATGACCTTCGCCTGGCATTGCGTCGTCGCTCTGCCAGCCTCGCCAGGCGTCGCCGCCGCCCGCGGCGGCGCGGCGCAAGCCCGCCATCTGGCGCTGCTCGGCATACTGGTCATCGCGGTGACGGCTGTGGCCCGCGCCACCGGGGACCTGCCCTATGTAATCTACATGGTGCTGAGCGGGTCGAACGACACTCTGTTCTGGGGCGCCCTGTTCGCCTCGCTGGCGCTGATCTGGGCGCCGGTGCTGTACGCGCTTGCGGTGTATGGTCTGGGACTGCCGCGCGCGGCAGTGACCGGCGAGTACGGTTTTCGCGGCACGCGGGGCGCGATGCCTTACAAGCGCTGGCCGCTGATGCTCGCGCTCTTGCTGCTGGTCGCGGTGGCGGGCCACGCCGGCTCCAGCTTGCGCATGCTCGCGTACGACTACACGGCCACCGGCCTGGCGCAGAGCGCGGTGAGCGTGCTGCTTTGCATTCCGATCACGTTCGCGGTAGCAACGATGTATGCCGTCGCGTATCGCGATTCGGTCAATCGGTAGCATTGTGGAACATTGCAAAGACCCGTGAATAAACAAGACATGGCCCTCTCGCTGCACAGGTTTTCCGACATCCCTGTCGAAGACTGGCTGGAGTTATTGAACCACCCGGCAGTAATACGCCACATGCCGCTCACGGTTGGCAATTGGACCGCTCACGCCGCCTCCGACTGGGCCAAGGGAAAAGACGCGCAGTGGCTGGATCACGGGTACGGCCCCTGGTCAATTCGAATCGGCGGCAAGTTCGCCGGCTGGGGCGGTTTTCAGCGGGAAGGTGAAGAAGCCGACCTGGCCTTGGTTCTGTTGCCGGCGTACTGGGGACAAGGCGCCAGAATTTTTCGCCACTTGATGAGCCTGCGGGCTGAACTGGGCATTGGCCCAGTAAGCGTCCTGCTGCCGCCGAACCGGTCCCGATTCAAAGGTCTGGCCAGACTCGGGTTCGTATTTGCGGGAGAGTTGACCTACGAAGGCCAACGATTCCTGAAATTCCGCACCTGCGACTAGGCAATGGCCGCGGCGAGGCCCCGCCACCACGTGGTCGATCACTCGCCGTCCTCGGCAACCTGACGATCTCCTGACGCAAAAACGCGAATAGTTTTTATTCATATAGAATTCCGACTGTCCGTAACCCCCACGCTTGGCAGTCCTGATGTCCCAGCCCCCCTCCACGGGCCCCGCTTCCCCACGTCAACGCCTGGTCCTGATTGCCGCTGCATTCGCGCTGGCAACCCTGGCCACCCTGGCGTTCTGGTACGCCGGATCCAAGGGTTCCCCCGCCGCGCGCCCCCCCGAGTACGGCCAGATTCCGGTTGCCGTCGCGATCGAGGCAGCCACCGCCGGTCCGCTGCAGCGCGATCTGCATGCGCTCGGAACCATTACACCGTTGGCGCAGGTCACGTTGCGCAGCCAGATCGATGGCGAACTGCTGAAGCTGCATTTCACCGAAGGCGAGGCCGTTGCGCGCGGCCAGTTGCTGGCCGAGATCGACGCGCGTCCCTACCTGGCGGCGCTGGCCGCGGCCGAAGGCGAACTGGCGCGGACCCAGGCGCTGCTGGATAACGCCCAGGCGGACCTGCAGCGCTACCGCAAACTGGCGCGGCAGGAAGCGGTGGCGGGCCAGCAACTCGATACCGCCGAAGCCCAGGTGCGCGCCTACGCGGCCCAGCGGCAACGCAACCAGGCCCAGGTGGCCGACGCCCGCCGGCTGCTGGATCACACGCGCATCGTCGCGCCGCACGACGGCCGCATCGGGCTACGCCGTGTCGATGCCGGCAACCACGTACGCGCCGACGACGCCAACGGTCTGACCACGCTGGTCCAGACCCGGCCCATCTCGGCCCTCTTCAGCATTTCGGAAACGCGCCTGGACATCCTGCGCCAGGCCCAGGCGCGCGACGCCGCGCTACGGGTCCAGGCCTGGGATGCGGATGACCGCCGCCTGTTGGCCGAGGGCACGCTGGAAGCGCTGGACAATCGCATCCAGGCCGCCAGCGGCACGGTCAAGCTGCGCGCGCGCTTTTCCAATGCCGACGAGTCGCTGTTTCCGAACCAGTTCGTGAACATCCGCCTGGCGGTGGTGCAACAGGACAACGTCATTACCATCCCCACGGCGGCCATCCAATATGGATCCGAAGGCGCCTTTGTGTTCGTCATCGGGGAAGACAGTCGCGCCAGCCGCCGCGTGCTGGAGCTGGGCCCCGCCAACGCCGGCCGCATCGTCGTGCAATCCGGCCTGGCCGAGAATGAGCGCGTGGTGGTCGAAGGCGTGGACCGCCTGCATGACGGCCGCGACGTGCAGATAGTCGAACCGCAGAAATCATGAGCCTGTCGCGCCCCTTTATCCTGCGCCCTGTCGCCACGTCCTTCCTGATGATCGCCCTGTTGCTGTCGGGCATCCTGGCGTGGCGCATGCTGCCCGTGGCGGCGCTGCCGCAGGTGGACTACCCCATCATCCAGGTCACCACGCAGTATCCCGGGGCCAGTCCGAACGTGACGGCGCGCACCGTCACCGCGCCGCTGGAACGGCGCTTCGGGCAGATACCGGGCCTGAAGCAGATGTCCTCCACCAGCGGCAGCGGCATCTCGGTGATCACGCTGCAATTTTCGCTGGACGTGTCGCTGGGCGTGGCCGAGCAGGAAGTCCAGGCAGCCATCAGCGCCAGCGGCGCACTGCTGCCCAACGACCTGCCGACGCCGCCCGTATACCGCAAGGTCAACCCCGCCGACGTGCCGATCCTGACCCTGGCGGTCACCTCGGACTCCCTGCCGCTGCCCCAGGTCTACGACCTGGTCGACACGCGCATGACGCAGCGCCTGTCGCAGTTGTCCGGCGTGGGCATGGTCAGCCTGGCCGGTGGCCAGCGGCCGGCGGTGCGGGTGCAGGTCAATCCCATGGCGCTGGCCGCGCGCGGACTGCAGCTGGCCGACGTGCAGGAAGCCATCTCCAAGGCCAATTCGAACCAGCCCAAGGGCAGCTTCGACGGGCCGGTGCGCTCGGTCATCATGGACGCCAACGACCAATTGCAAAGCGCCGAGGAGTACCGCGAGCTGATCGTGGCCTGGCGCAACGGCGCGCCGGTGCGGCTGGGCCAGGTTGCTACCGTCGAGGACGGGGCGGAAGACCGCTACCTGGCCGCCTGGGTCGACAAGCAACCGGCCGTGCTGGTCAACATCCAGCGCCAGCCGGGCGCCAACGTCATCGCCGTGGCCGACCAGGTCAAGGCCCTGCTGCCGCAGTTGACGGCCAGCCTGCCGGCGGCCGCGCAGGTTCGCGTGCTGACGGACCGTACCGAAAGCATCCGCGCGTCGGTGCGCGGCGTGCAATGGGAGCTGGCCTTCGCCGTGGGCCTGGTGGTGCTGGTGACCTTCCTGTTCCTGCGCAACCTGCCCGCCACGCTGATACCCAGCCTGGCCGTGCCGCTGTCCCTGATCGGCACCTTCGGCTTCATGCACCTGGCGGGGTTCTCCACCAACAACCTGACCTTGATGGCGCTGACCATAGGCGCGGGCTTCGTGGTGGACGATGCCATCGTGATGCTGGAGAACATTGCACGCTACCGCGAGCAGGGCCACAGCCCCATGGCGGCGGCGCTCAAGGGCGCCGGGCAGATCGGCTTCACGCTGGTGTCCCTGACGCTGTCGCTGATCGCGGTGCTGATCCCGCTACTGTTCATGGAAGACGTGGTCGGCAGGCTGTTCCGCGAGTTCGCGGTTACGCTGGCGGTCGCCATTCTGATATCCCTGGCGGTGTCGCTGACGCTGACGCCCATGATGTGCGCGCGGCTGCTGCCGGCGCACGAGCCGACGCGCCCCGGGCTGCTGGACCGCGTCCAGGCGCGTTACGCCGGCTGGCTGGACCTGACCTTGCGCCATCAGCGGCTGACACTGGCCGTGATGCTGGCAACCGTGGCGCTGACCGGCCTGCTGTACCTGGCCGTGCCCAAGGGCTTCTTTCCGACGCAGGACGGCGGCACGCTGCAAGGCGTGACGCAATCGTCCCAAAGCACTTCGTTCGACGCCATGTCGCGCCGCCAGCAGGCGGTGGCCGAGGCGATACTGGCGGACCCGGACGTGGCCAGCCTGTCGTCCTTCATCGGCATCGACAGCATGAACGCCACGCTGAACACCGGCCGGCTGCTGATCAACCTGAAGCTCTGGTCGGAGCGCAGCGCGCCGCTGGCGGACATCATGGCGCGGCTCGATGCGCGCGCCCGCGCGGTCCACGGCATCTCGCTGTTCCTGCAGCCGGTGCAGGAGCTCAATATCGAGGACCGCGTCAGCCGCGGCCAGTACCAGTTCACGCTGACTTCGCCGGACAGCGAGCTGCTGGCGCGCTGGAGCCATGCGCTGACGGCGCGCCTGGCGCAGGCGCCCGAACTGGCCGACATCTCCAGCGACCTGCAAGGCGACGGCCGCCAGGCCTATCTGCAGGTCTCGCGCGACGCCGCGGCCCGCCTGGGCGTGACGATGGACGACGTGGCGCAGACGCTTTACAACGCCTTCGGCCAGCGCCAGGTGGCCACGCTGTTCACCCAGTCGAACCAGTACCGGGTCGTGCTGGAAGTGGACCGCAAGCTGGCGCTGGACCCGGACGCGCTGGAACGCATCCATCTGCAGACCGAAGACGGGCAAGCAATCCCCCTGTCGGCGCTGGCCGCCGTCAGCGAACGCGCGGTGCCGCTGGCCGTGAACCACTTGTCGCAGTTTCCCGCGGTCAACCTGTCGTTCAACCTGCCGGCGGACGGCTCGCTGGGCGAGGCCATCGCCGCGATCGAATCGGCGCGGCAGGAAATCGGCATGCCGCTCAGCGTGGAGCTGCGTCTGCAAGGCGCGGCGGCGGCGTTCCAGGCTTCGCTGTCGAATACGCTGTGGCTGATGCTGGCCGCGGTGGTCACCATGTACCTGGTGCTGGGCATGCTGTATGAAAGCGCCATTCATCCGGTGACCATCCTGTCCACCCTGCCCTCGGCCGCGGTGGGCGCCTTACTCGCGCTGCTGCTTACCGGACGTCCGCTGGACCTGATCGCGGTCATCGGCATCATCCTGCTGATCGGGCTGGTGAAGAAGAACGGCATCATGATGGTGGACTTCGCGCTGGAGGCCGAACGCTCGCGCGGCCTGGCGCCGCAGGCCGCGATCCGCGAGGCCGCCCTGCTGCGCCTGCGCCCCATCCTGATGACCACGCTGGCCGCGCTGTTCGGCGCGCTGCCGCTGATGCTGGCCACGGGTTCGGGCGCGGAGTTGCGCCAGCCGCTGGGCTGGGTCATGGTGGGCGGGCTGCTGGTCAGCCAGGTGCTGACCCTGTTCACCACGCCCGCCGTGTACCTGTTCTTCCATCGCCTGGGCCAGCGCCGCGGCGCCGCGGCCGCCAAGCCCGGGGTTGAAGGCCCGGCGCCATGATCCGCGCCTTGCTGCACCGCCCGACCGCCTGCATCTTCCTGGCGATCGCGCTGACCCTGCTGGGCGCGGTCGCGTGGCGGCTGCTGCCGGTGGCGCCGTTGCCCCAGGTCGACTTCCCCACCATCGAAGTACGGGCCGAGCTGCCGGGCGCCAGCCCCGAAAGCATGGCCAGCACCGTGGCCGCGCCGCTGGAACGCGCACTGGGCAGCATCGCGGGCGTCAGTTCGATGAGCTCGTCCAGCAACCAGGGCGCCACCCGCGTGCAGTTGCAGTTCGACCTGGACCGCGACATCAACGAAGCCGCCCGCGACGTGCAGGCCGCCATCAACGCCGCCCGCGCCGAGCTGCCTTCCGGCATGCCCGGCAATCCCAGCTACCGCAAGGTCAATCCGTCTCAGGCGCCCATCATGGCGCTGGCGCTCAGTTCGTCCACGCGCCCCGCGGGCGAGCTCTACGACCTGGGTTCGACGGTGCTGGCGCAGAAGATCTCGCAGATCAACGGCGTGGGCGAAGTGACCATGGGCGGCAGTTCCCTGCCCGCGGTGCGGGTGCAGGTCAATTCCAACGCCCTGGCCCACTATGGCGTGGCGCTGGACGACGTGCGCCAGGCCATCGCCGACGCCGCGCCCATGCGGCCGCAGGGCCAGCTGGACTCCGCCAGCCGGCGCTGGGAGGTCGGCACGCCCGAACAGCCCCGCGCCGCGCGCGACTACGAAAGCCTGATCGTGCGCCACCAGGACGGCGCGGTGATCCGGCTGTCGCAGATCGCTCGCGTCAGCGACTCGGTCGAGAACCGCTACAGCAGCGGCTTTCATAACCGCAACCCGGCCGTGGTTCTGACCATCAGCCGCCAACCCGGCTCGAACATCATCGAAACCATAGACGCCATCAACCAGGCCCTGCCCGGGCTGCGCGCGCTGATGCCGGCCGACGTGGACCTGACCGTGGCGCTGGACCGCTCGCCCGGCATCAACGCCACCCTGCGCGAAGCGCATATCACGCTGGCGCTGGCCACCGCGTTGGTGATCCTGGTGGTGTGGGCGTTCCTGGGCAATGCGCGGGCTGCCGCGATACCAAGCGTGGCGATTCCGGTGTGCCTGATCGCCACCTTTGCCGTCATGTACCTGTGGGGCTTCTCGCTGAACAACCTGTCGCTGATGGCGCTGATCGTCGCGGCCGGCCTGGTGGTCGACGACGCCATCGTGGTGCTGGAGAACATCTCGCGCCACATCGAGCGCGGCCTGTCGCCGCGCAAGGCCGCGCTGCGCGGCGTGCGCGAGGTGGGCTTCACGCTGGTGGCCATGACGGTCGCGCTGAGCGTGGTCTTCGTGTCCATCCTGTTCATGGGCGGCCTGGTCGAGCGGCTGTTCCGCGAGTTCTCCATCACCCTGGTCGCCGCCACCGTCATCTCGCTGGTGGTCTCGGTGGCCATCATCCCCAGCCTGTGCGCCCGCTGGCTCAAGCCCGCCAATCCGGCGGCGTCCGGCGCGGACATACGCCCGTCGCGCATGCAGGCGGCCTTCGAACGCATCCACGCCTGGTACGGCAGCACCCTGTGGCGGGTGCTGGGCCACGCCCGGCTGACGCTGTTACTGCTGGCTGGCGTAGTCGGGCTGAATGTCTACCTGTACGTGCAGGCGCCCAAGGGCTTCCTGCCGGTGCAGGACACCGGCCAACTGGTGGGCTTCGTGCGCGGCGACGACGGCTTTTCGTTCCAGGTCATGCAGCCCAAGATCGACATGTACCGCCAACTGGTGCTCAAGCATCCGGCGGTGCAGGACGTCATCGGCTACAACGGCGGCAGCCTGGGGATCAGCAATTCCCTGTTCCTGATCCGCCTGAAGCCCGCCGCCGAACGCAAGGAATCGTCGACCGAGGTCATCAACTGGCTGCGCACCAACGCCCCGGCGGTGCCGGGCGGCATGTTCTTCCTGAACGTGGACCAGGACCTGCGTATGCCCGGCGGCTTCGGCAACTCCGGCGACCATGAGCTGGCCATCATGGCCAGCGACGTGCCGGCCTTGCGGCAATGGTCGCGCAAGATCTCCAAGGCCATGCAGGAGATACCCGAGCTGCGCGACGTGGACGCGCAAGGCGATGGCGCCACCCAGCAAGTGGTGATCGACATCGACCGCGCCGCGGCCCAGCGCCTGGGCGTGGACATGGGCACCATCAGCAGCGTGCTCAGCAACTCCTTCAGCCAGCGCCAGGTCGCGACTTTGTATGACGCCATGAACCAGTACCGCGTGGTGCTGGAACTGGATCCCCGCTACACCGAGGATCCCGAGGTCCTGGAACAGGTGCAGGTGGTAGCGGCGGACGGCACCCGCGTGCCGTTGACCGCCTTCGCCACCTACGACTACGGGCTGGTGAACGATCGCGTGTTCCATGACGGCCTGTTCGCGGCCGTGGGCGTGGGCTTTTCGCTGGCCGAGGGCGTGTCGCTGGAGCAGGCCCTGGTGGCCATCGACGCCGCCATGGCCAAGCTGATGGTGCCCTCTTACATCCAGACCCGTCTGGGCGGCGACGCGCGCAACTTCCAGCAAAGCCTGCAGGACCAGCCCTGGCTGATCCTGGCGGTGCTGGTGGCGATCTACCTGGTACTGGGCATCCTGTATGAAAGCCCGCTGCATCCGCTCACCATCCTGTCGACCCTGCCCTCGGCCGGCGTGGGCGCGCTGCTGGCGCTGCGGCTGGCGGGCATCGAATTCACGCTCATCGCGCTATTGGGGCTGTTCCTGCTGGTGGGCATCGTCATGAAGAACGCCATCCTGATGATCGACTTCGCGCTCAGCCTGGAACGGCGCGAAGGACTGACGCCCGAACAAGCCATCCACCGCGCCGCCATGCTGCGGCTGCGGCCCATCGTCATGACCAACCTGGCGGGGCTGCTGGGCGCCCTGCCCCTGGTGCTGGGCATGGGCGAAGGCTCGGAGCTGCGCCGCCCGCTGGGCATCGCCATCGTCGGCGGCCTGCTGATCAGCCAGTTCCTGACGCTGTACACCACGCCCATCGTGTATCTGGCGCTGGAACGGCTGCGGCTGAAATGGAAGGCTGGCCGGCTGCGTCCTGGCCCCGAGGCCTGAAGCGCGGGCCAGCCTGCAAGTTCAGTCCGGGAGTATTCCCGCCGCCTTGATGACCTGCGCCCACTTGCGCTGCTCGGCCAGCTGGAAGTCCGCCAGTTCGCCCGGCGTGCCGCCCGCCGGAATCGCACCCAGTTCAGCCAGCCGCTGCTTCACCGCGGCGTCGCCCAAAGCCTGGTTGATGGCCAAGGACAGCTTTTGCTGCACTGCCTGCGGCGTGCCTGCGGGCGCATACATCGCGAACCAGGACGAGGCCTCGAAATCCGGCGCGCCCAAGGCCTCGGCCATCGTCGGCACTTGCGGATAGTCCGGCAGCCGCTGCGCGGTCGTGACGGCCAGCATGCGCAATTTTCCTGCCTTCACGAAGGGCGTGCTGGTCAGCAGCGTATCGAACATGACCTGGACCTGCCCGGCCACCAGATCGGTCACGGCCGGGCTTGAGCCCTTGTAGGGAATGTGGGTCATGGAGGTGTTGGTCTTGTACTTGAAGTACTCCGGCACCAAGTGGGAAGACCCGCCATTCCCCGCCGAGCCGTAGTTCACGCGGTCGGGGTGGGCTTTCAGGTAGTCCACCAGCTCGCCCACGGTCCGCACCGGCATCTGTTGCGGGTTGACCACGACCGCGATGGGCACGGTGAGGACCAGCGCCAGGGGCGTGAAGTCCTTGTTCGCGTCGTAGGGAATGTCGGGATAGAGCCCCGGATTGATCGCCATGGTGCCGATGCTGGCCATCATCAGCGTGTATCCGTCCGGCTTGCTGCGCGCAACGTCGCCGGCGCCGATGAAGCCATGCGCGCCGGCCTTGTTCTCGATGACGAAAGGCGTGTCCAGACGGTCGGCGAGCGCCTTGCCGAGCACGCGCGCGGCGATGTCGGTCGGACCGCCGGCGGGGAACGGAACGACCAGCCGGATGGGACGTTCGGGCCATTGCGCCCCGGTATTGCCCAGGGCGGGCTGCGCCGCGACAGCGCACGCGAGCGCGGCGGCTACTAAAAGATGCTTCATTGATTTGTCTCCTGGCATGTTCTACGGGGCGCCTCAGGCGGCGGTCTGGATGCCGGCTTCGCGTATCAGGCGCGCCCACTTCTTCTGTTCTTCCTGGATGTAGCGCTGCGCGGCCTCCGGCGAGCCGCCCATGGCCGTGCTGCCCTCGGCGGTGAACATGGCCACCGTGGCCGGATCGGCCAGCACCTTCTCCACGACCGCATTGACGGCCTTGACGACCTCGGGCGGCGTGCCGGCCGGCGCGACCAGCGCCTTCCAGTCCAGCGCCTCGAATCCCTCGTAGCCGGACTCGGCCACGGTAGGCACATCGGGCAGGATCGCCAGCCGCGCGCGGGAACTGACGGCCAGCGGTCGCAGCACCTTGCCCTTGAGCATTTCCTGGGCCGCCTGCGGCGTGGCGAACATGTAGTCGGTATTGCCGCCCAACAGGTCGTTGAGCGCCGGCGCCGCGCCACGGTATGGCACGTTCAACACCTGGAACTTGCCCTGATAGGCGAGCAGTTCGCCCGCCAGATGGCCCACCGTGCCGGAACCCGCCAGAGCCTGCTTGATGCCGCCGGGATCGGCGCGCGCATCCTTGACCAGGTCGGCCAGGGTCTGCCAGCGCGCGTTGGCCTTGACCACCAGCACCACCGGCAGCGAAGCGATCAGGGAGACTGCGGCGAAGTCCTTTTCCGCGTCGAACGGAATCTGCGGCATCAGGGCAGGATTGATGGCCAGGTTGGCGGTCTGGCCCAAGCCCAGCATGTAGCCGTCCGGCTTGGCCTTGGCCACGAAGTCCATGCCGATGTTGCCGCCTGCGCCGGGGCGGTTTTCCACCACCACCGACCAGCCGGCCATTGCCGTGACCTTGGCCGCGATGGCGCGCGCCACCGAGTCCGTGCCGCCGCCCGGGGTGTAGGGAACGATAAGGCGCACGGGTCGGCCGTTCGGATAGCGGCCCGCGGTCTGGGCGCGCAGCGGCAAGGCGGCGGCGCAAAGCGCGGTGCCCAGGAAGGCGCGGCGGGATAGCGTGATCATGGTTAGTCTCCTTGTGTGATTTGCCTTGCTTTCAAGGCCGCGATTTCATCGTCGCGATAGCCGACGCCGCGCAGCAACGCGTCGGTGTGTTCGCCCACCGCCGGCGGCTGCAGGCGTATTCCGGGCTGGGCGCCGCCCAGCGTGAAGGGCGCCAGCGGCACCCGCGATTCCCGGCCGTCTTCCAGCACGATGGGTGCCAGGCCGCCCGTGGCCGCCAGATGGGGATCCTCGAACAGCTGCTCCGGCCGCGTGATCGGCGCGAAGGGCAGGCCTTCGCGCTCGAACACCGCCGCCAAATCGGCCGCGCTGCGCACCGCCAGATGCGAGCGCAACTGCGGCATCAACCAATCGCGTGCCTGCACGCGGTCGTTGTTGCTGGCCAGGCGGGGGTCGGCCAGCAGCTCGTCCAGCCCGAAAGCGCGGCAGAAGATGCCCCATTGCTTGTCGCTGACCACGGCCAGGAAGATCTGTTCGCCGCCCTTGACGGTGAACACGTCGTAGATGGCCCAGGCCGAAATGCGGCTGGGCATGGGCGCGGCGGCCCGGCCGGTAACCGCGTACTGCATCATGTGCTGGCCCACCAGGAAGACGTTGTTCTCGAACAGCGAGGCCTGCACTTCGGTACCCTCGCCTGTCTGCTCTCGCTGAGCCAGCGCCGCCATGGCGCCGATGGCGCCGAACATGCCGCCCATGATGTCGTTGACGCTGGCGCCCGCCCGCAGCGGATCGCCGGGGCGTCCCGTCATGTAGGCCAGGCCGCCCATCATCTGCACGACTTCGTCCAGCGCCGTCCGGTGTTCGTAGGGACCGGGCAGGAAGCCCTTGTGGCTGACGTAGATGAGGCGGGGATTGCGCTGCTTGAGCGTGGCGTAGTCCAGGCCCAGCTTCTCCATCACGCCGGCCTTGAAGTTCTCGCTGACGATGTCGGCCGAATCGATCAGGCGCAATGCGGCCTCGATTCCCTCGGGCTGCTTCAGGTCCAGGGCGATGCTCTTCTTGTTGCGGTTGAACATGGGGAAGAAGCCCGCGCCCGACCCGAGCAAGCGGCGCGTGCTGTCGCCACCCACGGGTTCAACCTTGATGACTTCGGCCCCCAGGTCCGCCAGCAGCATGCCGCAGGTGGGACCCATGACCATGTGGGTGAATTCGACGACGCGGATGTGTTCGTATGGAAGGCGCGGATGGGCGTGGCTGGACATGGGCGTGGATCTTCTGCAAGTCGCGGCGGTGCCGGCAAAAGCCGGTCTAGCCGCATGTTTCTGGTGTGTAGGGCCGCAGGGGCATGGGCGATCAAGCCCGCCGGACGAATCCCTTGGGCAAGCCGGCGTCGGGAGTCATGCCGTACAGCGGTTCGCCGGGCAGGCCGGCGGCCAGCGGCGCGCGCGCGGCGACGATTCCATCCAGGTCGATACCGGTGCGCACGCCCATGGCTTCGAACATGAAGACCAGGTCCTCTGTCACGACGTTGCCGGACGCGCCCGGCGCATAGGGGCATCCGCCCAGCCCGCCCAGTGAACTGTCGAAGGTGCGCACGCCCTCCTCCCAGGCCGCCAGGCAGTTGGCCAGGCCCAGGCCGCGGGTGTTGTGCATGTGGGCCGCGCCCGCCTTGTCGCCAAGCTCGGCGCGCAGGCGGCGGAACAGCCGGCGCACCTGCGCCGGGTTGGCGTAACCCACGGTGTCCGACAGCCCCGATTCATCGGCCCCCGCCGCCACGCACAGCGCGGCCAGGCGGATGACCTCGTCTTCGGGGACGCTGCCCTGCAAGGTGCAGCCGAAGGCCGTCGAGATGCCGGCCTCCAGCTTGACCGCCGGCGCCAACTCGTCGCGCAGCCGCGCGATGGCGCGCACTTCCTCCACCATGTCCTCGGGTGTCTTGCGCACGTTGGCCAAGGAATGTTCGCGGCTGGCCGAGACCGGCATGGTCAGCTTGTGGACGCCGGCCCGCAGCGCCGCCTCGGCGCCGCGGACGTTGGGGACCAGGGCCATGACCGTGATGCCGGCATGCCCCGCCGCATGGCGCACCACTTCAGCGGCGTCCGCCATCTGCGGCAGCAGGCGCGCCGGCACGAAGGAAGCGACTTCGATCTCGCGCACGCCGGCCGCGACCAAGGCGTCGATCCAGCGCAACTTGTCCGACGTGGCCATCGTTGCCTTGACGGACTGCAAGCCATCGCGCGGGCCGACCTCGCTGATCAGGACGTCGGGTGTGCGGGCGTTGGATCGGGCCATGATGAAATTCCTGAAAATTCTATCTAATAGAACTAAATTCTCTACAATAGAATTATTGTGCGAGCAGGTTTACGCTGTCAAGCGCCAAGCCCCCAGGGAAAACCACAGATCCAGCGCTGGACGCCGCCTACAATGCGCATGATTCGTTCTAAAAGATGGAATATGGCCCGACCCATGACTCGACGCACCGGAGAGCAGAATGCCGCGTAAAGCCGCCACGGAATCGCTCGCCGACGCCGACGCCGCCGCAGGCGGCGTGGCGGCGGTGGACCGCGCGTTGAGCCTGATGTCGGCGTTCACGCCCCGCGACAAGGCCCTGTCCCTGGGCGAACTGGCCGAGCGCACGCGCCTGTACAAAAGCACCGTCCTGCGGCTGCTGGCGTCGCTGGAACATGCTGGATGGATCCAGCGCCTGGACGACGGCCGCTATGCCCTGGGCGGGGAAGTCGCGCGCCTGCACGGCATCTATGCTTCCTCGTTTTCGCTGGAGCACGTCGTCCTGCCGGTGCTGCGCGACCTGGTCGCGGCCACCGGCGAAAGCGCCGCCTACCACGTACGTCAGGGCGACGCGCGCCTGTGCCTGTACCGCGTGGATTCGCCGCATCCCGTGCGCGACCACATCCGCGCGGGCGATCTGCTGCCACTGGATCGCGGCAGCGGCGGACGCGTGTTGACGGCCTACGACCCGGTGCTAGGCCACGCGCCCGGGCCCGAGCAGGAGCTGTACGCCCGCATCCGCGCCGACGGCTACTTCGCCGCCATGGGCGACCGATTGGCGGAAGTGGCGGGCATATCCGCGCCCGTCTTTCTGCTCAATGGCGAGATCGCCGCCGCAGTGACGCTGACCGCACCCATCCATCGTTATGTCGCCGCCCACCTGGCAGCGGTGCAGGAGGCGGCGCGGCGCCTGACGGGGAAAGTCGGTTAGCGGACCCGGGCACGGCGGACGCTGCTGCGGCCAGGCAGTACAAGAGAACCGTGCTTGCGTACGATGGACAAGGCCGAAGCGGATAAACAATGCATTTCCCGCCACCGCCGGAGCCCCCCCCGAGGCGGGGCTCTTGAGCCGCCGGCGTCCGGACTGCGGGATTCCGATGCTCGCCCCGGTGGGGCTGCGCTTCGGATCCCTCCGCCCGGCCACCGGCTCAAGGCATCTGCCCATGCACGGGGTCCAAATCCAATGCATTAGGCCACTGCCAGCCGAGGACCCCGGAGCCATCCGAAGCGCAGCCCCAGCGGGGCGAGCATCGGAATGGCGCAGGGCAGCCTCGGCGGCTAAAGAACCCTGACATCCGCAAGCTCAAAGCCCTGCCGCCCCAAGCCGCCCGCGTCCGTGGCAATCAGGGCTGCTGCCCGCCAGGCAGCACCAGCTTTTCCAGGTAATCCAGATCCTCGCGCACCAGCCGCAAGGACTCGCTCACGTCCGGCGAGCGCGGCCGGCGCGAGGCGTCGCGCAGCAGCGATTGCACGGCCATGTCGGCCATGATGGCCGCAACTTCCGCGCGGCCCAGCCTGCCGTCCGGCTTGTACCACCACGCCGACCAGTTGCACATGCCGATCAGGCTGAAGGCCGCGACGTGCGGGTCGACCATGCGGAACTGGCCGTCGCGGATGCCGTTTTCGATGACCCGGCTGAAGTTCTCCAGCACGTTGCGGCGCGACGCCTGCACGGCCGCGCGCTGCTTGGGCGTCATGTCGGCCTCGGTCCGGTCGGCCACGCGGAATTCGGCGGTGCGCGACAAGATCAGGTCGGCATGCTGCGTGACCAGGGCGCGCAGCGCTTCGACCGGATCCAGGTCCTCGCGCGTGGCGGTTTCGCCCGCCATTTTCTTGGCCGCGCTCAGCACGTCTTCAGTCAGCGAACGCAGGATCGCGTCCTTGCTCTTGAAGTAGTAGTAGACGGCAGTGCGGCTCAGGCCCAGGGACTCGGCGATGTCCTGGATGCTGGTGCCGCCGGAGCCGCGCTTGATGAAAAGCGTGGCTGCGGCGTCGAGTATGGCGGTGCGCAGCGCTTCGCCCTTCAGCGCTCCCTTGGTGCTTGCGTCGTTCACGTTGCGATGTTCCTCGAATAGACCGTCCGGGACGGCCCCGTCCCGAAATTATGGCATGCGCGATTCTGCTTCCAGGCCGCGCCGGCCACTGTTTTGCCCCTGTTGAGCCCCTCATTTTTGACGTTACTGTCAATTTTTTAAATTTAATTGACACTAAAGTCAAATATTCGTCTAATACGTCAAACCGAGGTCCACGGACCATCGACACAGGAGACGAATGTGACTACCGCCGCCCCCTCCAGCCAGATCACCGCAGGCTTTCTCAACACCGATTGGAATCCTCGCGACCTGCCCGCCGGCGCCTCGACCCGCAACGTCGTGCTGCGCACCGCGGACGGCGCCGCCACCTCCGGATCGCTGTACCAGCCGGCCGGCCCGCGCCCCGACACCGTGGTCTGCGTGATGCATCCGCGCGAGTTCATGGCCTGCCATTACCTGATTCCCGACATCGTCGGCGCCGGCCTTGCCGCCTGGTCGCAAGGCGCCCGCTCGGTCGGCAACGATCTCAGGCTGGAACATGAACAGGCGCTGCAGGACGTGGCCGCCGGCCTGCGTTTCCTGCGCGAGCAGGGCTTCAAGAAGATCGTGCTGCTGGGCAATTCCGGCGGCGCCGGCCTGTACGCCTTCTACGCGCAGCAGGCCGGTCTGCCCGCCAGCGAGCGCGTCGCCCGCACGCCGGGCGGCAAGGCCAGCGGGCTGGATGAACTGGACATGCCCGAGGTGCATGGGCTGGTGCTGGTGGGCCCGCACCCCGGCCAGGGCGCGCTGCTGCTGAACTGCATCGACCCGTCCGTCGCCGACGAGAACGACGCTCTGTCGGTGGCACCGGAACTCGATCCGCTGGCGCCCGAAAACGGCTACCGGCCCAAAGGCCAGGCCCGCTACGCGCCAGAGTTCGTCACGCGCTACCGGCAGGCGCAGCGCGACCGCGTGGCCCGCCTGGACGCGCAGGCGCGGCAGATCATCGCCGACCGCCTGGCGGCCCGCGCCGACGTCAAGAGCGGCGCCGACGCTTCCGCCGGGCGCCGTCGCCAAGCCGCGCACACGCCTGTGCTGGTGGTCTGGCGCACCGACGCCGACCTGCGCTGCCTGGACCTCAGCCTGGATCCTTCCGACCGCCACCCGGGCTCGCTCTGGGGCAAGGATCCCTACGCGTCGAACTACGGCGCCGTCGGCTTCGCCCGCTTCTGCACGCCCGAGAGCTGGCTGTCGACCTGGTCCGGCCTGTCGTCCAACGCCAGCATGGAACGCACGGCCAGCGGCATCGTCCAGCCGACCCTGATCATCGAATACACCGGCGACCAGGCCTGTTTCCCTTCCGACGTGCGCGCCATCCATGACGCCATCCCCGCGCCGGACAAGACCCACCTGCGCATCCGCGGCGACCACCACGGCCGCGCCCTGGCTGAAACCGAAGAACCCGGGCGCTACGCCGCCGGCCGCGAACTGGCCGCCTGGCTGCGCCAGCGTTTCCTCTAATCCGAATGTCGACGGAGCAAGTCATGACTGCAACCCCCAAGACCCCCGCCTCCCTGCGCCTGCACGGCGTGGACCACACGGCGCGGCCTACCTGGCGCCTGCGCGAAACCGTCGCCTTCTACCGCGACATCCTCGGCCTGCCGCTGGTCCATGTGATCTCGGCGCGCGGCTGGGGTCCCGCCACGCACCCGGACTTCCTGCACTTCTTTTTCGACAGCGGCCAGGGCAGCACGATCGCTTTCTTCTACTACCTGGGTTCGGACGAACCCGAGGCGCTGCGCGGGCGCAGCAGCATGCGGCCGCTGCCCGAGGACCATGTATTCGACGCCACCCACACCGCCTGGCTGGTCGACAGCGAAGACGAGCTCAAGGCCTGGAAGCAGAAGCTGCAGGACGCCGGGCTGGAAGTCTCCGTCGAAACCCGCCATGAAGTGATCGAGTCCATCTACGTGCGCGATCCCAATGGTTACTTCATCGAATTCACGCGCAAGCTGCGCCCCCTGGGCGAGGTCGACGCGATCGACGCCGACCTGACGCTGCGGGCGGCCATGCAGGCTGAGGCCGAGGCCGAAGCGGCCGGCGGGCGCATCCGTCATATCGACGACGTCTGGGCGCGCAAGGCCGCGCTGCTGGAAGACCGGCTGGAGATGGCGGACAGCGCCGCCGAGCCGCGCGTGCGGATCTTCGTGCCCCGGGTCGAGGAATTCTCTTCCCTGGTGCAGGACGCTTCCGAGCGCGACAACTGCACCGTGGTGCCGGGCGAGCATTTCGACTGCATCGTCGCCGACGGCCCGCTGGAGTTCCAGCGCAAGGCCCTGGGACTCAAGCCCGCCGTCTGGTACGGCTTGTTCACCGGCGGCGTCAGCGGCACGATCGACGTATTGGATCGGGACCGCGTCCTGATCTCGGCCGCGCGCCACTGAGACACGGGCCAGGAGGAGACAACCATGCGAGATATACGCCACCCCATAGAGGGCGTGATCTACCACCACGCCGAACGGGCGCGCCAGTACTTCGCCAGCGGTGCCTGGGAGCGCTCGACCGTGGGCGCGGCGCTGCACGCCACCGCCCTGCGCTGCCCCGAGCGCACCGCGCTGATCATCGACGAAGGCAGCCTGAGTTTCCGCGAACTGGACGAACAGACCGACCGGCTGGCCGCCGCCTTGCTGAAGCTGGGCCTGGCGCCGGCGGACCGCGCCATCTTCCAGATGGGCACCACGCTCGAAACGGCGCTTGCCCTGCTGGCCTGCTACAAGGCGGGCATCGTTCCCGTCTGTTCGCTGCCGCAGCACCGCGAACTGGAGATCGGCCAGTTGACGCGCCAGACCCGCGCCCGCGGCTACTTCGTGCAAGCCGACTTCGGCAAGTTCGACCTGCCGGCCTTCGCCGCAGGCATGCTGGCGGCGAGCGAAACGCTGGAGCACCTGGTCGTGGCGCGCGGCGACTCGCCGCACGGCGTGTCGCTCCATGCGCTGCTGGACGCGATGCCGCTGGCCGAGGCCCGCCTCATCCTCGCGGACCAAGGCCCCGGCTGCGAAGACGTGCTGAGCTTCCAGCTGTCGGGCGGCACCACCGGCATGCCCAAGATCATCCCGCGCTTCCATGCCGAGTACCTGGGCCATTCGCTGGCCTGCGCCCGGCGCTACAAGATGCAGGACGACGACCGCATCATCTGGGCGCTGCCCCTGCTGCACAACGCCGCCCAGGTCTATGTGCTGATTCCCGTGATCGCCATGGGCGTGTCCGCGGTGCTGATGCCACGGGTCGACGTGCCGCGCATGCTGGAGCTGATCGAGCGCCACCGCGTCACCCGCGCCATGTCCATCGGGCCGATAGCGCCGCAACTCATGGCTTTTCCGGACCTGGCGCGCTACGACCTGTCCACGCTGCGCCTGTTCATCACCATGAGCGCGGCCGACCGGCTCGAAGCCCACCTGAACGTGCCCTGCTCCAACTTGTTCGGCATCACCGAAGGCCTGCTGCTGGGCTCGCCCGCCGACGCGTCCGAGTACGAGCGGCACCACACGCAGGGGCGTTCGGGCTGCCCCGAAGATGACATCCGCCTGCTCGCGCCCGGCACCGAGGAGACGGTGGCCGAGGGGCAGATGGGAGAGCTCTGCTTCCGCGGTCCCGCCACGCTGCCGGGGTTCTTCGACGCCCCTGCCGCCAACGCCTCGGCCTATACCTCGGATGGCTATTACCGCACCGGCGACATGATGACGGCGCGCGTGGTCGATGGCCAAACCTGCTACGCCTTCGAGGGCCGCCTGCGCGACAACATCAACCGCGGCGGCGAGAAGATCGGCTGCGAGGAAGTCGAGGCGCTGGTGGGCGCGCATCCGAGCATTTCCGAGGCGCGGCTGGTGGCCATGCCCGACCCGTTCTATGGCGAAAAAGGCTGTGTCTTCGTCATCGTCCGGCCCGGGCATAAGGCGCCGAGCCTGACGGAACTGGCGGATTTCCTCACCGGCCAGGGGCTCGCCAAATACAAGTGCCCGGAACGCATCGAACAGATCGAAGCCTTTCCCGTGACCAAGGTCGGCAAACTCGACAAGGCCGCCCTGCGCCATAGCGTCGCGGAAATGCTCAACCAGGAGGCCGCCAAGGCCAGGGAGAACGGCAATGACCAGCACTGAATACGTACTGAGCGAGACGCCGTTCATCGTGCGCCGCCGCGTCAAATGGGGCGACTGCGATCCCGCCGGCGTGGTCTACACCGTCACCTTCGGCGAATACGTGCTGTCGGCGGCTGAACTGTTCTACGGCCATCTGTTCAACGGCACGCCGCAGCGCATCAAGGACGAGCATGGTTTCGGCACGCCGACGCGCGCGCTGTCCTTCGACTTCCAGGCCTCGCTGTGGCCGGACGAGGAATTCGACATGTGCGTCAGGGTCGAGGAAATCCGCACCCGCACCTACACCCTGCACATCGCCGGGAGCGTGCGCGGCCAGTCCGCCTTCGACGCCCGGTTGACGCCGATCTGCGTGGCGCGCGGCGAACGGCGCGCCATCGAAGTGCCCGCCGCGCTGCGCGGCGCATTGCAGTCCTATCAGGAAGCCTGCGCGCAGGCCGAAGCAAACAGGAGCCAAGCAAAATGAAGATCGCCATCATCGGAGCAGGCCCCGCCGGCCTGTACTTTTCACTGCTGGCCAAGAAGCATGCCCCGCAGCACGACATCACCGTGTACGAACAGAATCCGCGCGGCGCCACCTACGGCTGGGGCGTAGTGTTCTCGGACATCGGCCTGTCCTTCCTGCGCGAGGCCGACCCGGAATTCTTCAAGGCCTTCGTGGCGCACCACGAACGCTGCGACTACATGGAGATCATCCACCAGGGCGCCCGCGTCCAGGTCCAGGGCAACCATTTCTCGCGCACGGCCCGCATCGACATGCTGGAAGTCCTGGAAAACGCCTGCCTGGAAGCCGGCGTGAAAATCCTGCACGGGCAGCGGATCGAGGACGTCGGGCGGCTGGCCTCGGAAGTAGACATGGTGGTGGCCGCCGACGGCAGCAACAGCGCCGTGCGAAAGCAGTACGCCGAGCACTTCCGCCCCAGCTTCGAACGCCGCCGCAACAAGTTCGCCTGGTACGGCACGCGCCAGCGCTTCCACCCGGTGTCGCTGATCTTCCGCGAAACGGACCACGGCATCTTCATCGCCCACAGCTACCAGTACAGCAAGGACCTCAGCACCTTCCTGGTGGAGGTCGATCCGGACACCTGGCAGCGCGCCGGCCTGGACACGGCCAGCGAGGACGCAAGCCGCCGCTATTGCGCCGAGGTGTTCCGCGCCGACCTGGGCGCGAACGAACTGCTGGGCAACCGCTCCTTGTGGTTCGAGGCCAGCATCGTGCGCAACGAGCGCTGGTCGCACGGCAACATCGTCCTGCTGGGCGATGCACTGCGCACCGTGCATTTCTCGCTGGGCTCCGGCACCCGCATGGCGATGCAGGACGCGATCGCCCTGCATCAGGGCCTGACGCAGCATCCCGACGACACGCAGGCCGCATTCGCGCACTTTGAAGCGCAGCGCCGCCCGGCGTCGGCCAACTTCCAGGCCGCCGCCGCACGCAGCCTGGACTGGTACGAGAACGTGGCCGAGAAGATGCAGCTGGACCCGGTGTCCTTCGTCTACGACTACATGCGCCGCACCGGCCAGGTCAGCCACGACGACCTGCGCCAGCGCGATCCGGGCTTCGCCGCTGCCTACGAGGCGCTGCATCCGGAAGCGGCCGCGGCATCCTGAAGCGCTGTTTTGAGTACCCGGCCTCAGCGCTTTAATCCGCGCTTGCGGCCTCAACGACAAGCGGCGCCGGGAAGCGCCGCGAACCATCCATGGAAAGTGGAGGAGACATGAAAAATACCCTCTGGTGCATGGCGCTGACTGGCGCCCTGGCCTGCGCCTCGGCACAGGCCCAATCCGACAAATACCCCGAACGGCCGGTGCGCATCGTACTGCCGTACTCGGTGGGCAGCGGTCCCGACGCCGTCGCCCGCATGCTGGGCGAACAGCTCACGGCTGCCTGGAAACAGCCGCTCATCGTCGAGAACAAGCCCGGCGCCAACGGCTGGCTGGCGATCGGCGAGGTCAAGCGCGCCACGCCCGACGGCTATTCGCTGGCCGTGGTGGACAACACCCATATGACGCTGCAGCCGCAGCTCTACCGCAACCTGCCCTTTGATCCGGTCAAGGATTTCGTTCCGGTGGCGCCGATCTACACCACGCATTTCTTCATGGTCGTATCGGCCTCGTCGCCCTGGAACAACGTCACCGATCTGATCGCGGCGGCCAAGGCCCAGCCCGGCAAGCTGACCTACGGCACCTGGGGCATGGGCAGCGTGGCGCACGTGGGTACCTCCATGTTCCAGACCGCCACGCAGACCAACATGACCCACGTCCCCTTCAAGGACCTGGCCCAGCTCTACACAGCGGTGGCCAACGGCGAAGTAGACTGGGCCTTCGGCACCGCCGCCACGGTGCAGAACCTGTACCAGGCCAAGCGGGTCAAGCTGCTGGCGCTGGCGGCGCCGTCGCGCCTGGGATCCTACGCCGACGTACCCACGGTCAGCGAAGCGGGCGGCCCCAAGGACTTCGAACTGAAGACCTGGGTCGCGGCCTTCGCGCCCAAGGGCACGCCGGATGCCGTGGTCAAGCGCATCAATGACGCCATCGCCCAGGCCGTGGTCACGCCCGCCGTGCGCAAGCGCTTCGAGACCTATGGCTTTGACGCCTGGCCGCAGGACGCCGCCGCGCTGGCCCAGGCCCGCGATGCGGACTCGGCGCGCTTTGCGGCCGTGGTCAAGGAGGCCAATATCTCTTTGGACTGACGCCGGTAAGGGGCCGCGCGCCGCGGCCTCCTCTCGGACGAGCGGCTATGACGTCTGCCTTGGGCCTTCCCCTCAGGCGTCCGCCTCCGGCGCCTTGGGCGTGGCTGTCAGCCGCTGCGCCATGAACTCCAGGAACTCGCGGGCCAGCGCCGGCAGCGTCCGGCCCTGCAGTGTCAGGACCTGGATGCTCCGCTGCCGCATCTCCGGATTGCTGAACGGCACCGCGGCCAGACCCTCGCCGTCGCGCTGCCCCAACATGGTCAGGTAGCCCGACAGCGCCACAATGTCGCTGCCTGGCAGCATGGGCAGGAAGGCCGCGGAATGGTTGGACACGTAGGCCGGCTCGATGTGCAGTCCCGCGTTGGCGCAAGCCGCGTCAAACAGCTGCCGCACCGTGGTGCCCTGATCGCCCAGCGACAGCGGCACCTTCGTCAGGTCGCACATGCTGAGGCTGCGCCGGCTGGCCAGCGGATGGTTGCGGCACATCACTGCGTAGACCGGGGCGCGCACCAGCAGCTCGGTCTTGAGGCGGTCATCCTGCGCGGTGGTATAGCGCAGCGCCAGCTGCGACAGGCCTTCCAGAATGTGGCGGCTGACTTCCTCAGGGCGTTCCACGTGCAGATGGAAGCGGGCCTCGGGCCGCACCCGTTTGAATTCGGCCATGCACATGGGCAGGAAGCGGTGGGCGAAGCCCTCGGTACAGGCCAGACGTATGGTCACGTCGCCCAGATGGCTGCGCTGGCGGATGTCTGTGGTGACGCGCTCGGCTTCCAGCGCCGCGGCATTGGCATAGGCGGCCAATTGGCGGCCGGCCTCGCTCAGTTCCATGCCACGCGCCTGCCGCTCGAACAACGCAATGCCCAGCCCGTCCTCCAGCTTGGCGATCTGCCGGCTGACGGCCGAGGCCGCCACATGCTGCGCCGCCGCCGCGCCCGCGATCGAGCCGCAGCGCGCGACCTCCAGGAAGTACCTCAGGCCCAGTGAAATCATGGCGTCCCCTTACCCATGCCTTTATAGCAATGAAAGAATGCTAATTATCTAATTGTGGCATGTGGTGAAGCGTAATAACTTTGTGCCTCCCTCAGCATCCCAGGCACCGAAGTGATACGCGAACACGTCCTGCTCCAAGCCGTTCAAGCCTATGACAACGGCGTCCTTCAAGCGGCGCTGGCCCGCCGCATCGCCTACGCGACGGAAAGCGAGGTGGCTGACCAAGCCCCCGCCCAGCACGCATACCTGAAAGAAGAGCTGGTTCCGCTGCTGCAGGAACTGGGCTTCGCCTGTAAGGTCCATCCCAATCCCTCGGGCGCCGACCTGCCCATCCTGGTGGCGCGCCGCATCGAGCAGGCCGGCCTGCCGACGGTGCTGATGTATGGCCACGGCGACGTGGTGCGCGGCAATGCCGCCAAATGGGAAGCCGGGCGCGATCCCTGGCGTTTGCAGGTCGAGGGCGACCGCTGGTACGGGCGCGGCACCGCCGACAACAAGGGCCAGCACAGCATCAACCTGGAAGCGCTGCGCCAAGTCATCGCCGCGCGCGGCGGCGCGCTGGGTTTCAACGCGATCTGGCTGATCGAGACCGGCGAGGAAGCGGGCTCCCCCGGGCTGGCCGCCTTCTGCGAGGCCCAACGCGAAGCCCTGGCGGCGGACGTATTCATCGCCAGTGACGGGCCGCGCCTGAGCGCGCAGCGCCCGACCCTATTCATGGGCTCGCGCGGCGCGGTGAACTTCGAACTGAAACTGCGGGCTCGCGAACGCGGCTACCACTCGGGCAACTGGGGCGGCCTGCTGGCCAACCCCGCCATCGTGCTGGCGCATGCGATCGCCACATTGGTCGATGCGCGCGGTCGCATCACGGTGCCGGGCCTGCGCCCGCCCCCTATTCCGGACGCGGTGGCCGAGGCGTTGGCCGACCTGGAAGTCGGCGGCGGCGAGGACGATCCCGACATCAATGCCTGGTGGGGCGAACCCGGGCTGAGCGCGCCCGAAAAGGTATTCGGCTGGAACAGCCTGGACGTCCTGACGTTTGGCGCCGGCGATCCGGCCAAGCCGGTCAACGCCATACCGCCCGAGGCCATAGCCTGGTGCCAGTTGCGCTTCGTGGTAGGCACGGATTGGCGCGCGCTGGAGACCCATGTGAAGGAACATTTGCGCGCGGCGGGCTTCGAGGACGTGCAGGTACGCATCGGCATGCAGGCCGGCGCCACCCGCCTGTCACCCGACAATCCCTGGGTTCGCTGGGCCGCGGCCTCGCTGGAGCGCAGCACCGGCAAGCGGCCGGCGCTGCTGCCAAACCTGGGCGGATCGCTGCCCAACGACATCTTCGCCGACCAGCTGGGCCTGCCCACCTTGTGGGTGCCGCATTCCTATCCCGCGTGCGCCCAGCACGCGCCCAACGAACACCTGCTGGGCAGCGTCGCCCGCGAAGGGCTGGCGATCATGGCTGGCCTGTTCTGGGACCTGGGCGATCAGGGCAACGCCCTGCGCCAGGCGGCCGCCAGCTCGTCTTCCAACGCCAACTGACCGGGACCTCCGTCATGACCGTCAAACTCCGCGCCGCCCTGGCGGCCGCAAGCCTTGCCGCCCTCGCGCCTGCCGGCGGCGCCCACGCCGCCTATCCCGAACAGGCGATCAAGATCGTCGTGCCCTTTACCCCAGGCGGGGCGACCGACGCCGTGGCGCGGCTGCTGGCCAACAAGCTGTCCGGCAAATTCGGCCAGGCCGTCATCGTGGAGAACCGTCCCGGCGCCTCCACCGTGATCGGCGCGGAAGCGGCAGCGCGCGCGCAGCCCGACGGCTACACGCTGATGCTGTCGGGCAGCACCACCTACACCGTGCTGCCGGCGCTCAAGCCCGGCCTGCCCTACGACCCGCAGAAGAGCTACGAACACATCGCCATCGTCGCGATGGCGCCCGTGGTGCTGCTGGCCAAGAACGGGCTGGCGGCCGGCACCATCCAGGAAGCGGCCGCGCTGGCCAAACAGCGCAGCGGCAAGGACAGCCTGATGTACGGCACCTTCGGCGCCGGATCGGCCCCCCATCTGGCAGGCGAGATGTACGCGGAGGCCGCGGGCGCGAAGATGACGCCGGTGCCCTACAAGGGCAGCGCGCAGCTGGTCACGGCGATGATAGGCGGCGAGGTCGACCTGGGCGTGGACACCGTGTCTTCGGCCGCGCCGCAGGTCCGCGCCGGCAAGATCCGCGCCTTGGCCGTGACGGGCGAACGCCGCATGCCGCAACTGCCCGACGTGCCCACCTTCACCGAAGCGGGCATGCCGGACGTGTCCTTCGTCGGCTGGTACGCGCTGGTGGCGCCGGCGCGCACGCCGGCCCCGGTGGTGGACACGCTGAGCCGCGCCGTGGCGGAAATCATGGAGGATCCGCAGGTGCGCAAGTCCGTGGCCGACCTGGCGCTGGATCCCGTCTATTTGCCCGGGCCGGCATTCAAGGCGCAGATCACCAAGGAACTGCGCACCTTTTCAGAGGTCGCTGCGCGCGCCGGCATCACCCTGGACTAGCCGCGGCAGGCTGGCGCCTGGCCTCAGTCCGGCTGGGTGCGGGTGATCTTGGACCCTTGCAGGCCCATGCCGGCCATCAGTCCCTGTCCGCCGAATGGCACGGCGTATACATCCTGGCTCAGGGTGGTGGTGGTAATGCTGGCGGCATAGCTGTCGTCCACCACGACCAGGCTGGGGCCGGCGCCGAGCGACCAGCCGTCGCTCTGGTCCAGGTACTGCAGCGCCGGCTCGTTCATGAAGAACAGCGCATAGCTGAACTCCTGCGCGCCGGCCTGAAGGCCGAACGAGACCGCCGATATGTTGTAGTAACCCTGGACCTTGCCGCCCCGGATGAGCGCGCCGTTGCCGGTTTCCGCGCCGACCAGCAGGCCGCCCTTCAGGATGCGGGGGAACACCAGCACGCCCACCGCCTTCTTGCCCAGTTCACGTGTCCTGGGTTCCTGCTGGTACAGGCGATCCAGCGCGCTGCGCGCCTCCCGGCTGAGCTCGGCCGCGGACTCCGCCCTGGCCTGTGGCGCCAGGAAAAAACAGGCAGCCCACAAAAAAAGGCTGGCCGACAGCCAACCCCAACGGTACATAGGCAAAACGGACGCGCGACGCATACAGCCCCCTTGTCTGAAGGACGGCAAGCGCCAAGCGCGCTCGCCCCGACTTGCCAGTGCAGTATTGGCAGGCGCATGTGGCTTGTCAAGAGGCGTCCGCACCCGTGCTGGCGCCTGGGCATTCTCACACCATGGGCGGCGACGTCTCCCTTTCGGGATGGTGGTGCCTGGCCAGGGCATCGATGAATGCGGACACGCTCTTGGCCGCGTCCACGCCGCGCTTGCCTGCTGCTTTCTTGCCTGGCATCGAAATCTCCTAGTGGCTCAGCATCTTGCCGCGCGCCTGCTCGGCCCGCGATGCGCCAATGGCGGTCTCCACCTGCTTGACCTCTTCGGGAGGCGGCAGCACCGCAGGGAATCCCAAAGAGTGGATCCACAATTCGCGCGACCAGCCTTGCGTGTGATAGAGGTGGTGGTCCTCGTCCGTAGCGACGGCGTCATACGCCTGCTTGAGCACCTTGGCCTGGTCGCCGCTGTGCTGCTCGGCGATCACGCCGATCAGGGACCAGTTCGCGTGGTCCTTGGTTTCGGCCAGCACCACGCATTCAGTGGCGACCAGTTGGGCAGCGTCCGGGTCGCCTGCGTTGATCGCCATCTTCATGGCCTTGACCAGCGATTCGCCGATATGGCGCACCACCTGCCTGCCCGGGGGTTGCGCCTCCGGATCCAGGCGCAACTGCTCGAACACCGTCAACAGCACCCGACGATGGGTGCGCGTTTCTTCCAGGTAGCCCAGCCATTCCTTCTTCAGATCCTCATTCACCGCGCAGGACACGGCGGTTTCATACACGGCCAGGCCTCCTATCTCGGTTTCCAGGGCCTGATACAGCAACTCCTCGATTTGCGAGGTATTTCCGGCTTTGCGTTTCATTGGGTGCTCCTCTTTCGTTCACGTGGGCATCCGCGCATGCCCGCGGCGGATATGCGGATGGAACGCCTCCCCAGCAACCGCCATGCCCGGCTCTAGCATCTGCGGCTCCGCCGGGGCGGCCTGCGCCGATTGCCGCGGCCGAAGCAATAGATACAGGGCAGCGACACGGACAACCTCGTCCCCATTTAGACTAGAATTGGAACTATTCTCAATAAAATCAGACCGTCCGGCTCGCGACGGCGCCAACAAGAAAGAGGCTCGTCCTGAAATCCGGTTTCCGCCTGTCCATGGCCTGGCTCCACACCTGGGTCGGCCTGTGGTTTTCCTGGCAGCTGTTCGCCGTCTTCCTGACGGGCTCGCTGGCCGTATTCTCCGAACCCATCACGCACTGGATGACGCCCGAGCACCAGGAGGCGGAAGCACGGGCCGCGCAAAAGGAAAGCGTCCCGGTAGACCGCGCCCGCAGGCTGGAACTGGCCGTGGACTATATGGCCCGCAACCATGCGGGCGCAGGCATGTGGGAGATCTGGCCGGTCGACCGCTTTCACGACAACGGGCTGACGGCCTATTGGTTCGACAAGAACGGCCAGTATGCCGACGCCGAACTGGACCCCGACACGGGCGCGGAACTTGACGACCACCACGAGGCCGAAGTCCGCGCCACGCAGGGCGGCTCGCATTTCGTGGATTTCCACTACACCTTGCACGACGCCGGCCTGGGCTTGTGGATCGTGGCCTTCGCCAGCATGGCCATGCTGGTCGCACTGATTTCGGGCGTGGTCACGCACAAGCGCATCTTCAAGGACTTCTTCACTTTCCGCGCGAAGAAGGGCCAGCGCTCCTGGCTGGACGCGCACAACGCGGTGGCGGTCCTGACCCTGCCTTTCCAGTTCATGATTGCCTACACCGGCATCGTCATATCCAGCGCGATACTGATGCCCGCCCCCATAGCGGCAACCTATGGCGCCGACCCGCGGGCCAGCCGCCTGTTTCTGGCCGAACTGTCCGGCGAGGACCGGCCTGCGCGCACCGGCGCGGCGCAGCGCATGCCGGCGCTGGAACCCATCGTGGCCCGCGGCGAGCAACTGATCGGGCAGACGGCGCGCGCCATCGTCATCAACAACCCCGAAGACAGCTCCATGCGCATCGGCGTCTATGGCTGGAATGAAGCCACCGACGACGCCCGGAACCTCAGCGCCACCACCGGCATGGCCGAATTTTCCGCCAGCGGCGAACTGCTGCGCGTACGGTCTCCAGGCGGGGTCCACGGCGGCGCGCCTTCCCTGACATTCCAGGTGATGAGCGGTCTGCATATGGTCAAGTTCGGCGGCCTGGCCATGAAATGGCTGTACTTCATCTGCGGCCTGGCCGGCGCGGCCATGATGGGTACGGGCGCGCTGTTGTTCATGGTCAAGCGCCGCGCCAAACATGGCGGCGAATTCGGCAGCGCGACGGCGCGCGTGTACCGGTTGATAGAAGGCTTGAACGTGGCCGCGCTGGCCGGACTGGCCATCGCCTGCATCGGCTACTTCTGGGCCAACCGCCTGCTGCCCGTGGCGCTGGAAAACCGCGCGCTGTGGGAGCTGCGTTGCTTCTTCGCCATATGGGCGCTGACGCTGGCGCATGCCTGGCTGTGCAGCCCGCGCCGCGCCTGGATCTCGCAACTGGCCCTGCTGTCGGCGCTGTGCCTGCTGCTGCCGGCGCTGTCGCTCGTCACGCTGGGCGACCATCCCCTGGCGCAGATCGCCCGCGGCGACTGGGAAAGCGCGGGCGTCGAACTGACGTCCGTCGCGTTCGGCGTATTATCGGGCTGGGCGGCCCTGTTGTTGTGGCGGCGGCCCGCAAGCGCGCCCGCCCGGCGCAATCCCCGCAGTGACGCAGAGGCGGCCGCATGAACATCAACGACCTGTACGCAATTTCCATGGCGCTGCTGCTGACCTACTCGGGCATGGCTTGCCTGAGCCTGGCCATGCCGCGCCATTACGACCAGATCTGGGGACGCGATCCGTCCGCCGGCCACACCCGCGTGCTGCGCGGCGCGGGTGTGCTGCTGCTGGCGCTGGCCTTGCTGCCCTGCGTCGGGCTGTGGGGCAATACCGTGGGCGTGGTGGCATGGCTGGGCTGGCTCTCGGCCGGCGCCCTGCTCTGGGTCGGCATGCTGTCCTGGGCACCCCGCCCGGCGGCCCGCACCGCCGCGCTGGCCGTGGCGATATCCCTGGCCGGGGTCGGCATCGGTTTCTGAAGTTTCCAAAGCTTCCGAAGCGCGCGTTTGACGCGCATCAAGCAAGACTGACATCCTGGGCGAACGGGGCGATACGCGCACCATATGTGGTGGTAGAGTTTTCACACCCTACTACATATGGTGTCAGTCATGCATATCCAGCACATCCTCAAGCGCGACGGCCGGGTCGCGGCGTTCGACCGCGACAAGATCGCCCAAGCCATGGCGGCGGCCGGCCAGAGCACCGGGGAACTGGACTTGGCAGGCGCGCAAACGCTGACCGACGGCGTCATCGCCGCGCTGGCCGGCAACCCTTGCCCCGGCGTCGAAACCATCCAGAACCGCGTCGAGGAAGCCCTGGTCCAGGCGGGCCACTGGCGCACCGCGCGCGCCTACATCGTGCACCGCGAACAGCACGCCCGGCTGCGCTCGCTGCGCCACACGCTGGTGGACGTGGAAAGCGCCATGGAGGAATACCTGGACCAGCGCGACTGGCGCGTCAACGCCAACGCCAACCAAGGCTATAGCCTCGGTGGCCTGATCCTGAACGTGGCGGGCAAGGTCACCGCCAACTACTGGCTGTCCAACGTGTTCGCGCCCGAAGCCGGCCGCGCCCACCGCGAAGGCGACATCCACATCCACGACCTGGACATGTTGAGCGGCTATTGCGCCGGCTGGTCGCTGCGTCAACTGCTGACCGAAGGCTTCAACGGCATCCCCGGCAAGGTGGAAGCGACGCCGGCGCGCCACATGTCGGCGGCCATCGGCCAGATCGTCAACTTCCTGGGCACGCTGCAAAACGAATGGGCCGGCGCGCAGGCGTTCAGCTCCTTCGACACCTACATGGCCCCCTTCATCCGCCGCGACGCCATGACGTACGCGGAAGTGAAGCAGTCCATGCAGGAACTCATCTACAACCTCAACGTGCCCAGCCGCTGGGGTACGCAGACGCCCTTCACCAACCTCACGTTCGACTGGACCTGCCCGCCGGACCTGAAAGAGCAGATCCCGTACATCGGCGGCGAGGAAATGCCGTTCTCCTACGGCGAACTGCAGACCGAGATGGACATGATCAACCGCGCCTACATCGAGGTCATGATGGCCGGCGATGCCAAGGGCCGCGTGTTCACCTTCCCCATCCCGACCTACAACATCACGCCCGACTTCGACTGGGACCACCCCAACACCGAGCGCCTGTTCGAGATGACGGCGCGCTATGGCCTGCCCTATTTCCAGAACTTCCTGAACTCGGACCTGGAACCGCACATGGTGCGCTCGATGTGCTGCCGCCTGCAGCTCGACCTGCGCGAGCTGCTCAAGCGCGGCAACGGCCTGTTCGGCTCGGCCGAGCAGACCGGCTCGGTCGGCGTGGTCACGGTCAACTGCGCGCGCCTGGGCTACACCTGCCGCGGCGACGAAGCGCGGCTGATGCAGCGCCTGGACCACCTGCTGGAGCTGGGCCGCGACGTGCTGGAAACCAAACGCAAGGTGGTGCAGCGCTATATCGACCAAGGCCTCTATCCCTATACCCGCCGCTACCTCGGCACCCTGCGCAACCACTTCAGCACGCTGGGTGTGAATGGCATCAACGAGATGGTCCGCAACTTCACGGACGACGCCGAGGACATCACCTCCGCGGCGGGACACGCCCTGGCCGTCCGCCTCCTGGACCGGGTGCGCGCCCGCATGACCGAATTCCAGGAAGAGACCGGCCATCTGTACAACCTGGAAGCCACGCCCGCCGAAGGCACCACCTACCGCTTCGCCCGCGAAGACCGCAAACGCTATCCCGCCATCCTGCAGGCGGGCAGCGAGACGCAGCCCTACTACACCAACTCCAGCCAGCTGCCGGTGGGCCACACCGACGATCCCTTCCATGCGCTGGAACTGCAGGAAACGCTGCAAGGCAAGTACACCGGCGGCACCGTGCTGCACCTGTACATGAACGAGGCCGTGTCGTCCGCCGCCGCGTGCAAGCAGCTGGTGCGCCGCGCGCTGTCGAACTTCCGGCTGCCCTACATCACGGTCACGCCGACCTTCTCCATCTGCCCCAACCACGGTTATCTGGCGGGGCACCACGAGTTCTGCCCGAAATGCGATGCCGAGCTGCTGGCCAAGCAATCGGCATGCTGCACCCCGGCCTAGGACCTGGTCACGACGACAGGCCCCGACCGGACCGCCGGGCAGCCGCCCGGCATTCACTCCCTGAGGAACCGCCATGCAAACCTTGATCGCTCCCGAAGTCACCACCGCTCCCGCCCTGCGGCTGGACGACAGCCAGCGCGTGCGCTGCGAGATCTGGACCCGCGTCATGGGCTACCACCGCCCCGTCGCTTCCTTCAACACCGGCAAACAAGGCGAATTCAATGAACGCCGCTTCTTCGTCGAACGCAGCGCCTGAAGGCGCACCGCAAGCCGCCGCGTCCACCCCGGGCTGCGGCCCGGGCACGCGGCGGCTGACGGCGCGGCCGGCCTACCCGGCGCCGCCGCAACCGGTGGCCCAGCCCCTGCCGCGGCATTCGCCCGCGGTCGGCGGGCTGGTGCCTTTTTCCACGGTGGACTGGCCGGGGCAGCTGGCCGCGGTCGTATTCATCGCGGGCTGCCCCTGGCGCTGCCACTACTGCCACAACGTCGAACTGCAGACCCGCGCCGCACGCTACGACTGGCGCGAGACGCGCGTCTTCCTGGAAACGCGCAAGGGCCTGCTGGACGCCATCGTGTTCTCCGGCGGCGAGCCCTTGAGCGAGCCGCGCCTGCCGCAGATGATCCGCGACGTCAGGCGCATGGGTTACCGCGTCGGGCTGCATACCGCCGGCATCTATCCCCTGCGCCTGGCCGACGTGCTGCGGCACCTCGACTGGGTCGGCCTGGACATCAAGGCCGACGCCCAGGGCTATGACGACATTACCGGGCGGCGCGATTCGCAGCGCCCCGCGCTGGCATGCCTGGCGCAGCTGCTGGCGGCCGGCGTCGACTTCGAGTGCCGCATCACCTGGCATCCGGACTGGCTGGACGAAACCCGGCTGCTGGCGCTGGCGCGCGAACTGGCGCGCCGCGGCGTGCGGCGCTTTGCCGTGCAGGGCGCGCGCCGCTCGCCCGACGCGCCGCCGGTACGCGCGCTCGGCGCGCCGGCCCTGGCGCTGCTGATGCAATGGTTCGAAGAGTTCGCCTATCGCTGAGCGGGGTGCTGCTCCGCTTGATCCTGCGCAAGGCGACCCGCTCCCCCTTGCTCTAGCCTCTGTCCACTTGAAAAGAGGAAAGACTCATCATGACGTGGTTCAAATCACTCACCCTCGCCGGACGCGAATTGCTGCCCATTGTCCAGGGCGGCATGGGCGTCGGCGTATCCGCCCATCGCCTGGCCGGCGCGGTCGCCAGCCAGAACGCCATGGGCACCATCGCCAGTGTGGATTTGCGCCATCACCATCCCGATCTGATGGAAAAAACCGAGCGCTGCCATGACCGCGACGTCATCGACGGCGCCAACCAGGTAGCCCTGGACCGCGAAATACGCGCGGCGCTGGACACGGCGCAAGGCCGCGGCCTGGTGGCCGTGAACGTGATGAAGGCGGTGCGCGACCATCCCGCCCTGGTGCGTCAGGCCTGCGAAAGCGGCGCCCATGCCATCGTCATGGGCGCCGGCCTGCCGCTGGACCTGCCCGAGATGACCGCCGACTACCCCAAGGTCGCGCTGGTGCCGATCCTGTCCGAGGCGCGCGGCGTGGCCGTGGTGCTGAAGAAATGGATGAAAAAGGGCCGCATGGCCGACGCCGTGGTGATCGAACACCCCGGCCATGCCGGCGGCCATCTGGGCGCGGCCCGTCTGGACGACATCCACAGCGAACGCTTCGACTTCCAGCACGTGCTGGCCGATTGCCACAAGCTGTTCCAGGAACTGGCGCTGGGTTCGGACGCGCCGCGCCTGATCGTGGCGGGCGGCGTGGGCAGCCACGAGCAGGTGCGCCATTGGCTGGCCAACGGCGCCGACGGTGTGCAGGTCGGCACGGCCTTTGCCGTCACCCAGGAAGGCGATGCGCACGAGAACTTCAAGCGCGTGCTGATCGACGCCGATCCGGACAAGCTGGCCGAATTCACCAGCGTGGCGGGCCTGCCCGCCCGCGCCGTGGAAACGCCGTGGCTGACGCGTTATCTGCGCCAGGAAAAAACGCTGCAGGCCAACACCCGCTGCGACGCGCGGCGCTGCAGCCAGCGCATGGACTGCCTGACGCAATGCGGGCTGCGCGACGGCCTTTCGCGCTTCGGCCAATTCTGCATCGACCTGAAGCTGGCGGCCGCCATGCGCGGCGAAGTCAGCCGCGGGCTGTTCTTCCGCGGCGCCTCCAAGCTGCCCTTCGGCAGCGCCATGCGCTCCGTGCGCGAATTGATGGACTACCTGCTGCACGGCGAGATGCCCGCCACGGCTTAAGACCGACGGCTTTCTGGCGGGCTTTCGGAAAATAATTGAACGACGTACAATATTATTCTTCGTTCAATTATTTTCGTGCCCATGGACTCTTCCGCCTTGCCCCCCTCCGAATCCACGGCTCCCGAAGCCGGGCGCCGCGAACGCAAGCGCCTGCAGACCCTGGACCATCTGGCGCAAACGGCCTGGCGGCTATTCGAAACCCTGGGCTATGACGCAGTCACCATGGAACAGATCGCCGCTCAGGCGGACGTGTCCAAGGGAACGCTCTACAACCATTTTCCCGTCAAGGAAGCCCTGCTCGCGCATCGCTTCCACGAGGAACTGGCCGCCAGTGTCCACGCGCTCCAGCCCGCGCTGCGCGCCCTGCCTTCCCTCGCGCAGCGCCTGACGCGGCTGCTGCATGCCTCGGCGCACTGGTCCGAATCGCACCGCGCCTATCTGGGTCCCTACCTGCGCTACCGGCTGTCGACGCTGCAGCCCGGCACGCGCGACGACGACCGCTATCCGCGCAGCGGCATGCAGGCGCTGTACAGCGCGCTGATCGAAGAGGCGCAGGCCGCTGGCCAGGCCCGGACCGATCTTGCCGCCAGTCAACTGGCCCACCAGCTCCAATTCCTGTACCTGGGCGCGATGCTGCGCTGGCTCGACCTGCCCGGCGCCAGCCTGAAGGCGGAGTTCGACGCCGCCATCAGCCTCTTCGTGCGCGGCGTGGCGCCCGCGGCCGCGCCATGACTGCCGCCGTGCTGGATTGGGCCGGCGCTGCCCTGGCCGGCCCCCAGGCCGCGGGCGGCAAGGGCTGGCAGCTGGGCCGCATGGCCCAATTGGGCGTGCCTATGCCGGACGGCTTCGTGCTGCCCGCCGCGCTCAGCCTGGACCGCAAGCCGGGCCAACCGCCGCCGCCCGCCGTGGCCCAAGCCCTGCGCGATGCACTGTCTGCGCGCGGCTGGCTCGAGCGGCCGCTGGCCTTGCGTTCGTCCGCCCCCCAGGAAGACTCGGCGGGCGCTTCGTTCGCGGGTATCCATCTGTCCTGCCTCAATGTGCGCGGCGCCGAAGCGGCAATCGACGCCGTCCGGCAGATCTGGGATTCGCAATGGACGCCGCAGGCCCGCGCCTACCGGCAGAAGCTGGGACTGAACCCCGCCGGCATGGCGGTGGTCGTCATGCCGCTGATCGACGCGGTCGCCTCCGGCATCGCCTTTACCATCGACCCGGTCTCGGGACGGCATGACGAGATGCTCATCCACGCCAACTGGGGCTTGGGCGAATCGCTTGTGGACGGCGAGGCGGACGGCGACGAATATCGCCTGCGCGAAAACTATCTGCGCCAGGCCTGGCCGCTGGCCGAACGGCGCATCGGCGCCAAGCACCACGCCAGCCAGCCCGCCGGCGTCTCGGGCACCGTGCTTGCGCCCACGCCCGCCGCGCGCGCGGCCCAGGCCGTGCTGACCGACACGCAGGCCGAAGCCCTGGGCAACATCGTGCGCGACGCGGCGCGCGCCCTGGACTATGCCGGAGGCGGCTACGACATCGAATGGGTCTGGGATGGACGGCACTTCTGGATCGTGCAGGCCCGCCCCATCACCGCGGCGGCGCGCCATACCTATCCGGCGTTGCGCGCGCAGCCCGCGTACTGGTCGCGCGGCAACACCCGCGAGGTCCTGCCGCTGGCCCTGTCGGCGCTGGAATGGGATACGGGCCGCGTCATGGCGCAACGCATGCTGACCACGGGTTTTGAACTCAGCGGCTACGCCACCCTGCCGGGCGTACGGCTGGCGGCACTGTTCCAGGGTCGGGTCTATCTGGACGCCTCCGTCATCCAGTGGGTCGGCCATGACGCGCTGGGCGTGCCCCCGAAAGCCATGAATGCGCTGCTGGGCGGCCCCCAGCCCGAGATCGCGGTGCCGCCCCTGACGCTGGCGCAACGCCTGCGGCATGGTGCGCGCATCCTGCGCTACCTGCGCCGCGCAGCCCCCTTGCGCAAGCAGGCGGAACTGGACCTGCCGCGACTGTTCGCCCGCGCCCAGGCCTGGCTGGACCAGCCCGCGCCCGCGTCCAACGCCGAGTTGGGCGCCCGTTTGCGGGAGCAGTTCCACACAGTGCTGGCGGCGGACCAACTTTTCTTCCTGCAGGGTTCAGGCGGCGGCGCGCTGCATAAGCTGCTGGAAATGGTTGAGAAAGCCTGCCCGGGCGAAGGCCACGCGCTCACGGCCGCGCTGCTGGCCGGCGGCGAACCCAGCGTGACCGCGGCGCAAAGCTATGCCCTGATGGCGCTGGCCAGGCTGGCCGCCGCCGACGCGCGGGCCATGGATTGGCTGCGCGATCCGGCGCGCGACAGCGCCGGCTGGCACAACGCCTTGCAGGACGGCAGTCCCTTCAAGCAGGCCTTCGCGGACTTCCTGCGCCAGTATGGCCACCGCGCCGTTTATGAAACCTATCTGCGCAACCCGCGCTGGCGCGAAAACCCCGCCTACCTGCTGGACAGCGTGCTGCAACTGGCCGACGCCGATCTGGGCGCCTTGCGCGCCCGACAGGACAGCGCGGCCAGCCAGGCCCGCCAGCGCCTGCGCGCGGCATTGCCTTTCTGGCAACGGCCGCTGGCCGCCAAGCTGCTGACCGCGGCCGGCCTCGAAGGCAGGCAGCGCGAAGCCGCGCGCAGCGTGCTGGTGGCCTATCTGGCGGTAGCCCGCAAGAACGCCCTGGCGCTGGGCCGGCGCTTCGTCCGTCCAGACGGCCTGGCCGCCGCGGACGACGTCTTCCATCTGACCGCCGCCGAACTCGTCGCCCTGGCCGAAGCCAGGCTGGCTCCCGCCGCCGCGGGCCGCCGCGCCGCCCTACGCCATGCGCAGCTGGAGTCCTGGGCCGCGACCCCGGATCGGGACGTCATCGCCGAATATGCCGAGGCCGGTGCAACCGTGCTGACGCCCCCTGCGGCTGCCTATTCCGGTTCCACCGGTTGCTGGCGCGGCACCCCCGCCGCCGGCGGCCACGCGCAGGCAAGCGCCTTCATCGCCCGCACGCCATCCGAAGGCCTGGCCATGCCGGCGGGCGGCATCCTCGTCGCCGCGTCCACCGACCCGGCCTGGACGCCGCTGTTCCTGCGAGCGGGCGCGCTGGTCATGGAGGCTGGCGGCTATCTGTCGCATGGCGCCATCGTGGCGCGCGAGTTCGGCATCCCGGCGGTGGTCAATGTGCAGGGCATCATGCAACAGGTCGCCACGGGCGACGTCCTGGAGGTGGATGCCTCGCGCGGCATGGTGCGGCGGCTGGCGCGCGCGGCCACCCCTGGCGCTCGCGACGAGTAAATGCCGCCCAGCGCCTCCTGGCGTCCTGTGCCGCAGGGCCGGGACGCTAACGCGCGGCAGCCAGGTCGAACTGGAACACCGCGCCCGATCCGGCGTGGTCCACCAGCCTGATCTCGCTGTGATGCAGCTGCAAAATGCGCTGCACGATCACCAGCCCCAGGCCGCCGCCATCGGCCGGACCACGGTTCAAGGCGCTGGCCCGGGTGAAGAGTCCTGCGCGCAGCGCCTGCGGTATCCCCTCACCGGTATCGCTGACCTGCACCTGCACCAGGTTCTGCGCGCTGCCCAGCCGCAGTTCGATCTTGCCGCCCGGCGGACTGTGGCGGATGGCGTTGTCCAGCAGGTTGGTCAGCACGCGTTCGATCAGGCCCAGGTCCGCGCGCACCGGCGGCAGCTCCTGCGGGATGTCGGTAGTCAGGCGCTGCTGGCGGGCTTCGGCCGCCAGTTCGAACTTCTGGATCACGTCCTGCACCAGTTCCGGCAGCGAAAAGGTTTCCGGTTCGAGCCGCACCAGCCCGGACTCCAGGCGCGCCAGTTCGAAGAGTTCCTGCGCCAGGCGGCCGACCTTGCGGCTTTGCGCAAGCGCAATGTCCAGGTAGCGGCGGCGTTCATCCGGATCCAGCGACTGGTCCTTCAGCCTCAGCGTTTCCAGATAGCCGTGCAGCGAGGTCAACGGCGTGCGCAGATCGTGCGAGATGTTGGCGACCAGGTCGCGCCGCTGCTGGTCCTGGCGCGTCAGTTCGCGCCACTGGTCCGAGATGCGTTTGCCCATCTGCACGAAGCTGCGCCGCAGCACCGCGATCTCGTCGCCATTGCGGTCCGAGGCGTCGCCCGGACGCTCCAGCGCTGCCAGGGCCTGCCCGTCGTCGCCGTCGAAGGCGCGCACGGCGCGCGTCAAGCCGCGCAGCGGGCGCGTGATCAAGGCGAAGGCCGCCAGGCCAGCCACCAGCCCCAGCAGCGCGACCAGCGCGATGGACCACAACGTCGTGCGCAACACGGAACTGCGCGACACCGCCATCGCCAGCGCGTCGTGCGCCTGGCCCTGCAGCACCACATAGACGTAGCCCTTCTCCTGCCCGCCCACGCGCACCGGCGCGGCGCTGAAGACCTTGCGCGCGTCCAGGCTGCGCGGGTCGTCGCCCGTGATGGGCAGCATCTCGCCCGCCAGCAAGCGCCGGACGGGGCCCAAGTCGACGCGGTCGCGCTTGATCTGACCGGCCGGCGCGGCATCGCCCACGATGCGGCCGTCGTTGGACAGCAGGTAGACCTCCACGGCCGGATTCACCGCCATCAGCATATCGAACAGCGAACGCACCGCGGCGGGCTTCCAGCCATTGGTGTCCATCAATTCGTTGGCGCCGGCGATGTGCTGCGCCAGGCCGCTGGACAGGCGCTGCACCACCTCTTGCTCGTAGCGGGAATTGGCCGCGATCTGCAGCCAGGCCGAAGCGCCGCAACACGCCAACAGCAGTAAGGCGAATACGGCGGACAGCCGTTGGGTGAGCGTGAACCGCTTCATGATGCGCCTCCCGCGCCGGCCGGTCCCGCGGCGAATTTGTAGCCCTTGCCCCAGACCGTCAGAATGCGTTGCGGATCGGACGGGTCCGCCTCGATCTTGGTGCGCAGCCGGTTGATGTGGGTATTGACCGTGTGTTCATAGCCTTCGTGCTGGTAGCCCCATACCTGGTTCAGCAGATCCATGCGCGAGAAAACCTTGTCCGGATGCCGCGCGAAGAAATGCAGCAGGTCGAACTCGCGCGGCGTCAGGTCCAGCCGGCGGCCGTCCACCTCGGCCGTGCGCGCCACCGGATCGATGGACACGCCATGCAGGGCCAGGCTACCCGCATCGATGCGCGCATTGCGCTCCAAGGCCTCGCTGCGGCGCAGCAGCGCCCGCACCCGCGCCACCAGCTCCAGCATGGAGAACGGCTTGGCCAGGTAGTCGTCCGCACCCAGCTCCAGGCCCAGGATGCGGTGCACCTCGCTGGAACGCGCGCTGGTGATGATGATGGGGGTGTAGCGCGCCATGGCGCGGGCCCGCTTGCAGATTTCCAGGCCGTCTATGCCGGGCAGCATCAGGTCCAGCACCAGGGCGTCCCAGCTGCCTTCCTCCAGCCGCCGCATGCCTTCGTTGCCGTCGGCGGCATGCTCCACCGCATAACCTTCGTCCCGCAGATGCAGGCGCAGCAGTTCGGCGATGTGGGCGTCGTCTTCGACGATGAGTACGCGTCGGGGCGTGTCCATGGGCGGGAAACTCTATAGAGGGGCTATGCGCCTATTGTCGCCAATCCGCGCCGCCGAGTTATCACAATTAATTTAAGTTTGCGTGAGGACTTCGGTATCGGCCCCGGAGAAGAATGGCTCCAACGACAACAAGCCCTCCGGAGCCCCGCCATGCTGGCCACTCCCGCAAGCCACGACGCGCCGTCCATGCCGCCGGCAAACGCTCCCATCCATCCGGGCTGGCTGCGCATCATGCACTGGCTCAATGCCCTGGCCGTGGTCATCATGGTCACCAGTGGCTGGCGCATCTACAACGCCTCGCCCCTGTTCGACTTCGTGTTCCCTCGTGAGATCACGCTGGGCGGCTGGCTGGGGGGCGCCCTGCAATGGCACTTCGCCGGCATGTGGCTGCTGTTCTTCAACGGTGTCCTGTACCTGGCCATGAATCTGGCCACCGGCCGCCTCTGGCGCAAGTTCTTCCCCTTGAGCATCCGCGGCCTGACCGCCGACCTGGGCGCGGCGCTGCGCGGCAAGCTCGCCCACGCCGACCCGCGCCGCTACAACCAGGTGCAGCGCCTGGCCTACCTGTTCGTGATGGTTGATATCGCCGTGCTGGTCCTGTCCGGACTGGTGCTGTGGAAGTCGGTGCAATTCGACCTGCTGCGTGAACTGATGGGCGGATACGAAGCCGCGCGCCGCGTGCATTTCACCGCCATGGCCTTGCTGACGGCGTTCGTGGCGGTCCACCTGGTGATGGTGGCGCTGGTGCCGCGCAGCCTGATCGCCATGATCCGCGGCAAATAAGGAGCCCTCCGTGAGCCAGCACAAACGCCCCTCCCTGCCCGGCCTGGACGGCCCGGCCATCCTCAAGGAAGCCGGAAAGATCCTGGAAAAGCGGATCGAACAGCCCTCGCGCCGCGCCTTCCTGCGCAGCAGCCTGACTTTGGGCGGGTTGGCCATGCTGTCGGGCTGCTCGCTGTCGGACGATGAAAGCGTGGAAAAAGCGCTGACGGCGGTTTCGCGCTTCAACGACCGGGTACAGGGCTGGATCTTCGACCCCAACAAGCTGGCGCCGACCTATGCCGAATCCATGATCACGCGGCCCTTCCCGTTCAACGCCTACTACGGCATCGACGAGGTGCGGCATGTGGACGAGGAATCGTTCCGGCTGGAAGTCAGTGGCCTGGTCGCCGACACGCGCCGCTGGCGGCTGGAAGAACTGCGCGCCATGGCGCAGATCGACCAGGTGACGCGGCACATCTGCGTGGAAGGCTGGAGCGCCATCGGCAAATGGGGCGGCGTGCCGTTCTCTGCCTTTCTCAAGCGCGTGGGCGCGGACCTGAACGCCAAGTACGTCGGTTTCAAGTGCGCCGACGACTACTACACCAGCATCGACATGCCCACGGCGCTGCATCCCCAGACCATCCTGGCGCTGACCTACGACGGCCAGACGCTGCCACCCGAGTACGGCTTCCCCATGAAGCTGCGCATGCCCACCAAGCTTGGCTACAAGAACCCCAAGCACATACAGGCAATTTTCGTCACCAACACCTACCCAGGCGGTTACTGGGAGGACCAGGGCTACAACTGGTTCGGCGGCAGCTAGGTGGAATCTTTCATACTCCATAAAGGAACGCATCATGAAGAAAATCGCTACCACCGCCGCGCTGTCCCTGTGCCTGGCCTTCGGCGCCGCGGCCGTCCACGCCGCCGACAACATGAGCAAGGACGCCACGGGCGGCGGCTCGATGTCCAAGGATTCCATGTCCAAGGACGGCATGTCGAAGGGCGGCATGTCCAAGGATTCGATGTCCAAGGACGGCATGTCGAAAGACGGCATGTCCAAGGATTCCATGTCCAAGGACGGCATGTCGAAGGGCGGCATGTCGAAGGATTCGATGTCCAAGGACGGTATGTCGAAAGATGGCATGTCCAAGGATTCCATGTCCAAGGACGGCATGTCGAAAGGCGGCATGTCCAAGGACGGCATGAGCAAATAACACCCACCCGAGCAGCCCTGATCCGGAGCATGTCATGAGACTACACCGCAGGCAGTTCCTGGGCCTGGGCGGCGCGGCGGCCATCGCCGCCGGCCTGGCCCCGGTCCTGGCCGCGCGCGGCGGCCCGGCCGCCGCCGCCCAGACCTTTCCCTACACGCTGAGCGACGCGCAATGGCGCGAACGGCTGTCGCGCGAGCAATATGACGTTCTGCGCCGCGAAGCGACCGAGCGCCCCTATTCCAGTCCGCTGGACAAGGAGTATCGCAAGGGCGCCTACGCCTGCGCCGGCTGCGCCCATCCGCTGTTCTCCTCTTCCACCAAGTTCGACAGCGGCACCGGCTGGCCCAGCTTCTGGCAACCGCTGGACGGCGCCGTCGGCGAGACCAAGGACCGCAGCTTCGGCATGACGCGCGTCGCCGTGCATTGCGCCAACTGCGGCGGCCACCTGGGCCATGTCTTCGATGACGGCCCGCGTCCGACCGGACTACGCTATTGCATGAATGGCGTGGCCCTGGCGTTCACTCCCCAGGCCTGAATATCTGGCCCCACCTTCCGGCCTTCCGCCACCAGGAGATACCATGTCCGCCACCCGCCTGCCCCAAAAACTCTGCGCCGCGCTGGCCGCCGCCTGCGGCCTGCTGGGCGCCGCCGCAGCCAGCGCCGCCGAACAGGCCTTCATCATTCCGCCCCCGGCGCTGGACCAGCCCGCGGCCGCCGCGCCACAGAAAGCCGTCATCGCCGGCGGCTGCTTCTGGGGCGTGCAGGCCGTGTTCCAGCACGTCAAGGGCGTGACCTCGGCGGTCTCCGGCTATGCCGGCGGCCAGGCATCCACCGCCAACTACGACACCGTCAGCGGCGGCCGCAGTGGCCACGCCGAAGCCGTCGAGATCACCTACGACCCCGCCCAGGTCAGCTACGGCCAACTGCTGCAGATCTATTTTTCGGTGGCCCATGACCCGACCCAGCTCAACCGCCAGGGTCCCGACAGCGGCACCCAATACCGGTCCGCGGTCTTCCCCGCCGACGACAGCCAGCGCAGGGTGGCCGAAGCCTACATCGCGCAGTTGAACAAGGCCGGCGCCTATCCCAAGGCGCTGGCCACGACGATAGAGCCGCTGAAGGCCTTCTACCCCGCCGAGGACTACCACCAGGACTATCTCGTGCGCCATCCATACAGCATGTACATCATGGTCAACGACGTGCCCAAGGTCGAGAACCTGGCCAAGACCTTTCCGCAGCGGTACCGGGACAAGCCGGTGCTGGTGAAGTGAAAACAATATGGAGTTGCCAGGGTTCAGTGGACAAGAGAGTAGCGTCTGAACCCTGGCACCTCCACTGCGCTCAGACTGCGTCGGCGCACGGCCACCACAGCGCATCGGCAAAGAAGCGCTCGCGCAGCAAGGTAACGAGCAGGGCGCGTTTATGCGGGAAGTCGAATTCCTTGACCTTGGCGTAGCCGGAGCGATCAAGGTTGCGGATCTGCTGCAGGTGATCGCGCCGCGGCTCGCCCACGGCACGACGCGTGCGGGCGTCGTCCAGCAGCATGTAGTGGGAGATGGACGTGAGCCAGGCGGTGGCGAAGGCCTTGCCGCGAAAGGCCGGCTCACCGATCAGCACATGCCAGCCGCGGTCGTAGTCGTCCGCTTCGCAAAATGGGCCAATTCGGTTTTCCTTGGCCCAGTACACCTCGAAATAGCCGAAGGGCTCGCCATCCAGGCTGGCGATCATGGGATAGACATGCGGATCGGCGGCCATGGTCTGCAGGTAGTGGCGGTGTTGCTCCAGCGTACCTTCTTCCTGCCAGATGACTACTACGTCCGGATCGTTCATCCAGCGGCTAAAAAGGGCTAGATCAGCCTCAATATCCAGCGCGCGGTAGCTGAAGGTTTTCTTCAACCAGGGGATATAGCGCTGATATAGCAAACCGGTCGGTTTGGGCGGGCGTAAGGGGTGGCGGACCTTGTCATGGTGATAGCGCAAGGGCGTTGGCTGTCCGAGATGGGTAAGCCATAGCGGCGCGTATTGGAACAGCACCTCTCGCTCGATTTGCCAGCGGCCTGGGCCCGCCGCGCGCGCTACGCCGCTGTACAGCAAGGCACGAGGCACCTGGCTTGCGACGATATCGCAGCGCGCCTGGCCGGCGGCACTGGTAAAGGTGGATTCCAGGGCCGCCAGCCACTGCACTTCGCCAGCGCCATCCGGCGCCTGCAGCAGCAGCGTCCCCTCGGCTTCGTACAGCGGCCAGATTTGCGGCTGATCGCAGCCTTCCTGCCAGAGCAGCAACTGATCACCTTCGCGTTGCGCGCTGAAGTGCTGTCCGTACGGGTACGAGCGCAGCGCGACGTCCCGCGGCCAGCTTATATCACGGTTTCGTGTAGTCGATGACATGATGACTCCCGTCGGTATAGCTCGCGATATCTGCGAGTCGTTCATGCAAATTGCCCTTTGCAAGACGCAAGCACGGCGGATTTGTTTAGCACCGCCAGCGCGTGCACTGGCGCCAAACACCCGCAAGCTTTGCCCTTCCAGCACAACCGGGACAGCGATGTCGCCGAGACGCGAAAGCACGCTAGGTGGGCGATGGGTACGGCACACGAGCTGAACGTAGCGCCCAGCTGCTGGCACAGGGGGGTATACGCGAGGCCGTGGTGGTGGCCCGCCACGAGGCCGCCGCCGCTAGCCTGGTGGTCTATGTATCGGCCACGGGCAGGCGGCGCAGTTCAGGGTCAGCCCTGCCGCGCCGCAGCGTGCCGCAGCGTTGGCCGACGTGGACGCCTTTATCGATTCATTGCTGTAAGCATCCTTATGCGCCTGAGATTGTGCGGAATTCGAAAACTTCGGTTTGCAATACGGACCAGCGCAGCGAGACTCCCTCGCTGCTGGCGAGGGCGGGGGGAGTGGAATCAAGTAGAGAGAATCGCGGGATCGTCCGCCAAAACCGGTGAGCGCCCGGCTTCGCCGGGTGCTTGATGCCGGGTTCATCCATCACTGCAGTCTGAGCGTACAGAACAGACCCTAAACAAGCGTTCCGCTGGCCCGTCATCACCGTATGGCCTTACCGGCACCTGCCGGTACACATTGCGGAGCCCGACGGATGGATCAGGACAACAGCGTTTTACAACGTATCGCCAAGAAATTTTCGGCCCTGGGCGCCGAACAGCGTCGCGCGGTGTATCAGAAATTGCAGACCGAAGGGTGGACCATCGGCCAGTTTCCCATCCTGCAGCGCCAGCACGCGCAGGCCACGGAAACCGCCTCCTACAGCCAACAGCGCATGCATTTCCTGTGGCAGTTGGAGCCGGAGAGCTCGGCCTACCACATCTCCGGCGCCTTGCGCCTGCATGGCCGGATCGACGGTGCCGTGCTGCAGCGCGCCTTCACCACTCTGGTCGCCCGCCACAAGGCCTTGCGCACCGTCTTCACCATCGCTGACGACGGTGCCGTGCTGCAGCACATCCTGCCCCCCGCGCCCTTTGCCCTCACCCAACATAATCTGCGCACCCAGCCACAGCATGAGCGCGAAGCCGCCCTGCACCAAACCGCTACCGCCCTGCAGCGTGCCCCCTTTGATCTGGCCTGCGGGCCCCTGCTGCGCGTCGGCCTGCTCCACGCCACCGACGACGAGGCCATCCTGGTGCTGGTGCTGCACCATATCGTGGCCGATGGTTGGTCCCTGCAGCGTATCCTCGAGGAGGTCGTCCAGCTCTATCAGGCCGCGCTGAGTGGAGCCGAAGCCACCCTGGCGCCCCTGCCCATCGACTATGCCGACTACGCCCTGTGGCAGCGCCAGTGGCTGGAGGCCGGCGAGCGCGAACGCCAGTTGACCTATTGGACCGCCCAGCTCGGCGGCGACCATCCCGTGCTGCAACTGCCGGCCGACCGTCCGCGCCGCGCCGATGGCGCCTACCAGACGGCCTATGTGCAATTGACCCTGCCGCCCCCCTTGACCCAAGCCTTGCGCACCGTCGGTAAACGCACCGGCAGTACCCTGTTCATGCTGCTGCTCAGCGCCTTCCAGGCCTTGCTGCATCGCCATAGCGGCCTGGCCGATATCCGCGTCGGCGTGCCCATCGCCAACCGCCATCGTGTCGAGACCGAGGCCGTGGTGGGCTTGTTCGTCAATACCCAGGTGCTGCGCGGTCAAGTGGCCGGCCACAGCACCTTGGCCGAGCTGCTGGCCCAGACCCGCGAGCAGGCCATAGGCGCGCAGGCCCATCAGGATTTGCCGTTCGAACAATTGGTCGAGGCCCTGCAGCCGGAGCGCACCCTGGGCGTTTCCCCGCTGTTCCAGGTGATGTTCAACCATCTGCAAGAGGGCAGCAGCACGCTGCAGCAATTGTCCGGCCTCGCCATCAGCGATTACCCCCTGGGCGAGCGCGGGGCCCAGTTCGAGCTGGCGCTCAACAGCAACGAGGATGCCCAAGGCCAACTCACCTTGAGCTTCGATTACGCCCGCGAACTGTTCGACGAGGCCACCGTCCAACGCTGGAGCGGCCATTACCTGGCCTTGCTCACCGCCCTGGCCTACGCGCCGGACACCCCCATCGACGAGGTGGCGCTGCTCTCGGACGCGGAACGCCAGCAGCTGCAGCAGTGGGGGGTCAATCCCACCCGCTACCCCGAGGTCGAACCGGTGCATCGGCTGTTCGAAGCCCAGGCCGCCGCCCAGCCCAACGCCATCGCCCTGGTGTTCGAGGACACCCAGCTCAGCTACCGCGAGCTCGATGCCCGCGCCAACCGCCTGGCCCATCGGCTGATCGAACTCGGCGTGCGGCCCGAAACGCGCGTCGGCATCGCCTCGGAGCGTTCGGTGGACATGGTCGTCGGCCTGCTCGCCATCCTCAAGGCGGGCGGCGCCTATGTGCCGCTCGACCCCGACTACCCCACTGATCGCCTGGCCTACATGGTCAACGATGCCGGCCTCGGCCTGCTGATGACCCACTCCCAGCTGCAACACCGCCTGCCCGCCACCGCCGTGCCGGTACTGCACCTCGATGCCCCGCCCCAGGCCGACTACCCGGCCTCCGCACCACAAGTGACGGTGCATGGCGAACAGCTCGCCTATGTGATCTATACCTCCGGCTCCACCGGCCAGCCCAAGGGCGTCGCGGTGGCACACGGCCCTATCAGCATGCATTGCCAGGCCACCGCACCGCTATACGGCATGGGGCCGCAAACCCGCGAGCTGCACTTCCTTTCCTTTGCCTTCGATGGCGCGCATGAACGACTACTGACCATTCTGCATGCCGGCGGCGCCGTGCTACTGCGCGATGCCGCACTATGGACGCCCAGCCAGACGCTACAGGCCATCACCCGCTGGCAGGCCACGCATGGCGGTTTCCCCCCGGCCTATCTGCGCGAGGTGATGGAGGCCGCGCGCCAGGCACCGCAGCCGCACCAGCTGCAGCTGTGCTCGTTCGGCGGCGAAGCCATGCCGGCCGATACCCTGGCCGGCGTACGGCAACACCTGCGTGCACGCACCTTGATCAATGGTTATGGCCCCACCGAAACCGTGGTGACGCCGGTGCTGTGGAAATCCGACCTGGATGAGCCTTGCCACTCGGCCTATGCGCCAATCGGCCGCCCGGTGGGCGACCGCGTGGCATATGTGCTGGACGCCGAGCTGCGTCTAGCCCCACCCGGCGTTACCGGCGAACTGTATCTAGGCGGCTATGGCCTGGCCCGCGGTTACCTCAACCGCCCTGGTCTCACGGCCGAGCGCTTCGTCGCCGATCCCTTCGACGAGGCCGGCGGACGCCTCTACCGCACCGGCGACCTGGTGCGCTGGAACAACGACGGCCAGCTGGAATACCTCGGCCGCATCGACCATCAGGTCAAGATCCGCGGCTTCCGGATCGAATTGGGCGAAATCGAAGCCCAGCTGCTGGCACTGGAGGCAATACGCGAGGCCGTGGTGGTGGCCCGGCACGAGGCCGGCGCCGCGCGCCTGGTGGCTTATGTATCGGCCACCGCCGACACGACGATCGAGGTCACGCACTTGCGCAACGCCCTGGCCGCCCATCTGCCCGATTACATGGTGCCCTCGGCCTTCGTGCTGCTGGACAACCTGCCGCTCAACCCCAATGGCAAGGTCGACCGCAAGGCACTGCCGGCCCCTGACTTTGCCGCAACCACCGCCTACGCGGCGCCGCAAGGCGAGCTGGAGACACAACTGGCCGCCATCTGGGCCAACGTGCTGGGCGTGGCCCGGGTCGGCCGCCACGACAGCTTCTTCGAACTTGGCGGACATTCGCTACTGGCGCTGACCTTGCTGCAGCGCATCCACCGCCACTTCGGCGAGGGCAGCCTCACGCTGCTGGAGCTTATGCGCACGCCGCAGTTGGCCGCCATGGCGCAACAGCTGGTACGGCAGCCCTGCGGCAGCCGGGTGCAGGTGACGGTGACCCACAGCGCGGCGCGCGGCACGCCGCTGTTCATCCTGCCCGGCATCTTGGTCAACGGCGGCGAATTCGCCAGCATCGTCCAAGCTCAGCAAGGCATCCGGCCGGTGCATTGCTTCGCCAGTCATGTCCTGACGCCGAACCGCTGGCAGGGGTTTAACATCGCCGCGCTGGCCGACGAAATGGCGACCTACATCCGGCACTGCGTGGGCAATGGCCCATGCCATCTACTGGGCTGGTCCGTGGGCGGGCATCTGGTGTACGAAGTGGCGATACGGTTGCATGGCCAGGTGACGCTGGGCCTGGTCGGGCTGGCGGATGTCGTGGAAATCCGCGCGCAGGATGGCCCGGCGCTGGACGAAGCGGCGCAGAAAGAGGCGCTGCAGCTATGCGAGCGCTGGCTGGCGCAATCCAGCATGGCGGGGCGCTGGCGCCAACTGCTGGCCCGAATGTCGCCGGCGCGCCTGCGGGGCTGTTATCGCCAATTGCTCGACGCCGGCGACAACGGTTTGCCGCTAGACGGCGAAGGCATCGACGCGGCGGAAAGCAAGCTGTGGATGGAGATCGACTGCGGCGCCGCGCTCGACCGGTGGCAACATACCCCCGCCCCGCTGCAGCTACACCATTGGCAGGCTGCCGAGACGGCACAGCCGTTCGATTGGCAACAACTGGCCCAATCCGTGGCGGTGAGCATGGTGGCACAGGCCCGCCATCTGGACATCATCCACCAACCGCAATTCGTCGCGGAGCTGGGGCAGCAACTGCGCGCCTACGACGAAGCCGCCGTGGCCTGAGGCGCGCCGCCAGCAACGCGGCAACATCGGCCGCAGCCGGACATACCGCAGTGCTCAACGGCGCCATCGGCTGCGGCGCAACGCTGGGCGGTATCATGCTGGCCAAGACCGGCGTTGCCGGCACCCTATTGTCGGCAGGCGGAATTGCCGCCATCACGATAGCGCTTGCGCTGCGGCAACGGTTTCCGACGCAAGCTGGGAGCTGCAATGCCCCCCAATCGCGGCCCTGCCGGCAAACGAGTCCAGGAGAAGTACAGCAGTGAACGATACCCACAATCCGGAAACGGAATCCCCCGAAGACCGCAAAGAGCAGCAACCCACACTGTGGCGCGACGACGGCTGGACCGCCCGCATCATCAAGAATGAAGAGGACGACGGCTGGGCCGTGGAGATGACCATGGACGGCGAAGCCGAGCCGGCCCTGGTCGGCCCGTGGACCATGGGCCGCGATAAGAAGAACCCCAAGCCGCTCGACTCGCCCGCCTTCATCACGCTGGTCAAGACCGCCCGGGAAGTTCTGCGCCGCCACGAGCAGCAATTGCACGCGACGCTGCACAAGAGCGTGAAGATCGACGCCGCCGCCGGCCGTCTGACCGTCAAGCTGGATATCGTTCCCGATGAAGACGAGCCGTATGCCGTACTGAGCGCCTACGATGAATCCGGCGAGCAACTGGCCCAAACCCAGGTCGCACCGACGTACAAGCTGAGCGTGCAGCGCGCATCGGAGTGGGCCAGCGGCGGTTTCGGGAAGCACGGCTGACACGCGCGCAAACAGCATCCGCCCTGGCCCGCCCTGCGCTCAATACCTGTAGTTCACGCCCAGCATGGCGCTAAATGGCGCGCCGTAGTAGTTGCTGTATACGTTCGTGCTTGCGTAGTACTTCTTGTCGAACACGTTGTTCAGGTTCAAGGTCGCCGACCACTGCCGGCTGAACTGATACCGCGCCATCAGGTCCACCAGGGCATAGCCGCTTTGCGACGACTCGAACGGCTGTCCACCAGGTCCGCGGCTGGTGTACTCGCTGCCGCTCTCCCAGCGCAAGCCGCCCCCCACCGTCAGGGCGTTCAATGCACCGGACAGGCGATAGGTGGTGTACAGCTTGGCGATGTGGCGCGGCAGGCCGACTTGCGTGGTGAACCCTTGCGGCAGGCGGCGGTCCACGTACGCATAGGACAATTGCATCTGCCAACCCGGGGTCAGTTCGCCGCTGATTTCGGCTTCCACGCCGCGCATCACCGCGCCGTCGGCGGCGACATAGGCGTTGTCGCCGTTCGGCGCCAGGCGGTCGCCATCCAACATGGCGTAGTTGTCCTGGCGGGTCCGGAACAGGGCCAACGCCGCGTTCAAGCGGCCGTCCAGCAGGGCTGACTTCAGACCGATCTCGTAGGTATTGCCTTTGATGGGAGCCAGTACGCTGCCCGACACGCTCTGCGCCTGTTGCGGCTGGAAGATGCTGGTATAGCTGGCATAGGCGGACAACGTGCTGGTGAGGTCGTAGACCACGCCGGCATACGGGGTGTAGACGCCCTGCTCCCGCATATTGTCCGGGTAGGACGAACCATCGTTGTAGTTGTACGAGGCCTGCTGGTCCCACCAGGTCACGCGCGATCCCAGCACCACGGACAACGCGTCGGTGGGACGCAGGCGCAACGCGCCGTAGATCGACGCCTGCTTCTCTGTGTAGTAACGCTTGCCCGTGGTCTGCCAGTCCGGTTCGGGCACGTCGCCATTCCAGTCGCGAATGTCTGGAATCTTCGCGTCGTAGCCCGGCGCCGTCCAAAGCGGATACATGTCGTAGTCGCCCCTAGTGCGCGAGGCGCTTGCGCCCACCACCAGGTCATGTCGACGGCCGAAGGCGTCGAATGCGCCGCTCAGGCTTGCGTCGACCGCATTCTGCGTCTTGGGGATGGGCCATTTGGCGACCCAGACCGAGGCGCCGCCGCCCGTCGCCGGGTCTGCCCAACCGTTACTGCTGAACCAGCCATAGGTGCGGTCATTGTCGTCTCCGGTGCGGGATACGGTCACCGACCCCTTCCACAGCGGCGCGAACTCATGATCGAGCGTGGCGAACACGTTGTAGCGCGTGCGTTCCTGGCGGCTCCAGTTGGTCGCCGAGTTGAAACGCTGGCGGAAATCCGTCTTCGAACCGTCCGCGTAAGCGGCAGGGAACCCGAAGTAAGAGCACGCCGTGCACTTCTTGCGCTGATACTCCGCGCCCACGGTGAGCAGCGTGCGTTCGGCCAGGTCGGCCTCGACCACCCCATAAAGCAACTGCGAATCCTGCTTGACGCGGTCGATGAACGAACCGCCCTCCTGCCACGCGCCAACCAGGCGGCCGCGCAACTTGCCGGCTTCGTCCAGCGGGCTGCCCAGATCGAATTCCGCGCGCCGGTAGTCCCAGGACCCGACGGCCGCACCCACGCCGGCCTCGAACTCGCGGGTTGGACGCTTGCGCACCAGATTGATCGACGCCGCGGGATTGCCAGCGCCGTTCAACAGGCCGGTCGAACCGCGCACCACTTCGATCCGGTCATACAGCGCGGTATCCAGCCCCAGCGCATTAAAGTCCTTGTGCGTGGGCACGCCATCCACCTGCATGTTGGTGACTTCCATGCCGCGCGCGTACAGGCCCTTTTCGTTGTCGTCGGCCGACCCTTTCTTTTTGAAAGTCAGGCCGGGCGTGTTCGCAATGGCGTCCTCCAGCGTGTTGAGCCCCTGGTCCGACAAGCGTTCGCGCGTCATCACCGATACCGATTGTGGCGTCTCGCGCAGCGTCATCGGCAGCTTGGTGGCGGTAGTGGACAGGCCCACGGTATACGAGCCCGAGCCTTCGCTGGGCGCCGGTTCGCGCGAGCCCAGCACCTCGACGGGCGCTAGCGTCTGCGCGCTGACGAGGCGCAGCCCATAGTTGTTGCCGCCCTGGCTGACAGCCTCCAGCCCGGTCCCCGACAACATGGTTGCCAGCCCCGAAGCAATGCCGTACTGCCCCCGCAGGCCCGCGCTTTGCCTGCCTTGCGTCAATTGGGCGTCGAACGACAGCACCACGCCCGCCTGGGCGGCAAAGCGGCTGAGCGCCAGGCCCAAGGGACCGGCCGGCACATCATAGGAACGAGCCGCATCGGCCGAGGGTACGGCCTGCGCCAATGCGGGCGGGGCCAAGGTCACCGCCATCATTGCAGCAAAGACAGCGCCCGCAATCGGCGCCAGGGAACTTGGAGGGCGATGGAAGGAGGTAGCGAAAGGCATAAGCTCAGGTTTTCCGTGTATCAAATCCGACGTAATCCCTGCTAAGTCGGACGAGCACGGAAAAAGGACAATGCCAGACGCAAATAAATCAGCCGCGGGCGACGATCCGGGTGTAGTAGCGCGTAAAGCGGGAAATGCGCACGGGCAGCGCACGTTCCACCGCGGCCAGCGCGCGGTCAGTGTCGTCGATCGGGAATGCGCCCGACACGCGCAACGGTGCCACCGCCTCGTCGCAGCTCAAGCGGCCGGGACGGTAGCGGTCCAGCTGCGCAACGAAATCGCCCAGCCGCAGGTCGTCCACGATCAACAAACCGCGGGTCCAGGCGTCGGGTTCACTGGTGATGGCGCCTTCATGGCGGGCTGCCGAGGTCTCCAGAACGCCCTGCTCGCCCGCGTTCAGCACCAGCGGCTCTCCCCCATCGGCGGGCTGCAGTTCCACCGCATGCCGCAGCACCGCGACACGCGTGTGCATGTCCTGCCGCCTGACGGTAAAACGCGTCCCCAGCGGGCGCACCGTGCCATGCCGCGTCGTCACCCGCAGGGGCGGCAAGCCCGGAGCGGCGCGTTCGGTATCGATCAGGATCTCGCCTGCATGGACGGTGATGTGCCGGCCGCGCGCGTCCACCGTCACGTCTACCGCGCTGGCGCTGTCCAGCCACAGCAACGTGCCATCCGCCAGCAACAGTTCGCGCCGTTCGCCCGTGCCCATGCGGTAGTCGGCCAGATAACCGGCCGCCATCTGCTCGATCGGCAGGGTGCGCCAAGCCAGCAAGCCACCGGCGCCGAAGAGCGCCGCCGCCCCCAGGCCGGACCGCAGCGCAGTGCGTCGGCGCGCGAAGTGAAGGTCTGCGCGATTGAGCGCATCTGCGGCGAGCCGGGCGGGCGCCGCATTCAAGGCGCCGCGCAGGCGTTCCACCTGGCTCCAGATGCGCGCATGTTCGGGATCGGCCGCCAGCCAGCGGCCATGCGCCGTCACATCGGCCGCGCTGACGTCATCGGCGCACAGTCGCGCATACCATTGCGCCGCCGCGGCGATAGTCTTGTCCGCCATCGCTCGCCTATTGCCGTTCCAAGGCGTAGACCAGGCAATGCTCGGTCGCGCGCGCCATGTACTTCTTCACCGAACTGACCGTCACGCCCAGCTTGGTCGCAATGTCTGCGTAGCTTGCGCCTTCAAGTTGGGACATGAGGAAGGCGCGCCTCACCTTCTCGCCCAGGCCGTGCAGCATGGCGTCGATCTCGCGGATCGTTTCCAGCAGGATGGCTTGAGTTTCGGGCGAGATCGCATGGGCCTCCGGCTGTTGAGCCAGGGTCTCCAGCCAGGCGCGCTCCAGTACCTGGCGCCGGATGTGGTCCACCAGCGTGCGTTGTGCCACCGTGGCCAAAAAACTGCGAGGCTGCCTGACGCCCTGCAACTGGGCCATGGATGCGGGCGACGCCAACAGGCGCAAAAACGTGTCCTGAGCCAGGTCGGCGGCTTCGGCGGGCACATTCAAGCGCCGCAGCAGCCATCCACGCAGCCAGCCGTGATGATCGCGGTAGAGCAAGCCAAGCTCGCGGTGCTCCAAAGATGGCAAGGACGACATGGCCGTAGCGCGACCGCTTCATGAGTTTTTAAGAATGGGAATTGTAATCATTATTGATGGTGGGGCGCAATTTCGCACCGAGTGCGCCAGAATCCGCAGGAATTTTCGGACAAGCGTCAGCCCACCCCCCAAAAAAAAGCAGACCCGCGGTCCGCCTCCCTATGGTCCAGACACCCGCTGCGGCCGGCCAACGGCGCGCAGCAGGGGCCGCTTCAATGACCCGTCGAATCCCCTTCCCGGCTGGCCTCGAACAGGAACCACGTGCGCCTCTCGGTTTCATCGATCCAGTTTTCGATCAAGCTGGAGCTGGCGATGTCGCGGTGCTCATCGGTGATGTTGTGCGCTTCGCGCAGCGCCGCGGCCAGGACCTTGTTGTCCTCGCGCAGCTCGGCCAGCATGTCCAGGGGCTGCACATAGTCCGCGTCGTTGTCCGAGATGCGCTGCGAGCGCGCGATATGGCCGATGGACCGCAGCGTCGTGCCGCCGATCTTGCGGATGCGTTCCGCGATGGGGTCCGTCATGGCGAACAGCTGGTCGCCCTGCTCGTCGAGCAGCAGGTGGTAGTCGCGGAAATGCGGCCCGCTGACATGCCAGTGGAAGTTCTTGGTCTTGAGATACAGCGCGAACACGTCGGCCAGTATCTGGTTCAGCGCGGCGGAAATATCCCTGGTGGCGGCCGACGCCAGGTCGGTCGGCGTCGCCAGCGGCCGCTTGCGCCGCTCTTTCAGGGCTTTGGTGGTCTTCTCATCCAGTTTCTTGGCCATGGGTCGCAACTCCTAGGAATGATGGTGAAAACGCACGCGCGGCGCAGCTCATGCACGCCACGACTCCGTTAGCGTAATTCCGCCCGCGCACTTTTGCCAATGTCCTGGATCAAGGCGCCACCGCTTCTTTGACCATGCCCTGCGTCAAGGCTCCGCCGCTTCTGAAATCCAGCCCGGCTAGGAGTATGCTACGCCGCGTCAATCTAGCTGGATCCATTCATCGCTATGCGCGGCAATCCCGACGCCAGGCAAGGCGCCATCGCCCTGCACGGGTTTTACTTCCTGTATTACGGCCTGCAGGGGGTCAGCATTCCGTTTCTGCCCCTGTGGTTTGCCAGCCGCGGCCTGGATCCCGCCTTCATCGGCCTGATCGTCGCCACGTCCTTCCTGCCCAAGATCCTTTCCACGCCGGTCGTCGCGCACGTGGCCGACCAGACCGGCCGCGCGCACGCCCTGATCGCCGCGGCGCTGGCGGCCTCGCTGGTGCTGTTCGTCTGCTACCCGTTCGGCAGCACGCCCGCCTGGCTGCTGGCCATCACCCTGCTGCTCAATGCCGTCTTCCCGGCGGTGCTGCCGCTGATGGACCGCATGGCCATCGCCAGCGGCCGCGGCCAGGGCAGCTCCTACACCGTCATGCGCGCCTGCGGCTCGCTGGGCTTTGCCGTGGTCACCGTGGCCGGCGGCTACCTGATCAAGACCTTCGACGCCGACTGGGTGATGTGGCTGTCGATCCTGCTCATCATCGCCTGCCTGGCCTGCGTACGGCTGCTGCCCCGCGCGGCGCGCCCCGCCGCCGGCGAAGCGCCGGCGCCTGCGGTGCGCCTGCCCATGCTCGAGGTCCTGCGCGACCGCCCGCTGCTGATGTGCATCGCAGCGGCCTCGTTGGTCCAGGCCAGCAACGGCTTTCTCTATTCCTATTCCACGCTGTACTGGACCGCCAGCGGGCTGTCGACCTCGCTGATTTCGATGCTGTGGGTGGTGGGCGTGGCCAGCGAGGTCCTGTTCTTCTTCCTGGCGCCCCGCATCCTGGCCCGCACGGGCGCGCAGTGGCTGATCCTGGCGTCCGCCGTCATGACCGCGATCCGTTGGGCCGGACTATCCGCCACCACCGATCCCACGCTGATCGCCGCGCTGCAGCTACTGCAGTGCTTCACGCTGGCGGGCAACAACGCCGCCATCATGTGGTACATCACGCGCCACGTGCCTGCGGCGATCAAGACCTCGGCCATTGCGCTCTATGCGTTGTTATCCGGCGGGGTCTTCATGTTCGCCAGCATCCAGCTGGGCGGCGCGCTGTACCGCAGCTATGCGCCGGGGGGATTCCTGGTGATGTCGCTGTGCGCCATTGGGGCGGTGCCCTTGGTCATCTACGCCGAAAAGCTGCGCAGAAAGGCGGAAGCACCCGGCGCCTAGAAGCTGCTGGACGAAAAAAAGGCCTCGCGAGCGAGGCCTTGTCTGTCAGCAGCAGCCGATCCGCTTCTTCCCGCCATAGCGCGCGTCCTGACGCTCGCGGAAAAATGCTTCGTACGTCATCGGCTCCTGGTCGGGGTGCGTGCGCCGCATGTGCGCCACATAGGTTTCATAGTCCGGCACGCCGACCATCAGCCGGAGCGTCTGCCCCAGGTAGCGGCCGGCGGCGCCGGCCGCGGAACTCATGTTGGTGAACAGCATGCGTCGTCTCCCCTTTCGCTCAGTCCGCGCCGGCAGCGGCCGGCAGCGTTTCGTACGGCATTTCGCGCGAGGTGGGCTTGTTCTCGTTGCGCGCGCGCTGCACCGAACGCAGCCCGAACACCACGATGCTCACCACCACGAAGATGAAGATCGCGCAGAGGCCGGCGTTGATGTAGTCGTTGAGGACCACGCGCGACATTTCGCCCAGGGACTTGGCTGGAGCCAGGACCTTGCCTTCGGCGATGGCCGCGTTGTACTTGTCGGCATGCGCCAGGAAGCTGACGCGCGGGTCGGCGTGGAACAGCTTCTGCCAGCCGGCGGTCAGCGTGCATGCCAGCAGCCACAAGGTCGGCAGCACCGTCACCCATGCGTAGCGGTCGCGCTTCATCTTGAACAGCACCACGGTGCCCAGGGTCAGCGCGATCGCGGCCAGCATCTGGTTGGCGATGCCGAACAGCGGCCACAGCGTGTTGATGCCGCCCAGCGGATCCACCACGCCCTGGTACAGGAAGTAGCCCCAGGCCGCCACGCACAGGCCGGTGGCGATCAGGTTGGCGGGCAACGAGTCGGTGCGCTTGAGCGTCGGGGCGAATGTGCCCAGCAAGTCCTGCAGCATGAAGCGGCCAGCGCGGGTGCCGGCGTCGACCGCCGTCAAGATGAAGAGCGCTTCGAACAGGATGGCGAAGTGGTACCAGAAGGCCATCATGCCCGGGCCGCCGATGGCCTGGTGCAGGATGTGGGCCATGCCCACGGCCAGGGTGGGCGCGCCGCCGGCGCGGGAGATGATGGTGCTTTCGCCCACGTCCTTGGCGGTCTGGATCAGGTCGGCCGGCGTCACCACGAAGCCCCAGCTGGACACTACCTGGGCGACCTGGTCGGGGGTGGTGCCGATCACGGCTGCCGGGCTGTTCATGGCGTAGTAGATGCCCGGCTCGATCACGCAAGCCGCCACCAGCGCCATGATGGCGACGAAGGATTCCATCAGCATGCCGCCGTAGCCGATGTAGCGGGCCTGGGTTTCGTTCTCGATCAGCTTGGGCGTGGTGCCCGAGGAGATCAGGGCGTGGAAGCCCGACACCGCGCCGCAGGCGATGGTGATGAAGAGGAACGGGAACAGATTGCCCGACCACACCGGACCGGTGCCGTCGACGAACTGGGTCAGCGCGGGCATTTTCAGCTCGGGCGCCACCACCACGATGCCGATGGCCAGGCCGACGATGGTCCCGATCTTGAGGAAGGTCGACAGGTAGTCGCGCGGGGCCAGCAGCAGCCACACCGGCAGCACCGAGGCGATGAAGCCGTAGATGATCAGGATCCAGGTCAGGCCCTTGCCGTCGAAGTCGAACATCGGTCCGATCACCGGGTGCGCGGCCACGTCCTGGCCGAAGGTGATGGCGGCCATCAGGCCGACGAAGCCGATGATGGACACTTCGCCGATCTTGCCCGGGCGGATGTAGCGCAGGTACACGCCCATGAACAGCGCGATGGGGATGGTCGCGGCCACCGTGAAGGTGCCCCAGGGCGAATGTGTCAGCGCCTTGACCACGATCAGCGCCAGCACGGCCAGGATGATGACCATGATCATGAAAGCGCCGAACAGCGCGATCACGCCCGGGATCTTGCCCAGTTCGGACTTGACCAGGTCACCCAGCGAACGGCCGTCGCGGCGGGTCGAGATGAAGAGGATGGTGAAGTCCTGCACGGCGCCGGCGAACACCACGCCGGCCAGTATCCACAGCATGCCCGGCAGATAACCCATCTGCGCGGCCAGCACCGGGCCCACCAGGGGGCCGGCGCCGGCGATGGCGGCGAAGTGGTGGCCGAACAGCACGTGCTTGTTGGTGGGCACGTAGTCCAGGCCGTCGTTGTGCTTCCATGCCGGCGTCATGCGCGTCGGATCCAGCTGGAAGACGTTCTTGGCGATGAAGCGGCTGTAGTAACGGTATGCGATCAAATACACGCATACGGCGGCGATCACCACCCATAGCGCATTGATGGTCTCCCCTCTGGCCAGCGCCACGGTACCCAGCGCGAACGCGCCCAGTACCGCAACCGCCAGCCAGACCAGGTGCTGACCCAGTCCCTTACTGCTGGTTTGCATAAGTGCTCCTCTTGCCTCCCGCCATGCTTTTGGCGTGAAACGCTTTTATCGTCCCGCGGAAGGCAGACTCATTGTTGTGGGGTGGTGGACGCGCGCGTCCACGCAGCGCCGTGTCGACGCGGACGCTAGTATTTCGTTTTGACCACGCAGCAACAAGCGCGAAACTACGCAAGTCCGCTACGTGTTACTACGCAATGCGCCGCAGCATGATTTGGCGGAAACCGTAAAATCCATGCTGGAATTTCCCGACCCTGATTGCGGAACGTAAAATGCTGCGCCGCAATAAACGCGTTCGCGCTGATACAAATCCTTCATGAAGCTGCGCCTGAAAATCCTGCTGCTTGCCGCGGTGCCCCTGCTGGTGGCTGTCGCCGCCATCACGGTGGCCGTCTACGTGCAGGGCCTGCAACTGGCGCAGCGCGAAAAACAAGTGGTGGAAAGCGCCTGGCTGGCCAGCAAGGAAGGCGAGCTGCGCCACTACGTCAACCTGGCCTACAGCGCCATCGCGCCGCTGCAGGCGGCGGCCGACGACGACGCCACCCGCCAGCGCGCGCTCGACCTGCTGGCGCAGATGGAATTCGGCCACGACGGCTATTTTTTCGTCTACGACCTGCAGGGCAGGAACCTGATGCACCCGCGCCAGCCGGAACTGGTCGGCCAGGACCTCTGGGAACTGCGCGACACCAAGGGCCAGCCGGTCATCCAGAACCTGCTGACGGCCGCCCGGCGCGGCGGCCAGGACGGCGAAGCGGTGCATTACCTGTGGGAAAAGCCGTCCACCCTCCAGACCGAGGAAAAGCTGGGCTACGTGGTGGTGCTGGAGCGCTGGGGCTGGATGCTGGGCACCGGCATCTACCTGGACGACGTGCAGCAAGCGCTGGAACGCATCGACGCGGCCGCGCAGGCCAATATCCGCAGCATGTTCGCCTGGGTGGCAGGGATTGCCGCCGTGTCGATCCTGGGCGTGGCCGCCTGCGGCCTGGCCCTGAACATCAGCGACCACCGCCAGTCCGACGCCAAGCTGCGGCTGATGGCGCGGCAGCTGGTGCGTTCGCAGGAAGACGAGCGCGCGCGGCTTTCGCGCGAACTGCATGACGGCATCAGCCAGGTGCTGGTGTCGATCAAGCTGTCCCTGGAAGCGGCGCGCGAACGGCTGCGGCAGACACTGCCGACGGAGCCGCGCCAGTTCGCCCACATCGACACCCCGCTGGGCGGCGCGCTGGACCGGTTGAACACCGCCGTGGGCGAGGTCCGCCGCATTTCGCACAACTTGCGGCCCACGCTGCTGGATGACCTGGGCCTGCCGGCCGCGCTGGAACACCTGGGCCGGGAGTTCGCCATTCCCAGCGAGGACGGCGCCCCGCCGCTGGCCGTGCGCCTGCATACCGCCGGACAGCCGGTGAAGCTGCCCGAAGCCTACGCCACCGCCCTGTTCCGCGTCACCCAGGAAGCCCTGACCAATGTCATCCGCCACGCCGGCGCCACCCGCGCCGACCTGACGCTGGCCTATTCTTCGCGCGACCTACGCCTGACCATCGCCGACGACGGCCGCGGTTTCGACTATGCCGAAGTGCAGCAGGATCCGCGCCGCGGCATCGGCCTGCGCAATATGCGCGAGCGCATGAACGCGCTGGCCGGCACGCTGACGTTCCGCTCCACCTCCCACGGCACGGTGCTGCAAGCCTGGCTGCCGCTGCCCGCCGCCCCTCTCCCCGCGAGTCCCGAAGCATGACCGACGCCATCCGACTGCTGTTGATCGACGACCATCCACTGGTGCGGGACGGGCTGCGCCTGCGCCTGGAAACCGTGCCGCAGCTGCGGGTAGTGGGCGAAGCCGGCAACGCCGCCGCCGCCCAGGCCTTCCTGGCCGCCTGCATGGCCGAGGATCCGCAGGGCGGCACCTTGCCGCACCTGGCGCTGATGGACCTGAACATGCCGGGCGTGGGCGGACTGGAGTTGACCGCCCTGCTGCATGAACGCTACCCGCAGATCGCCGTGCTGGTGCTGTCCATGCACGACAACCCCGAATACATGGTGCAGGCGGTCAAGGCCGGCGCGCGCGGCTATCTGCTGAAGGACGAGCCGGCGCAGGAGATCGTCACCGCCATCGACGCCGTCATGGCCGGCCGCAGCTATTTCAGCGCCGCGGTGGCGGTGCGCCTGTCGCAGGCCACGGCCCCCGCCACCATGCTGACGCAGCGCGAACGCGACGTGCTGCGCCACATCGCCAGCGGCGAGGCCAACAAGCAGATCGCGCAGGCGCTGGGGCTGTCGGTGCGCACGGTGGAGACCCATCGCCTGAACATCAAGCGCAAGCTGGGCATAGATGGGCAGGCGGAATTGATCAAGTATGCAGTGGAAAACAGAGGGGTCTGAGCCGGGTCCGGTCCCGGTCTGACCCTTTTCCCGCGCTGCGGTAGACTTGCGTCACCAAGCTACACAGTAAAGCGCCGCAACCAGCGCCGCCCCCAGGAGTCCCCGATGTCATTGGAAAAGCACTACACCGCCATTCTCGAACAACTAGGGGAAGATCCGTCCCGCGAAGGGCTGGCCGACACGCCCGCCCGCGCGGCCAAGGCCATGCGCCACCTGTGCCGCGGCTACGGACAGAACCTGGACGAAATCGTCAACGGCGCGCTGTTCACCTCCGACACGCGCGAGATCGTGCTGGTCAAGAATATTGAGCTGTACTCGCTCTGTGAGCACCACATGCTGCCCTTCATCGGCAAGGCGCACGTGGCCTACCTGCCCAACGGCAAGGTGCTGGGCCTGTCCAAGGTCGCGCGCATCGTCGAGATGTACGCGCGCCGCCTGCAGATCCAGGAAAACCTCAGCCGCCAGGTGGCAGAGGCCGTGCAGTCCGTGACCGACGCCGCCGGCGTGGCCGTGGTCATCGAAGCCCAGCACATGTGCATGATGATGCGCGGCGTGGAAAAGCAGAACTCGTCCATGGTGACCTCCGTCATGCTGGGCGAATTCCACGACAACCCCTCGACCCGGGCCGAGTTCCTGAGCCTCATCCGCTAGCAGGATCTCCTCTCCCCCTTTTGGCGCATGTCGCGGGCCCGCCCCGCCGCGCCGGCCGCGCCAGTCCTCGCGTTGCCGGCGAGGCGGGCGGGCCTGGATCTTTTTGGCTCCTACTGATTAGGGCATCTGGACCTAGCGTTCTGGCCCCATCCGGGCAAACTGGCTTCAGTGTCCTGTCCCGCAGATGCGTCCGCATGACGAAATTCATCCATAGTCGTCAGGGCTAGGCGCAAACCGCAGCGATACCCGTAGGTATCGCGAGGATTTGCAACGACGCACTGGCGGCTATGGGTGGATTTCGTGCGGGCGTATCTGCGGGACAGGACACCAGCATGCCGGTCGCGCCGGAGCGCGGCCGTTCCCTCCCGGAGATCTCCATGAACGCGATATTCCGCCTCATCCGCCGCTGCACCCTGGCCGGCCTGGCCGCCGCGCTGCTGGCCGCTCCCGCCTATGCCCAGACCAAGCTGGTGGTGGGCTACCAGCTGATCGTCGGGCCGTTCCTGTCGGCGATCGCCGACGGCAGTTTCGACAAGGCCCTGAAGGACGCCGGCTACCAGGTGGACTGGCGCCAGTTCACCTCCGGCGGCGACATTTCCACTGCGCTAGCCTCCGGCAACGTGCCGGTCGGCGTGCTGGGCTCCACCGGCATCACCGCCGCCGCCACCCGCGGCGTGGACATGGAGCTGTTCTGGATCCTGGACAACATCGGCAAGTCCGAGGCGCTGGTGGCGCGCAACGGCTCCGGCATCAACAGCACGGCCGACCTGAAAGGCAAACGCGTCGCCACGCCCTTCGTGTCCACCTCGCACTTCCATCTGCTGGTCGGGCTGGAACAGGTCTGGAAGATCAATCCGCGCGACGTGCGCATCCTGAACATGCAGCCGCCGCAGATCGTGGCCGCCTGGCAGCGCGGCGATATCGACGCCGCCTACGTCTGGCCGCCCGCGCTGACCGAGATCGCCAAGAGCGGCAAGATCATTGCCGACTCGGAACAGATCGGCAAGGCAAGCGTGCCGACCTTCGACGGCATCGTGGTCGACCGCGCCTGGGCCGCCAAGAATCCCAAGTTCATGGCCGCCTTCACCAGCGTATTGGCCAAGTCCTATGCGGACTACCGCGCCAACAGCGCCAAGTGGACCGCTGACTCGCCCCAGGTCAAGAGCATCGTCAAGCTGATCGGCGGCAAACCCGAGGACATGGTCGAGGCGCTCCAGTTGCTGGTGTTCCCGACCGTGCAGGAACAGGCCTCCAATGTCTGGCTGGGCGGCGGCAAGGACTCGGGCGCCGCGCGCGCCTTCGCGGCCAGCGCCCAGTTCCTGAAGGACCAGAAGCAGATCGACAAGGCCCTGGCCGACTACAGCCCGCACGTCACGGACAAGTACGCCAAGGCGGCAGAGAAGTAAGGGACGCTTACGGCCAAGGCGGCCCGTCCGGCGCCGCCTGCCCAGCGTCCCGCAGGGCTGCGCGCAGCCCGTCGCATCAAGGGGAGCCGGCATGACCATGCAGTCCACGTCCGCCACGCAGAGCCTGTGCGCGGAGAAAGTCAGCGTCACCTACCCCGGCCTGCACGACAGCGGTCCGGTCATCGCGTTGCAGAACGTCAACCTGACCATCCAGCCGGGGGAGTTCGTCGTTGCGCTGGGCGCCTCGGGTTGCGGCAAGACCACCCTGCTCAGCTTGCTGGCCGGGTTCCTGTCGCCGACCGAGGGCGAGATCACGCTGGGCGGCAGGCCCATCGTCGGACCCGGCGCGGACCGTGGCGTGGTGTTCCAGAAACATGCCCTGCTGCCCTGGCTGAACGTGCTGGAGAACACCGAGTTCGGCTTGAAGCTGCAAGGCGTGGACAAGGAAACCCGCCGCGCCCGCGCCCGCCGCAACCTGGAACTGGTGGGCCTGCAGGACTTCCACCGCCACATGATCTACCAGCTGTCCGGCGGCATGCAGCAGCGCGTGGGTATTGCGCGCGCGCTGACCTGCAATCCCGCCATGCTGCTGATGGACGAGCCCATGGCGGCGCTGGACGCGCTGACCCGGGAAACCATCCAGGAGCTGCTGCTGGACATCTGGCGGCAGACCAACAAGATGTTCTTCTTCATCACGCACAGCGTCGAAGAAGCGCTGTTTCTGGGTTCGCGGCTGATCGTCATGTCGCCCCGCCCGGGCCGCATCACGCACACCTTCACGCCGGACTTCAACCGGCGCTACCTGGAGACCCGCGATGGCCGCAGCATCAAATCCAGTCCCGACTTCATCGCCATGCGCGAACAAGTCCTTGGCATCATCTATGGCGACGAGCGAGCCTCTTCCCCCCAAGGCTTCCATGGCTAGCAGCCGCACGGGACACAAGCCCGCCGCGCCAGGCAGGGTCTACGGCGCGCCGGGCGCGGGCTACAGCGGCCACATCAGCCTGATCACCAGCCTGGCGCTCATCGGGCTGTGGTTCCTGGTGACCAGCGCCGGCTGGGTGCGGCCCTTGTTCCTGCCCTCGCCCCTGGCCGTGTACGACAAGTTCGTCTCGGCCATGACCGACGGCGTGGCCAATTCGACGCTGACGGAACATGCGCTGGCCAGCCTGTCGCGGGTGTTCGGGGCCTTCTTTCTGGCCTGCGTGACCGCCATTCCGGTCGGCATCCTGATGGGCGTGAACCGCTACGCGCGCGGCATCTTCGATCCGCCTATCGAGTTCTACCGCCCGCTGCCGCCGCTGGCCTATCTGCCGCTCATCATCATCTGGTTCGGCATCGGCGAATTCCCCAAGGTCCTGCTGATCTACCTGGCGATCTTCGCGCCCATGGCGATCGCGGCCCGCGCCGGCGTGCGCTCGGTGTCGATCGAACAGATCCACGCCGCCTACGCCATGGGCGGCACGCCGGCGCAGATCGTCTGGCATGTGATCCTGAAGGCGGCCATGCCGGAAATCTTCACCGGCATGCGCATCGGCATCGGCGTGGGCTGGACCACGCTGGTGGCCGCCGAAATGGTGGCCGCCGACCGCGGGCTGGGCTTCATGGTGCTGAACGCGGCCCAGTTCCTGGCCAGCGACACCGTCATCATGGGCATCATCGTGATCGGCGTGTTTGCCTTCGCCTTCGACCTGCTGGTCCGTTATCTGGAGAAATTCGCCATCCCCTGGAAGGGACGGGTCTGAACGCCGCCCGGGCAATCCCTCATTTATTCCCCCATCCGGCTCCTCTATCCTCAAGAACGGCGCCTGCGCAGCGGCTACCGGCTGCGCGGGCCTACACAAGGAGCCGTCATGTCCAGCCAGGCCTCGATGCTCAAGCCTGTGTTGTGGGAGCGCCTGTTCGAACGCGAAAGCGCGCCCAATCTCAGCCTGCAGGGCTGCGTGCGCCAGATGCTGGTGTCCGCCATCCTCAGCGGCCACCTGCCGCCCGGCACGCCGGTGCCGTCCAGCCGGCATCTGGCCGACCAGCTGCGCATCGCGCGCAACACCGTCGTGTTCGCGTATCAGCAACTGGTCAGCGAGGGTTATCTGGTGTCGCGCGAACGCAGCGGCCACTTCGTCAGCGACACGGTCATGCGGGGCCACTCGGGGCCCGCGTCCGATGCCCCGCCCGCCGACGGCGGCGAACCGGACGTGCGCTGGGACGAAAGACTGCGCTTCCGGCCATCCCGCCAGCGCAACATTACCAAGCCGCGCGACTGGCAGAAGCAGCCCTATCCCTTCGTCTACGCGCAGTTCGACCAGGACCTGTTTCCCACCGCGGAATGGCGCGAGTGCTGCATCAAGGCGCTGTCGGTGCTGGACATCCGCAGCTGGGCGCCCGACCTGATCACCCACGACGATCCCGCGCTCATCGAGCAGATCCGCACCCAGGTCCTGCCGCGCCGCGGCGTCTGGGCGGATGCCGAGGAAATCGTCATCACCGTGGGCGCGCAGCATGCGCTCTATCTGCTGGCCGACCTGCTGGTCAATGAAGACACCGTGGTCGGCATGGAAGACCCCGGCTACCCCGACGCCCGCAACATCTTCGCCAGCCACACGCGCAACCTGCTGCCCTTGCCGGTGGACGAACAAGGGCTATGCAGCGGCACCCATCTGCTGGGCTGCGACTACATCTTCGTCACGCCCGGCCACCAATGCCCCACCACGGTGACGCTATCGCCGGAGCGCCGCCAGAACCTGCTGACGCTGGCGCGCCAGGCCGACAGCCTGATCATCGAGGACGACTTCGAAAGCGAAAGCCGCTGGGGCGAAGGCGCGATTCCCGCATTGAAGAGCCTGGACCGCGACGGCCGCGTGATCTACGTGGGCAGCCTGGCCAAGTCCTTCGCCCCAGGCTTGCGCATCGGCTACATCGTGGCCCCGCGCGAGCTCACCGCCGAACTGCGCGCCCTGCGCCGCCTGATGCTGCGCCATCCGTCGGCTTACATCCAGCGCGCGTTCTCGCTGTTCATTTCGCTGGGCCACCACCATTCACTGTTGCGCAGGCAGTCCCAGGCCTACCAGGAACGCGGCACCGAACTGGCCCGCGCGCTGGCGCGGCACTTGCCTGATTTCAAGTCCATCCCCATCACCGGATCCTCGTTCTGCTGGCTGCAAGGCCCGCCCTGGCTCAACGCCGTCGAGCTGTCCGAGGCGGCACTGGCCGAAGGCGTGGTGGTCGAGCCGGGCGACGTTTTCTTCATGAACGGCGCCGACGCGCCGCGCAACTTCCTGCGCGTCGGCTTCACCTCGATCCGGCCGGAGCACATCGAACCCGGCATCGCCAGACTGGCCAAGGTGGTCGAGCGCTACCGCCGTGCCGCCGCCGGCAATAAAAAGGCCCCTGAGGGCCCGGACCTGCACACGCTAGAGCATTTCGTCTCGTAGGTAGTACCAGCGGTACAGCAGGCCCTGACCCAGCCTGCGGAACGGCGCGAACATATGGCCCGGCAAGGGCGAGTCGTAGATCGGCAGGTCCCAGGCCACGCCGTCCTTGCCCATCATCCGCTGCGCCAGGCGCTTGCCGGCGTGGGCCGAGAACGCCACGCCGTTGCCGCCGTAGCCGAAGGCGTAGTAGACCGGCTGCGCCGGATCGGGCTGCGTCACGCGCGGCATCATGTCGTGGCTCACGTCCACCCAGCCCCACCAGGAATAGTCCACGTCCACGCCCGCCAGCGTGGGAAACTTGCGCGCCAATCCCTCGCGCAGCAGCGCCAGATGGCGCGGATGCTGTGCGTCGGCGCCGCGCAGAGCGCTGCGGCTGCCTATCTGCATGCGGCCGTCGGGCAGCAGGCGGTAATAGAAGCGCAAGGTCCGCGTGTCGGTGATGAACACCGTGCTTTTCAGCCCCGCGGCGTCGCGCTCAGCCGGGGTCAGCACCCGCGTCACCAGCGAGTTCGACAGCACCGGCATGATGCGGTTGTCCAGCAGACGGTTGACGCCTTGCGCGGTGTAGCCGCCGGTGGCGAATGCCACGCGGCGCGCGCGTACATAACCGTTCGGGGTCTGCAGCCGCACGCCGCCATTCTCCGAACGCCAGCCCAGCACCGGACTGCCCGGATGAATGCGCACGCCCAGCGCCCGCGCCTGCCGCATGTAGCCGTAGGCAAGCTTCAAGGGATGCACGCCCACGCCGTCAGGCTCGTGCATCGCGCCCACCGCCTCGCGGTCGTACACGTAGCGCTCGCGCAATTCCTCCCTGCTCAGCATCCTGGCGTCGTAGCCGAACACGTCGCGCATCACGCGGGCTTCGTTCTCCAGGAAGGCCATCTTCTTCTGGCGGTGCGCCGTGTAGAGATGGCCGCCCGGCTGCGCGTCGCAATCCACCTGGGCCACCAGGCTCTTCCAGTATTCAAAGCCTTCGCGGATCTCCGCGTCCAGGCGTTTGGCCGTCGCCAGGCCCCAGCGCGCTATCCATTGCGAACGGTACAAACGCCCGGACGCGTTCTGCCCCTGGCCGCCGTTGCGGCTGGTGCAACCCCACACCGCGCGGTTGGCTTCCAGCACCACGGCCTTGACGCCGAAGTCACGGGCCAGCGTCAGAGCCGCCGACAGGCCGGTAAAGCCGGAGCCCACGATCACCACGTCGGCGTCGATATCGCCGTCGACCGGGCCGTCGTCCTCGGGCGGCTGGCCGGCGGTCGCGACCCAGTAGGTGGGCGCGTAGTCCTGGCCGCGCCCGGGCGGGGACACCAGCGGATCGTAGGCCGGGTTGTACGCGCTGATCGCCGTCCGGCCAGCGGGGGCCGGCCCTACAGATTGGAAGGACATTTGAGTATCCATGCTGCGTTCCGGTTGCTGGGTGCGAAAGGCGGCCTCAGCCGCGCGCCGGCAAGGCCGGGCGCTGCTTGCGGTAGGCGTTCTTCACGCGGATCTTGCCGTCCTGGAAGGTGAACACGTCCACCATGTCCGCCTCCACGCGGGAGCCGTCGGCGGCGGTGCCGGTAAAGGTGGATTCGGACACGCCGCGGTCGCCCGCGACCCAATGCGTGCCGTTCTGCCACTGCGCATCGGGGAAGTTCGCCCAGGCCGCGGCAAAGGCCGTGCGCACCGCGTCGCGCCCTTCATGGCGCGCGCCCCATCGTTCGGGGCCGGCCACGGTCTCGAACACGCAGTCCTCGCTCATGAAGGACATCAGGGCATCGATATCGTGTCGGTTCCAGGCCGCCGCGAATTCGGCCAGCATGTCGGCGGTGACGGTCTTCTGCATTGCATACCTCCGATAGACGCCGGCGCGACACGCGCCAGCATTCAGATCAAAGGTAAGTGAGCCCCCAGGCAGGGTCTAGAACCAGAAGCGGGAAATCGCTTGCACCAGACGCAACATCGGGCGGCGGGCCGCGCAACGCGCTCCCCGCCCCCCGATGCCATGCCTTGCGGTGTTCCCGGACTGCGGGCTACAGCGTCATCCCGCCATCGGCTGTCAAACTGGCGCCCGTCATGTATCCGAATTCCGCGCTTGCAAGCCATGCCACCAGCGACGCGATTTCGTCGGCGCTGCCGGCGCGCTGCAGCGGAATCAGCGGAATGACCGCGTCCAGATGGTTGACCGTCATGTCGGTCTGGATAGGCCCGGGCTGCACGTTGTTGATCGTAATGCCGCGCGGCGCAAGGTCGAGGGCGATGCCCTTGACCATCGTCGCCACCGCCGCCTTCGTCATCGCATAAACGCTCACGGCCGGCCCGCCGATGCGCGCGGCCACGTTGCTGCCGATCGTCACAATCCGGCCGCCGCGCTCGAGGTGCGCAGCGCCCGCCTGGATCGCCAGGAACACGCCCCGCACGTTGACGGCCAGCATCTGGTCTAGGTCTGCCACGCTCACGTCGGCCACGCCACCCAGCTTCAGAATTCCCGCGTTGACCACGACGACGTCGAGCCGCCCGAAATGCTCGACCGCCCGCGCGGCGGCCAGCCGGATCGCCTCCGCGTTCGCGCTATCGGCATGGATGGCCAGCGCCTTCGCCCCGCACTCCTCAATCGCGGCGGCGGTCTCGCGCGCTCGCTCGGGCGCCGATAGGTAGGTGAACGCTACATCCGCGCCGTCGGCCGCCAGCCGCCGGCCAATGGCGGCGCCGATGCCGCGCGAACCGCCGAATACGATTGCGGCCTTGCGCAAGCCGTTGGAAGTGCCTGTCATGATTCGCTCCTTGGTAGACCGATGGGTCAAATTGCAGCCGGAAAAAGGCCGGCTATCGAACCGGCGAATTCTCCCGTTTGCATCGAGTCGATCAATGACAAAAAAATTGACAGGCAATCCAATAAATTTGTATTTCTCTGCGTCCGTCCCTCAAACCGCCGCCGGCGCCAGCCATGCAGCAACCTCCACGGGCTTGATCGCCCCGCGCAAGCCGATCAGCACCAGCGATGGCCCGTCCAGATCCGTGGGCGGCCTGGCCTGCGTGTCATAGCGCACACGCCGGCCCGCCAGTTGCACCAGCACCAGGCCGTGCCGGTCGGTGCGCACCCAACCCTTGGCGCGCAGCAATTGCCGCGGCGCCTCGCGCAGCCTGCTGGCGAGCCTGTCGGCGTCGAGCAGCGCGGGCGCGCGCCACAGCCAGCTCTGGAACGGATGGTCGGGATCGTCGGACGTTGCGGCGTGAACGTGTCCGGGGTGCCCGCAAGCACCGCTGGCGCATTCATGCGCGAGGCCGCGCGCCTCACCCTCCTCCTCGCCCAGCAGGTGGCGCAGGTCCACCCGCCCTTCCCGCGCGTCAACCATCGCAGCCCCGTGCGTCGCCGCGCGCAACCACAGGCGTAGCCCCGGCAACTCCCGGGCGGACACCAGGTCGGTCTTGTTCAGCACCAGCAGATCCGCCGCCTTGAACTGGCGATCCAGCGTATCGGCCAGCAAGGGATCCGCCGCCAGCGTGCGCACGTTCGCGGCGTCGGCCAGCACCACCACGCCCTCCAGCTGCAGCATGGGATCGGACATGCCGACCTGCGCGATGCGGCCCGGATCCGACACCCCGCTGGCCTCGATCACGATCCATTCGGGCAAGGGGTCCAGCGCCAGCACGCGCGCCAAGGCATCGTCCAGACCACCTGCCATCGAACAGCAGACACAGCCGTTGGCCAGCCTGATCACCTGGTCGCTGCGCTGCGCGATCAGTCCGGCGTCGATGTCCACCGGGCCGAAGTCATTCACCAGGACCGCCGCACGGCGGCGAGTGGTGGATAGCACATGATTGAGCAAGGTCGTCTTGCCCGCGCCCAGAAACCCGCCCACCACGGTCAGCGCGATGCGCGCTCCGCCCAACGGCGCCATCTCAGGCCTCCCGCAACGCCAGCGGCCTGCCGCCGATGACCGTGCCCAGCACGCGTACGTCCTTCAGCTGCTCGGGCGGCACTTCCAGCGGATCGTCCTGCAGCACGCAAAAATCGGCATGCTTGCCGATCTCGATGGAGCCCACCAGATGGTCCAGGTGCAGGGTGTAGGCCGCGCCCAGCGTCACGGCGTGCAGGGCCGCCTCCACGCCGATGCGCTCGGATTCGCCCAGCACCTTGCCCGAGGAAGTCTGGCGATTGACCGCGCACCAGGCCGTGAACAGCGGTCCCAGCGGCGTGATGGGCGCGTCCGAGTGGATGGAGAACGGCACGCCGGCGCGCGCCGCCGAAGCGCAGGCGTCCATGCGCTTGGCGCGGTCCGGCCCCATGGTCATGGCATGGTGCGCATCGCCCCAGTAAAAGATGTGGTTGGCGAAAAGATTGGCGCACATGCCCAGACTGGCCATGCGCCGGAACTGCGCCGCGTCGGCCATCTGGCAATGCTGCAAGGTATGGCGGTGGTCCCGGCGCGGACTGCGGCGCAGGGCGCGGTCGACGGCGTCGATGGCAAGCTCGGTGGCTTCATCGCCATTGGTGTGGATATGCAGCTGCACGCCGGCATCGTGATACGTCTGGACCATGGCGTCCAGTTCGGCCGGCGCGATCACCCAGATGCCGTTGGGCGCGCCGTTGTAGTAGCCCGGCCAGCGCAGCCTGGCCGTAAAGCCCTGGATCGAGCCGTCCACCACCAGCTTGACCATGCCCAGATGCAGCTTGTCGTTGTTGAGCCGCCGGGCATCCTCCAACTTGGCCAGGCAGCGCGCCGGATCGCCCGCATACGTCAGCGCGGACGCGGCGGGCACGATGCGCACCGGATAGTCCGGTTCAGAGGTGATGCGCGCCAGTGTCGCCAGGCCGTCGTCCCCCAGCTCGTTGACCAGGTCCGTGGCGGTCGTGACGCCTGCCCACTGAGCCACCTTGCCGAACATGCGCAGGCCCTCTTCCGACACGCCCACGGTGCGGAACGGGCTGCCGATCAGGCGCATGACGGGAAACATGGCCGCGAATTCGCAGAGCTCGCCGCTGGGGCGCCCATCGTCCATGCGGGTAATGCCTTCGATATCGGTATCGCGGTCGATGCCGGCACGCGCCAGCATCGGGGTATTCACGTTCATCAGGTGCATGCTGGCGTGCATCACCACCACGGGCCGCTCGGCGGAAACGGCGTCCAGGTCCTGCACACGCATGCGCGCGCCGTCGAAGAAGATCGGATCGAAGCCCCAGCCGATCAGCGTTTCGCCGGCTGGTAAGGCACGCTCGGCCTCGCTCAGCCGGGCAGCCACCGCGTCGAAGCTCTTCAGGCCTTCCCAAAGCCGGCCGTCCGGCCCGCGCCGGTCGTAATAGCCCACGTACACGAACTTCCACATGCCGCCTTCCGGCAGGTGGCAATGCCCTTCCACCAGGCCGGGCATGAGCACTTTGTCCGCATAGCGTTCGTCAAGTTCGGCAGGCCCCCAGCCCGCCAGGTCTTCGCGGCTGCCCACGCCCAGGATGCGGCCCTCGCGCACCGCCACGTGGGTGGCGCGCGGCTGCATCGGGTTCATGGTCAGGATGCTGCGCGCGGCATAGATCGTGGTTCGTGCGCGGGTCTGGGTCATCGGTCTGTCCTTCTATCAGAGGGTGGGCTTATCCCTGCAGCGGCGACACCAGGACGCCATCGCGGGATTCGACGAAATGGCAGGCCACGCGGTGGCCCGGCGCGACTTCGCGCAGGGCCGGCTCACGCGTGGCGCAGAGCGGCTGCGCGGCCGGGCAACGGCCGGCGAAGCGACAGCCGGGCGGCGGATCGACCGGGCTGGGCGGATCCCCCGCCAGCCGTACTCGGCGGGCGGCAAGTTCGCGCCCGCCCTTCACGGTCGGCACCGCCGACATCAGGGCGACGCTGTAGGGATGCAAGGGGCGCGTGAAGAAGGCGTTGCGCGAGGCCTGCTCGATGATCTTGCCCAGATACATGACGGCGATGTCGTCGCAGATGTGCTCCACCACCGCCATGTCGTGCGAGATGAACAGGAATGACTGCCCCTGCTCGCGCTGGATGCGCCGCAGCAGGTTCAGGATCTGCGCGCGGATGGCGATGTCCAGGGCGGACACCGGCTCGTCGCAGACGATCAGGTCCGGCGCGCTGGCCAGGGCCCGGGCCACGTTCAGCCGCTGCCGCTGGCCGCCGGAGAACTGGTGCGGAAACAGCTGCCGCTGTTCCGGGCGCAGGCCCACCAGCTCGAACATGCGGGCCACCCGCGCCTCGCGTCCTCCCGGCGGATCGATGCCCATCAGGTCCAGCGGCGAACGCACGATATCACCCGCGCGCTGGCGCGGATTGAGCGAGGAATACGGATCCTGGAACACCAGCTGCACGCGGCGGCGCATGCGGCGCAGGGCCGAACCGCTCAACGCCGTCATGTCGGTGCCGTCGAAGTGGATGGAACCCGCGGTCGGATCCGCCAGGCGCAGCACCGACAAGGCGGTAGTGGTCTTGCCCGAACCGGACTCGCCCACGATCGCCAGGGTGCGGCCGCGCTGCAGCTCGAAGGACACGCCGTCCACGGCCTTCACGACGACGGGCTTGCCGTCGCGTCCGCGTCCGCCAATGGGGAAATGCACGGCAAGATCGCGCACCGACAGCAAGGCGGGAGATTGCGGTGATGTCATCGCACGACCTCCGGATACAGCCAACAGGCGACTTCCTGGCCCTCGCCCACGCGGGTCAGGGGCGGAAACGCCTCACGGCAGCGCGCCATGGCCTGCCCGCAGCGCTCCATGAAGGGGCAGCCCGCGCCGCGTTCCCAGATCGAAGGCACCACGCCGGGAATCTCCGGCAGTTCCGGGCGGATGTCGTCGGGCTCGCGGTCCAGTTCCGGCAGACAGGCGATCAGCCCCTGGGTGTAGGGATGGCGCGGCTGCGCCAGGATTTCGCGCACGCCACCCTGCTCCACCACCCGCCCGCCGTACATGACCACCACGCGGTCGGCCATTTCCGACACCGCGCCCATATCGTGCGTGATCAGCAGCACCGCGGTGCCGCGCCGGGCCTGCTGCTCGCGCAGCAGGTCGAATATCTGCGCCTGCACCGTCACGTCCAGCGCGGTAGTGGGTTCGTCGGCGATCAGCACGTCCGGATCGCAGGCCAGCGCGATGGCGATCATCACGCGCTGCCGCATGCCGCCTGACATCTGGTGTGGATAGTCGTCCACGCGCCGCTCGGGCAGGGGGATGCCGACAGACTTCAGCATCTCGATGGCGCGCTCGCGGGCCTGGCTCTTGCTCAGGCCCTGGTGCAGCCGCAACGGCTCCGCGATCTGGTCGCCGACCGTGTACACGGGATTCAACGCCGTCATGGGCTCCTGGAAGATCATCGATATCTTGTTGCCGCGCACCCGGCGCATGGCCTCTTCGTCGTGGCCGGCCAGGTCATCGCCGCGCAGGCGCACGCTGCCCCCGCCTATGCGCCCCGGCGCGGGAATCAGCCGCATGATGGCCAGCGCCGTCATGCTCTTGCCGCAGCCGGATTCGCCCACCAGACACAGGGTCTCGCCAGGGTTCAGGGCAAAGCTCACCGCGCTCAGCACCTCGGCCGCGCGCCCGCGCGCCTGGAATTCCAGGCTCAGGCTATCCACCTCCAGCACCGGGGCGTTCATGCCCGCCCCCGCGAGTTGGGATTCAGCGCGTCGTTCAGCCCGTCGCCGATCAGGCTGACGGCCAGCACGGTCACGAAGATGGCGGCGCCCGGCAGGGTCACCGCCCACCACGCGGTCAGGATGTAGGGGCGATTGCTACCTATCATCAGGCCCCAGCTCATGATATTGGGATCGCCCAGGCCCAGGAACGACAGGCCGGCCTCGAACAGAATCGCCATGCCTATCGCCAGCGTCGCGGACACGATCAGCGGCGCCAAGGCATTGGGCAGGATCACCCGCCAGATGATGCGGGCGTCGCCCGCGCCTATCACCCGCTCCGCCAGCACGTACTCGCGGCGTTTCAGGCGCAGGAATTCGCCGCGCGCCAGCCGCGCCGTGCCTGTCCAGCTGACCACGCCGATCGCCACCGCGATGGTCGCGAGCGAAGGCGAGAACAGCGTCACCAGCACCATGGCGAACAGCAAGGTGGGCAGCACCTGGAAGAACTCGGTGATGCGCATCAGGGTTTCGTCGATCCAGCCGCCGTAGTAGCCCGCCAGCGCCCCCACCGTCAGCCCGATGGCCATGGACAGCACCGCCGCCACCACGCCCACCAGCAGCGTGGCGCGGCCGCCGTAGACCATGCCGGTCAGCACGTCGCGGCCCAGGTAGTCGGTACCCATCAAGGCGTCCGCGCCCGGCGGCGTCATCGGCGCGCCGGCGATCTCGAAGGGGTCCGCCTGCATGACCATGGGGCCGAAGATCGTCACCGCCAGGATGACGGCCAGCAGCAGCACGCCGGCCAGCGCCGAGGGATTGCGCGCGAACACCCGCAGGGCCTCGTACGACGGACGGGCCGGCGGCCGCGCCGCCTGGGCCTGCAAAGCGGCAACGGGAACGGCGGAAGGAGTCTGGCTCATGAGGTCTTGATCCTGGGATCGATCAGGCGGTAGGCCAGATCGGTAAGCTGATTCATCACCACCACCAGCAGCGAGGCGAACAGCAGGATGCCCAGCAGCGTGGGATAGTCGCGCCTGAGCACGGAATCGAAGGCCAGCCGCCCCAGCCCCGGCCAGTTGAAGACCGTCTCGACCAGGATCGCGCCCGCCAGCACATTGCCGAACTGCAGGCCCAGCATGGTCACCACCGGCAGCACGCCGTTGCGCAGCGCGTGCTTGTACAGCACGGTGCGTTCCGGCAGACCCTTGGCGCGCGCGGTGCGGATGTAGTCGGCCGACAGGGCCTCCATGACGCTGGCGCGCGCCAGCCGGCTGTACTGCGCCAGGTAGACAAATGCCAAGGTGAAGGCCGGCAGCACCAGATGGTGCAGCACGTCCAGCACGCCGGCCCAGCCGTCCTGGGGTCCGCCGGCAGAGCGCATGTCGGACACCGGGAAGATCGGCAGCACCGAGGCGAACAGGATGATGAGGATGATGCCGGTCCAGAACACCGGCGCGGAATAGCCCACCACCGACAGCAGCGTGATGCCTTGCGACAGCGGTCCATTGGGCTTGCGCGCGGCCAGCGTGCCCAACAGCGTGCCTGCCAGGAAAGCGCTCAGCACCGAGGTCACCACCAGCAGCAGCGTGGCCGGCACGCGATCCCAGATCAGTTGCGCCACCGGCACGTTGAAAAAGTAGGAATAGCCCAGGTCGCCGCGCAGCACCTGCATCAGATAGATGCCCAGCTGCGTCAGGAAGGGTTGATCCAGCCCGTACTGCGTGCGCAGCTGCGCACGCAGTTCTTCGCTGAGGCCGCCCATGGAGCCGGCGATGGTCTCCACCGGATCGCCCGGCGAGATGTGGATCAGCAGGAAGTTCAGCGTCACCACGGCCAGCAGCAGCACCAGCGCGTAGGCCAGGCGGCGCAGGAGATAGCGCGTCATGGCGGCCCCCTACTGCAAGTAGGTATCGTCCATGGGCGAGATGACGCCCCAGATCCCGTCCGGCAGCCCGTGGACCTTCTTCGAGGACAAGGTGTGGTACGGAATGACCGTGAGGAAGTCGATGGGTACGTCCGCGGTGACCAGGCGCTGGAATTCGGCGTAGAGCGCGCGGCGCTTGTCCGCGTCGGTTTCGGTGCCAGCCTGCTCCAGCAGCTCGTCCACCTTGGGATTGGCGTAGGACTGCGTATTGGTCCAGATGATGTCGCGGATGTTGCTGGACAGATAGGTGCGGTGCACGCCGATCACCGGATCGCCCCAGTTGAAGACGATGTCGGTGGTCATGTCGAAATCCTTGCTGGCGATGCGCTTGGCCCAGGTCGGGAAGTCCGGCGAGGCGCGCACCTGCACCGCGATGCCGACCTTCTTCAGCTGGCTGCGCAAGTACTCCGCCACGTTCTTGCCCTGCACGTCGGAACCCGGCATATAGTCCACGGTCAGCGACAGGCGTTCGCCCTTGGCGTCCTTCTTGAAGCCCGCTTCTTCCAGCAACTGTTCGGACTTCTTCAGGTCCAGCGGATACTTGGCGACGTCCTGGGTGGCGAACGGGCTGGTGCCGATGATGGGACCGTTGGCGGGCTGGGCGAAACCGGCGTTCAGCGCCTTGGTGATGAAACCTTTGTCGGTGGCGTAGGCGATGGCCTGCCGCACCCGCACGTCGTTCAGCGGCTTGCGCGCGGTGTTGAAGGCCAGCCAGCTCAGCGCGCCTATACCTTCGTAGCCCTTGCTGGTCATGACGATGGCGGGATTGTCCTTGGCGCGCCGCAGGATGGTGGGCTCGGTCATGAACGGCAGCACGCCGATGTCGCCGCGTTCCAATCCGATCAGCAGATTGGTCGCGTCCGGATTGATCTTCACCACGATCCGGTCCAGGTAGGGTTTGCCGGGCAGGAAGAACTTGTCGAATTTCTCCAGCACGATTTCCTGCCCGGGCTTGAACTCCTTGAACTTGAACGGACCCGACCCGACCACGTCGGCCGAATTGCGAGGGTGGTTCTTCAGGTCCTGGCCGTCGTCATAGATGTGCTTGGGCAACACCGGCATCAAGGCCGGCGACAGCGCCAGCAGGATGGCCGGATGCGGCTTGTTCATGCGCAGCACCACCGTGTAGGGGTCCGGCGTGTCCACGGCCTCCACGGGCGCGAACATGGTCTGGAACGGGTGGTTCTTCTTGACCGCCATGACGGAAAAGGCCACGTCGGCCGAGGTCACCGGCTTGCCGTCATGGAACAGCGCGTCCTTGCGCAGATGCAGGGTCAGCGACTTGCCGTCCGGCGCCAATTCCCAGGACTGGGCCAGATAGGGTTGCGGCTTCCAATCGGCGTCGTAGCGCAGCAGGCTGGCGAACAGCTGCGTGCTGGGCAAGGCGGTGGCGATGCCCGACTGCACCGCGCCGTTCAGGTGACGCGGCACTTGCGTCGAACCGATCACCAGCGTGCCGCCCGGCTTGGGTGCGTCCGCGGCCATGGCTCCGCCCGCCAGGGCCAGCGCCGTCAGAATCGTGGTCAGGCATTTTTTTGCGCTGCGCATGTTCTACCCCTTGATCTTGTGTGTCGCGAACCATTCAACGGATGGCCTTGGGGGTAGCGTATCCAGCCTGAGGGTCCAGGCTTAGTACCAAACCGCCGGACTTTTTGGAGCCAGTCGCGTCGACGGCCGGAACTCAGGCAGCCTGCGCCCGCGCATACAACGAGGCCACCGCGCAGCTGTTGACGCGGGCTTGCATGGAATCGGAGCGGCTGGTCAGCAGCACGGGCACGCGCGTGCCTAGCACCAGCCCGGCCGTACCCGCGCCGGCCAGCCAGGTCAGTTCCTTGTAGAGCATGTTGCCGGCCTCGATATCCGGCACCAGCAGGATGTCGGCATCGCCCGCCACGCGCGACACGATGCCCTTCTGGTCGGCCGCCTCGCGCGAGATGGCGTTGTCGAAGGCCAGTGGGCCGTCGATATCGCCGCCGCGGATCTGCTGGCGGTCCGCCATCTTCGACAGGGCCGCCGCATCCAGCGTGGCGGGCATGGAAGGGTTGACGGACTCGGTGGCGCACAGCACCGCCAGCTTGGGCCGTTCCACGCCCAGCGCGCGCGCCAGGTCGATGGCGTTCTGCGCGATGTCGGCCTTTTCCTGCAGGGTCGGCGCGATGTTGACGGCCGCGTCGGTCAGGATGAAGAGCTTGGGATAGGCCGCAACCGCCATCACGAAGGCATGGCTGATGCGTCTGTCGGTGCGCAGGCCTGCTTCGCGCGCCACCACCGCCGACATGAAGTGGTCGGTATGCAGGCTGCCCTTCATCAGCATGCGCACCGCGCCATCGCGCGCCAGCGCCGCCGATGCGCGCGCGGCCTGCACCTCGTCGTCGGGCGTATCGACCACTTCCAGCTCGCCTTCGCGCAGCCCCAGGTCCGCCATCAGGGTGCGCAGCCGGCCCGCGGGGCCGACCAGCACTGGTTCGATGTAGCCCGCGTCGCGCGCCTGCACGGCCGCGCCCAGACTGGTCGGACACAAGGGATACGCTACCGCAGTGCGCAAGCGTCCGGCCGACAGCGCGGCATTGCGCAGCGGCTCGAACAAGCTATCGCTTTCCATTTCGGTCTGCTCCTGCCGCGGAATCCGCGGCGCCTGGCGGGGGAAGTCCGGCGCGGCCGCCGCCGCGCCGGACGAACGCTACGCGGTCAGCGCTTGGCGGGATCGATCGACAACGGCACCTCGCCCGGATGGAACGGCTGGTTCACGTACTGCTTGTACTTGTCCAGGAAGCGCACCGGCTGCTTGAGAGCGTCGCGGCGGAACGGATCGCCCAGTTCCTGGCTGACCATCATCTCCAGCACGGTGGTCTTGCCTTCGGACTGGGCCTTGCAGGCGGCCTGCAAGGCGGCGCCCACCTGGTCGGCGTGCTCCACCCGTATGCCTTCAGCGCCCATGGCCCGCGCCAGTTCGGCGAAGTTCGGGTTCAACAGATTGCTGCCGACGAAGCGGCGGCCATAGAAGTCCACCTGGTTCTTCTTTTCGGCGCCCCACTGGCCGTTGTGGAACACCACGGCCGTGACCGGTATCTTCTCGCGCACGCAGGTCAGCAGTTCCTGGAAGCTCATGCACCAGGCGCCGTCGCCGACGTAGGCCACGGCCGGCCGGTCGGGCCTGCCGAGCTTGGCGCCGATCAGCGCGGGCAAGGCGTAGCCGCAGTTGCCGAAGCTCATGGCGGCCAGCATGGAATTCGGCTCGTCGAAGCGCAGGTAGCTGTTGGACACCGAGCAGATATTGCCGATGTCGGTGGACACCATCACGTGCTTGGGCATGGCGCGTTCCAGCTCGCGCAGCATGCGGCGCGGATGCATGCGGCCGCCGCCGTGCTCGATGATGTCCAGACTCCAGTCGTCGCGCTCATGCGACCAGCTGTCCAGTTCCGTTTCCCATTCGGCCTTCTGCGCCGCGATCTGCTCGCCGCGCCCCGCCTTGGTGGCGGCGCAAGCGACCTCGCGCCCTTGCAGCTTGGCGGCCAGCGCCGCGGCGGCCGGCTTGGCATCGCCGCAGATGCCGACCGACACCGGCCGCACCAGGCCCAGCATGCGGTGGTCGGCGTCCACCTGGATGATGCGCGCGCCCTGCGGCCAGTAGTCCAGCCCGTGCTGCGGCAAGGTGCCGAAGGGACCCAGACGCGTGCCCAGCGCCAGCACCACGTCGGCCTGCGACAGCAGCTTCATGCCGGCCTTGGCGCCCTGGTAGCCGAGCGGGCCGCACCACAGTGGATGGCTGGCCGGGAAGGCGTCGTTATGCAGGTAGCTGGTGACCACCGGCGCGCCCAGCAATTCGGCCAAGGCCACGCATTCGGCCTGGCCCTCCGAGAACAGCACGCCGCCGCCCGCCACGATGACGGGGAACTTGGCCTGCGCCAGCATCTGCGCTGCCGCCTCCAGATCCTCTTCCGAGCCCGGACCACGGCGGATGCGGCGCGGCTCGGGGATGGCCACGTCGATCTCGCCATAGAAGTAATCGCGCGGAATATTCAGCTGCGTGGGGCCGCGCTCGGCCAGCGCGTTGTCGAAAGCCTTGGCGGTGAACTCGGCCATGCGGTCGGGACGGTTCACGTGCGCCTGGTACTTGGTGATGCGCGAGAAAATGGGCAGCTGTTCGGTTTCCTGGAAGCCCCCCAGCCCCATGCCCGCGGTGCCGGTCTCGGGCGTGATCGCCACGACCGGGCTGTGCGCCCAATAGGCGGCCGCCACGCCGGTCACGAAATTGGTGATGCCCGGGCCGTTCTGCGCGATGCAGACGCCGTGGCGGCCGGTCACTCGCGAGTAGCCGTCGGCCATGTGCGCGGCGCCCTGTTCATGCACCGTGGGCACGAAGCGGATGCCCGCCGCCGGAAACAGGTCCAGCGCGTCCATGAAGGCCGAGCCGACGATGCCGAATACGTCCTTGACGCCCTGGGCGACCAGCGTTTCCACAAACGCTTCGCTGGGGGTCATGTGTTGCTTGCTGCTCATGGTCTCTCTCCTGGCAGGCCGGCGGTGTCGGATTGCATCTGGGCCGGCATGATCCGATACTGCAGCAGAAACCTCGCCGCTCACACCCCGCTGCGTTCCATTTTCTGCAAAATCCGTGCAAAGATGAGGGGCGAACCGCCGAATCTTCAATTATTGAAAGATGAAAGACGAATCTTCCGCAGCGCTACGCGCGCTGACCCTGCTGGAACAGGTCGCCCGCTCGGGGCAACCGGTATCGTTGGCCGCGCTGACGGACGCCACCGGCCTGCCCAAGCCCTCGGTGCTGCGCATCCTGTCGCGCCTGGTCGACGCCGGCATGCTGCTGCGCGAACCCGCCGGCAAAAGCTACGTCAGCGGCCCGCGCCTGAGCGCGCTGGCGCGCGACACGCTGCTGAACTCGCCCCTGCGCGGCGAGCGCCACCGCATCCTGGACAGCCTGGTCGACGAGATCGGCGAAACCTGCAACTGCACCATGCTGGACGGCGACGAGGTCATCTACCTGGACCGCGTCGAAACCGCCTGGCCGCTGCGGGTGAACCTGCAATCAGGATCGCGCGTACCGCTGCATTGCTCGGCCAGCGGCAAGCTGTTCCTGGCCCATATGCGGCGCGAGGCGCGCCAGCGCCTGCTGGCCGCGGCGGCGCTGCCGCGCTACACGCCCAACACCCTGTGCGACGTGGCCGCGCTGGAGCAGGAACTGCGTACCATCAAGAGGGAAGGCGCCAGCTTCGACCGCGAGGAATTCCTGCTGGGGATCGTCTGCATGGCGGTGCCCATCCTGCATGGCACGCGCGCCATTGCCGCCGTGGCCTTGCACGCGCCAGTGGCGCGGCTGTCGATCGAAGGCGCGCGTGCCTGGCTCCCGCGCATGCAGGAGGCCGCCCGGGCCTTGGCCGGGACCTATGGGCCGGACGCCTGACCGCCGCCAGATCCCGCTGGCCGGCCCGTCCCGGGGCATGTCGGCAGGGACAAGTCCGGCCCGCCATATCCGGACCTTTGTTGCAGGCCCCATCGGCCGCAGGCATTACACTCTTGGGCGTATGCGGTTTGCGCAACCGCCCCTTTCTTTTGCCGCCAGGCCACCGCCGGGCAGAAAGCGACTATCTCTCCTATCGTGACCGACACCTCCTTTACCTCCCTGCCCCTCCTGCCCGCCCTGCTCGACAATCTGAAGAGCCTGGGTTTCGAGCAGATGACGCCCATCCAGGCGCAAAGCCTGCCGCTGATCCTGGAAGGCCGCGATCTCATCGCGCAAGCCAAGACCGGCAGCGGCAAGACCGCGGCCTTCGGCCTGGGCGTGCTGCAGAAGCTCGATCCCGCGCGCTTGACGCCGCAGGCGCTGCTGGTGTGCCCCACGCGCGAACTGGCCGACCAGGTCGCGCAGGAACTGCGCCGGCTGGCGCGCCAGATCGCCAACATCAAGATCCTGACCCTGTGCGGCGGCGCCGCCGCCCGCCCCCAGGCCGAGTCGCTGGCGCGCGGCACCCATCTGGTGGTGGGCACGCCCGGCCGCATCCAGGACCACCTGGAACGCGGCAGCCTGGACCTGTCGGGACTGAACACCCTGGTGCTGGACGAGGCCGACCGCATGGTCGACATGGGCTTCTATGACGATATCGTGGCCATCGCCTCGCACTGCCCGACCAAGCGCCAGACGCTGCTGTTCTCGGCGACCTATCCCGACAACATCCGCAAGCTCAGCGCCCGCTTCCTGCGCAATCCCGCCGAGGTCAAGGTCGAGGCGCAGCACGACGCCAGCCGCATCGAGCAGATCTTCTACGAAATCGATGAAAAGGACCGGCTCGACGCGGTGACGCGCCTGCTGGCGCATTTCCGTCCGGAATCCACGCTGGCCTTCTGCAACACCAAGATCCGCAGCCACGACCTGGTCGAACGCCTGCAAGCCGAGGGCATCAGCGCCCAGGCGCTCAACGGCGACCTGGAACAGCGCGAGCGCGACGAGATCCTGATCCAGTTCGCCAACCGCAGCTGCGCCGTGCTGGTGGCCACCGACGTGGCCGCGCGCGGCCTGGACATCCAGAACCTGGGCGCCGTCATCAACGTCGACGTCACCAAGGACACCGAGGTCCACGTGCACCGCATCGGCCGCAGCGGCCGCGGCGAACAGAAGGGCCTGGCGCTGAGCCTGTGTTCGCCCGAGGAAATGCGCTGGGCCAACCTGATCGAGCAATATCAGGGCGCGCCGCTGGTGTGGGGCGACATCAAGACGCTGCGGCCCAAGGCGGACCGCCCCTTGCGCGCGCCCATGATCACCCTGTGCATCCAGGGCGGCAAGAAGGACAAGCTGCGCCCGGGCGACCTGCTGGGCGCCCTGACCGGCGACGGCGGCCTGACGTTCGAACAAGTCGGCAAGATCAACATCACCGAGTTCAATTCCTACGTGGCGCTGGACCGCCAGATCGCCAAACAGGCGTTCTCGCGCCTGTCCAACAGCAATATCAAGGGCCGGCGCTTCCGCATGCGCTATCTGGAAGAGTTCTGAGTGTCGTCAGGCGACAAAAACTTGATGATTTCGCTCGGGTTTTGCAATAATGGCGCGGCCTGCCCTGGCGGCCGCCCTGCCCGCGATCATCGGGGCGCGGAACCAACGGCTCGCAACCTGTTCCAACGGCCGCGGTCCCCTTTCAACCAATAGAAGAGAAACTCACCATGATCAAATCCGACGACACCGGCAAGCTGATCCTGCGCCTGACCCTCGGTATTCTGATTCTGCTGCATGGCCTGTTCAAACTGACTGGCGGCGGCGTCGGCGGCATCAGCGGGATGCTGTCCTCGCACGGCTTGCCTGGTTTCCTCGCCTATGGCGCCTACGTCGGCGAAATCCTCGCCCCCGTCCTGCTCATCGTCGGCATCTACACCCGCCTGGGTGGCCTGCTGATCGCCATCAACATGCTGGTCGCCATCCTGCTGGCCCACTCCGGCCAGATCAGCAGCATGACCAACAACGGCGGCTGGGCGCTGGAACTGCAAGGCATGTTCCTGTTCACCGGCCTGGCCATCGCCTTCATGGGCGCCGGTCGCTTCAGCCTCGCTGGCAACGGCGGCCGCTGGAACTGATAGCCGTAACACGGCGATACGCGCTACACAGGGGTCGCCAAGGCGGCCCCTCTTCATTTGCGCGGACATTGATACGAACGACATCGACGGTCACGCAGGTGCAAACATCCGTCACCGGAAAGCTGTTTCGGAACGATTACAGTGCAGAACCATGGGGACTGCCCTGTGGCCTAATCCTGACGAGCGCAACAAAGGCGTGAGCCACGCCAGGCGCTCGGCAGGAGTCGCAAATGAAGAAGAGTCTGTTGCTGATGCTGGCCATGTCCAGCGCCTTGACTGGATGCGTGGTCGTACCCGCAAGGCCGGCGTACTACCGTCCGGCGCCGGTGTATTACACGCCGCATTATTACTACCCGGCATATCCAGCCCCCCATTACTACTATCGTGGCTATTGATCCGCGCGCCCGTTGCGCAAAGGAAAAGACCATGAACATCTACTCCCGGATCCTCCGCCCGCGGCCCCTGGCCGCAGCCGTTATGCTGGCCGCCTGTGTCAGCGCCACGGCGCAGACCTATGCGCCGCCGCCCGCGCCCGCCGCGCCCGTGTATGACGATGGCGATCCGGCCAACGCCAATCTGGCGCTGGTGGACCGCAGTCCCGAACCGCCGCCTGCGCTGCCCGTGTATGTGCAGCCGGCCGCGCCCGCAGACGGCTATATGTGGGTACCCGGCTACTGGAGCCGCAATCGCTACGGCTTCTTCTGGGTCCCCGGCGCGTGGGTACTGGCGCCCTATCCCGGCGCCCTCTGGACACCGGGATACTGGGGCTTCGTGAACGGCGTGTACCTGTGGAACGCGGGCTACTGGGGCCCCCACGTGGGCTTCTATGGCGGCATCAACTACGGCTTCGGCTACACCGGCCTGGGCTACGTGGGCGGCTACTGGAAACGCGACCGCTTCTACTACAACCGCTCCGTCACGAACGTGAACATCACGCGCGTGACCAACGTCTACAACCACACGGTGGTCGTGAACAACGTGGACAACCGCCGGGTCAGCTACCATGGCGGCCCGTCGGGCGTCCGGCGCGACGCGGACCCGCGCGAACTCGCCGCGCGCAAGGACCGGCATTCCCAGCAGACCGACATGCAGCGCGGCTATGTGCGCGATGCCGGCAACAACCGGGCGCAGTTCTATGACCACAACAAGGGCCGTCCGCCCCAGGCGTACGTGGACCATCAATCCAACGGCAGGCCGCCAGAAGGCCAGCGTCCGGGGAATGGGCGCGACGGGCGGGACAACAACGGGCGCGATAACCGTGGTGGCGGCGACCGTAACAACCCGGATCGCGGGGACATGCAACGCGGACGCGATATGACGCCCGGGCAGCAAGGCCGCCCACAGCCGCCGCAGGCGCAGGCGCAACAGGGGCGCGAGCAACAGCACCGTGAACAGCAGGCTCAGGAGCAGACGCGTCAGCAACAGCAGCGCGATCAGCAGGCCCAGCAGCAAACGCGTCAGCAACAGCAGCGCGACCAGCAAGCCCAGCAGCAGGCGCGTCAGCAACAGCAGCGTGATCAGCAGGCCCAGCAGCAGGCGCGTCAGCAACAGCAGCGCGACCAGCAGGCCCAGCAGCAGACGCGTCAGCAACAGCAGCGCGATCAGCAGGCCCAGCAGCAGGCGCGTCAGCAACAGCAGCGCGACCAGCAAGCCCAGCAGCAGGCGCGTCAGCAACAGCAGCGCGACCAGCAAGCCCAGCAGCAGGCGCGTCAGCAACAGCAGCGCGACCAGCAAGCCCAGCAGCAGGCGCGTCAGCAACAGCAGCGCGATCAGCAAGCCCAGCAGCAGGCGCGTCAGCAACAGCAGCGCGATCAGCAAGCCCAGCAGCAGGCGCGTCAGCAACAGCAGCGCGACCAGCAGGCCCAGCAGCAGGCGCGTCAGCAACAGCAACGCGATCAAGCGCGCGGGGATGGAAACGGCAATGGCCGCGGTGGGCCCGGGCGCGACTAGGACCGGCCGCCGCCAGGCCGCGCGCTGGACCCTCGCTTCTCGCAGGGCTACAGTAGACCTATTGCCGCGCGGCCCCTGAAACTCTGGAGATCCCGATGAAGCGCATTGCCCCCTGGTTACTGCTCTGCGGCCTGCTGGCCGGCCCTACGGCCCAGGCCGCGCTGGACGTGGGCGCCCCGGCGCCGGAATTCAGCACCCAGGCTTCGCTGGGTGGCAAGGTCTACACGTTTTCGCTGAGCGAGGCGCTCAAGCAAGGTCCGGTGGTCCTGTATTTCTTTCCCGCCGCATTCACCCAGGGCTGCACGATAGAAGCGCACAACTTCGCCGAAGCCACGGACGAATACAAGTCCCTGGGCGCCACCGTCATCGGCGTGTCGACCGACAACATCGATACGCTGAACAAATTCTCGGTCAGCGAGTGCCGCGGCAAATTCGCGGTGGCGGCCGATGGCGACGGCAAGATCATGAAGGCCTATGACGCCGTCCACGACAAGCGTCCGGAATACGCGCAACGTATTTCCTACGTGATCTCGCCGCAGGGCAAGATCCTGTACGAATACACCGACATGAATCCGGATTCCCACGTGGCCAACACCATGCGGGCCTTGCGCGACTGGAAGGCCAGGCAGTAGGCAGCGCCGGCAAGCAGCGCGGCGCCAAGGCATACGCCGGGACCAGCCTGGCCAGATCCTCCGCGACTGTCTTGGCCGTCATGGCTGCGGCGGGGTGATGGCGCGTGACGCGAATTTCACGCGGACGGTCTTGCCCGGATCCGCCGCCACTGTCCTGGCCGTCAGCACCGCAGTGCCGGCGGAAGTCGGCGCGCGCAGTTGGACCGTGGCCATGCCGCGAGCGTTGGTGCTGCTGGTGGCTGCGGCCAGGGTGCCGCGGTTGGTCGTCCAGTTGACGATGATGCCCGCATCCTCCAGATTGCCGTTGGCATCCCTCACGGTCGCAGTGAGGGTCACGGTGTCTGTCCCGTTGGCCCGCCCGGAGGTCTTGCTGGCGGTGAGGGAGGCAACCCGAGGGGATAATGGGTCGGCCATCAGCGTCACGCTAACGGTTGCACCCGGATCCCCCGCCCCAACCCTGGCGGTCACCGAGGCCAGGCCAGCGACGGTCCCTGCCGTCAGCACGGCCGTGGCCGCGCCGCTGGCGTTGGTCTTGCTGGTAGCGCCATCCAGGGTGCCGAGGTCGGTACTCCAATTGACGACGTGGCCCTCGCCCCTGGAATTGCCATTGCCGTCCAGCACCATCGCCGTGAAGATCGCGGAGTCGCGGCCGTTGGCCACGATGCGGGTCTTGCTGGTGGAAGCACTGCCGACACGAGGAGAGGATGCGCTATTTTTGAAAGTCACCACGGCGAAATTGTTGTTCTCATCATTGGCTCCTGCCTTGGCGCTCACCGACACCTCGCCCGCCACGATCGGCGCGGTCAGCACGATGCGGGCTGCGCCGGCGGCATCGGTCATGCTCGTGGGCGCGGCCAAGGTACCTCCCGTCGTCGTCCAGTGCACGGTGATGCCGGCGCCCACCGGGTCGTTAAACTGGTTGCGCACGACAGCCGTGAAGATAGTGGTGCCGATGCCGTCGGCCACGCCCGTATTCTTGTTGGCGTTCAAGATATTGACGTAATCCCGGGACGGGTCCGCTACGTAGTTCATGACTAGGGTCTTGCCCGGATCCCCCGCTACGGCCAGGGCCTTCACCAAGACTGCGCCGGCCGAGAAATGCGTTACGGTGTTGGTAGCCGTTCCGTCCTGAGAAGTCGCACTGGTAGCCTGATCGAAAGTGGCGGCGTCGCTGCTCCAAGTGATGGTGACGCCCGCGCCGACAGGATTGCCATAGGCGTCTTGCACGGTCGCTCTCAGATTCACCCAAGCGCCAGCCGGGAAGGTGGTGCTGGTGCCGCGTAAGGGAAGGAGCGAAACCACGCGGGCGGTGGACACATCAGCCGTGAAGGTGACGGAGGCGGTCTTGCCAGCATCCCCGCTTGCCGCCTTGGCAAGAATGGACGCCGCGCCGGCCGCGGTCGGCGCGGTCAGCACGATCGAGGTTTCGCTGTTTCCATTGGTAATGCTGGTGGCGTTGAGCGTACCCAGGCTGGCGCTCCAGTTGACTGTGACGCCCGCGCCCACCGGATTGCCCTGGGCATCTACCACCGAGGCCATGAAGGTCACCGTATCCATGCCATTGGCCACGCCGACATTCTTGCTCGGGCTGAGTTCGATGACGTGCGCGCTGGACGCGTCGGCGGTGAAGGCAATGGAAACGGCCTTGCCCGTATCCCCGCCTGCGCCCTTGGCCGTTACTGTGACCGAGCCGACAGCCGTCGGCGCGGTCAGCACGATCGTGGCCTGGCTGCTGGCGTTGGTCACGCTGGTCGCGCCCGCGAGGGCACCCATGGTGGCGCCCCAGTTGACCGCGACGCCCGCGCCAACCGGATTGCCCCCCGCGTCCGTGACCGTGGCCGTGAACGTCACGGTATCCCTGCCGTTGGCCACGCCGGCGGTCTTGCTCGGGCTGAGCTCGATGACGTGCGCGCTGGACGCGTCGGCGGTGAAGGCGATGGCGGCGGTCTTGCCAGGATCGCTGCCCAGGCTCCTCCCCTGCCGGACAGGCGCGCACTTGGCGGTGACGGTCGCCTGACCAATCATGGTCGGCGCCGTCAGGACGACCGTAGCCTGGCTGCTGGCGTTGGTGACGCTGGCGGCGGCAATGGTGCCCCGATCGGTGGTCCAATTAACGGCGACGCCCGCCCCCACCGGACTGCCGCGGCCATCATCGACTGTGGCCGTGAGCGTGACGGTGTCGGTGCCATTGGCCAAGCCGCTGGTCTTGCTTGGCGTCAGGACGGCCACGCGCGCCCTCAGCACGTCGGCGGCGAAGACGGCCGAGGCCGTCTTGCCAGCATCGCCATCCGCAGCCTTGGCAGTAATGGTCGCCACGCCGGGGACGATGGGCGCGGTCAGCAGCACCGTTGCCTGACTATTGGCGTTGGTGACGCTGGCGGAGGCGATGACACCCAGATTGGCGGTCCAGTTGACGGTGACGCCGGCGCCGACAGGATTGCCACGGCCATCTTCAACCGTGGCGGTGAAAACCAGGGCATCCGTGCCATTGGCCACGCCGCTGGCCTCGCTGGGCGCAAGCAGGACCACACGGGCGCTTGAGGGATCCACCACGAAGGCGATCGCAGCAGCCTTGCCCGCATCGCCGCTTGCGCCCCTGGCGCTGACGGTCGCCACGCCCGCCACGGTGGGCGCCGTCAGCACGATCGTGGCCTGGCTGTTCGCATCGGTGCTGCTGGAGGCGGCGCTCAGTGTGCCAAGGCTGGCGCCCCAGTTGACGGCGATGCCCGCGCCCACCGGATTGCCCCGGCCGTCGGCAACGGTGGCTGTGAGAGTCACGATGTCAATACCGTTGGCCAGGGCTGTGGTCTTGGCAGACGTGAGCAGCACGACCTTCGCATCGGATGCGTCGAGCAGGAAATCCACGGACCTCGTCTTCCCCGGATCATCGACCCCAGCCTTGGCGGTGATGTCCGATGTGCCCGGAACGGTGGCGGAAAGCAGTTCCGCCACCGCCACGCCGCTGGCGTCGGTATTGCTGCTGCCGCTGGAAAGCCGGCCGCCGGTTGCCGTCCAATTGACCGCCACCCCCGCGCCTACCGCGTTGCCCTTGCCATCCTTGACTGTCGCCGCCAGCACGGTCTTGTCCCGGCCGTTCGCAAGGATGGACGCTGGAGTCACATCGAGCTGCGCGACGTTCGCCGAACTTGGCGCTGCAAGGAATTCGGCCTCGCTGCGGCCCTTGAAGCCTTGAGCTTCCGTTGCCTCGACTTCGACCATGGCCGCGACCTGGCTGCTGACCATGACGAACGCCAGTCCGTCCGCATCGGTCCGGTCCGAAGATTCCTTGATGGCGCCGGGCCCGCGCAAGGTCCATGCAATGGCGCGTCCGGCCATGGGTTCCGCCTGGACGCCGCGAACCTGGGCCGTAAACCTGACGCTGTCCATGCCGTCGGCCAGGGCCACGGCTTTCGAGCGCGCGACGCTGAGGCTGAGCGGATTGACGCTTACCTCCATGACGTTCGAACTGATTTTCCGTCCGTGCGCATCGATGGCCGTTGCCGTCAGGCGATAAGTGTTGACGCCGGCGATATTGTAGGCAGGCAGCGTCATCGCCCCTGACGCGCCGCCGGCATAGGGCATGGCAAAAGGCGCCGCCGAACCGGACCATTCGACCGTGGGTGCCTCGCCCGCGCCGACGATGGTCACCGGAAAACTGAGCACCGTCTGCGGATAGCCTCTGGTGGCCGATGGCAGCTGGATCGTCAGCGGGGCGTTTTTCTTGTATTCCAGGACGATTTCGTTATTGCGCTCGACGAGGTCCATGCGCATGCCGGCCAATTGGCGGCTGCTCGCGACGCCGCCCGGCTCCAGCTGCTTGGCCAAGGGCACGCCTATCGCGTACTTCACGCCCAGCTTGAAGCTCGTGTCGGACTTTCCGCCCTGCCCCATGCGATGGTCCAAACCCAGAGTGATGGCCGGCGCCGGCGTATAGGACACGCCCAGGGTCCAGGCGCGGGGATTCCTTTGCCGGTTGCTGGCGCCGAACAAGCCGACCTCATCGCCGTAGTACTTCTCGAACATCAACTTGCCGCCCAACTGTGGATACCGGGGCAGATAGCCTTCGGTCCTGATGTCCCAGCCGCTGGCCGGACGCTCCTGGTAGTCCCGCGCATCGGGCGAACGCTTCCAGTCGCTCAGCCGGAAGTAGCCGTTCATGCTGAGTTTGAGATAGTCCGCCCACCATTCGCCGCCCAGGCCCAGCCGCCGATGGCCGCGCGAAACGTCTTGATCCAGGAAGGCGTTGCCGCCGACCATGAAACCGTCGGCGAAATGACGATATCCCAGCCCAAGGTTGACCGTGGTTCGATAGGACTCTTGCAGCAGGTTGGTCCGCCGTGCGCCGAACTGGGAAAAAATCAGACCCGTCCCAGAATCGTGTAGCGGGAACAGCATGTCCAGGGCACCACCATGGAAGCTGCCCAGCAGGTCCAGTCTGGCGGTGCCGAACTGGCCCAGCCAGCTTTCCGCCGCCTGCTTCGCTACGCCGGTGGCCTTGCCGCTGGCCAGCGACCTGGCGTCGTCGCTGGCCATTTGATCGGGATTGGCAGGCAAGGGACGCCCTTCCAGATCGGGCGCGGGATCCAGCGTGCCAGCGGCCCGGCTCCGCGCCTGCGCGGCATCCGGGTGCGGCGTTTCCGCGGCCGCTTCCACCCTGGCGGTCCTGGATGGCGCGTTGCGTTCGGAACGGGGCAGCGGCTTGCGCAGTTCGCCGGCCAGCGGCGCCGCGCATCCCTGGAACAGCAGGAAAACCGAAAGCGCCATGCAAAGCGCCTTTCTGGCTTGGCCTGCGGCCGATGTCCGCCAAGCAAATGACTTGGTTGGTTTCAGCATCGTCATGACCTTGTCTTGAAGAATCCCGCGGGCCGGGGGTGTTCCGGCCAGACAAGGTCGCCAAACTACTGAATGGCGGCATGGGCGAATCCGTTCTGGCTCAGATCCAGGACGAAATCGCATGCGCGCTCGCAGCGAGCCTGCCCGAGGGGGTTCGTGTTGTTATTTAAAAAATGACAAAATATGACGACATGCTATTTATATGACTGCTGATATCAATATGTAATTTATTGAATCAACAACAGAAAACCTGAATACCAGATCACTCCGCGCACAGCGGACGCCAGGCAGGACTAGCGGGGGAAAAGGCAATGGAGGCGGTTCAGGCATGGCTGAACGCGGGAAACGCGGGTCGTGTCGAACAGACAACGCCCAGCGGGCCGTGTTACGGCGCTTGGGTCAAAGTGGGACGGAACCGTAGAAGCATCCCCGGCCCGGAGAGGCCGCCCGCCCCTGAAGCAAGCGCCTCATGGCGCGCTGGAGCGCGCCCGCGGCCCTAATTGAACGGCCAGACCGGAGGATGGGTACCCGGCGGGCTGGACGGACGGGTCCAGCGGGCCGGGGTTGCCGAGAACTGCGCGGCGTGCCGCAAGGCCACCAGTTCCCCGAAACCGGAGGGCTCGGTTTCCAGCAAGCCTTCGAAGCCCGGCATCGGACAGGCCAGGCCGCCCTCGACCCGGCCCAGGCCGCGCAGCCAATGCGCGGTTTGCGCCAGCGACACGCGCACATGCCAGCTGCCGCCTTCGGTCGCCTGCCGCGCCAGCGCGACCTGCGCGCCGAAGGCCATCAGGTAGCCCGAGACGTGATCCAGGATCTGCAAGGGCATGGGCTTGGGTTCGTCCTGGCCCGCAGCCTGCGCCTCGGCATGATTGAAGCCGGTGGCGGTCTGCACCAAGGAATCGAAACCGCGGCGACCTGCCCAGGGACCTTTGTCGCCATAGGCCGACAGCGACACGTAGACAATGCCAGGGCGGATGCGCGCCGCGTCCTGCGGGCCGAAGCCCAGCGCGGCCATGGCGCCGGGGCGGTAGCCCTGTACAAACACGTGCGCACTGCGCAACAGGTTGCCCAGTGCGATGCGGCCGTCGGCCGTATCCAGGTCGGCCTGCACGGACAGCTTGCCGCGGCTGGTGTCGATGATGTTGTCGATGTTGGGCAGGTGCGGCGAGTTCAGCAGCATCACGTCGGCGCCGTACGCGGCCAGCGCCCGTCCGCATACGGGACCGGCGATGATGCGGGTCAGGTCCAGCACGCGGATGTCCTTGAGCGGCCGGGCGCCATTGCCGTACTTGGGCAAGGGCCGAGGATCGGCCTCGCCGATGCGCTCGATGGTCAGCAAGGGTTGCGCGGCCACCGCCGTGGCTTGCGGATGGCGGTCCCATTCGTCGAAGCTGCGCATGGCCGCCACCGGCAAGCCCGCATCGGCAGCCACCTGTTCGAAGTCCAGGGCCTTCCAGCGGCTCAGGGCGCGCTCCACCGTTGCGCGGGAGGTGTCTTCACCGACAGGACAGCCCAAAAGCGCCAGGGCGCCATCGCGGTGATGGGCGAAATTGGCGTGAATGCGGACCCAGCCGCCGTCGCCGCAGCGGTACAGGCCGGTGATGGGGTCCCAGGGATTGGGGGTGACGCCGTTGATGGTGTAGTGGCTGCGGCACTCCTGCGCCGCATGCAGCATGTCGACGCCGACCTGCTGCCTGGCGCCGCCGCGCAAATTCCAGATTTCGGCCGCGGCCAGCGCGGCCGCGGCCATGCTGGCCTGCGCCGCCGTGCCGACGGCAAAGGACGTTGGGAGTACCGGGTCGGCGCCAGTCAACACCACGTGGTCCAGCGAGTCATCGGGCAGATCCACCGAGCGCCAGAGCTTTTGCAAAACGTCGCGGGACGAATTGCCTGCGGGTGTGCGGCCCCTCAGAAAAGACGGGCGTAGGTCCATCAGATTTCCCATAGCGTTCATCTTGCTCTAGTCGTTTATCTGAATTACATGGCGGGGCCCAGGCCGCGTCAATATACCCGGCGTGCCAGCGTGTTTCATGGTTTGACCGCGAAGCGCCGCGATTGGGCCGCGCCGCGCGAATTCCCCTGCGAGGCCCGCTGCGCGGGCCTCTGCAGGCAAGGACACATCTACTCGTAGTTTTTACATCGTCTTCCAAGCGCGCCCTGCCGGCGCGGCCGCGCGGACGGCGCAATATAGAATGCCAGCCTCGCCGGCCCGCGCGCCGCCCTCCTGCCCTGGACCGCCCATGAACACGTTGCTCTGGCTGCGCACCGACCTGCGCGCGCACGACAATCCCGCCCTGGCCGCGGCCGCCGAAGCCGGCACGGTCACCGCCCTGTTTCTGGCCGCGCCCGGCCAATGGCGGCTGCACGGCGACGCGCCGGCCAAGGTCGATTTCTGGCTGCGCAATCTGCGCGAACTATCGCGGGAACTCGGCCGCCTGGGCATTCCGCTGCGGCTGCTGGCCGTGCCTGACTGGAGCGACGCGCCGGATGCGCTGGCCGATTTCTGCCGCACCCACGCCATCGGCCAGGTCCACGCCAACGCCGAATGGGCCGTCAACGAGCGCCGCCGCGATGCCGCGGTCGCGGCCCGCCTGCAAAGCCAGGGCGTGGAGTGGACGCTGCATCACGGCGCCTCGCTGCTGCGGCCCGGCACCGTGCTGACCGGCAAGGGCGAGTGCTACCGCGTCTATACGCCGTACGCGCGGGCCTGCCGCGAACGCCTGCGTACGGCGCCGCTGCGGGCGCTGCCCGCGCCGCGCGCCCAGACGCCGCCGCCGTGGCCGGCGGACCCGCTGCCCGCGGCCTTCGAGGGTTTCGAGGCACCCGCCGCCCCCGTGCGCGCGCTGTGGCCCGCCGGCGAGGATGCGGCCAGCGAACGGCTCGAAGCGTTTGCCGATGGCGTCATCGACGCCTATCAGGAGCAACGCGACTTTCCCTCGCTGCCCGCCACCAGCTGCCTGTCGCCCTATCTGGCGGCGGGCGTGCTGTCGCCGGGCCAGGCCCTGCGCGCGGCGCTAGCGGCCAATCACGGCGAAGTGGACGGCGGCAAGCGCGGCGCGGCCACCTGGATCAACGAGCTGCTGTGGCGCGAGTTCTACCAGCATCTGTTGGCCGCACACCCTGCGCTGTCCATGCACCAGCCCATGAAGCCGGAGACCGCCGCCGTACCCTGGCGCGATGCGCCGGACGACCTGCGCGCCTGGCAGCAAGGCCAGACCGGCATTCCCATCGTCGACGCGGCGATGCGGCAGCTTCTGGCGCTGGGCTGGATGCACAACCGTCTGCGCATGGTGACGGCCATGTTCCTGTCCAAGAACCTGCTGATCGACTGGCGGCTGGGCGAAGCCTGGTTCATGGCGCAGTTGGTGGACGGCGACCTCGCCGCCAACAACGGCGGCTGGCAATGGAGCGCGTCCACGGGCGCGGACGCGGTACCCTACTTCCGCATCTTCAATCCGTTGTCGCAGTCGCGTAAATTCGATCCCGCCGGCGTGTTCCTGCGCGAATGGCTGCCGGAACTGGCGCATCTGGACAGCCGCGCCATCCACGATCCCAGCCCGATGGAGCGCGCGGGGGCCGGCTATCCGCTGGCCATCGTCGATCTGGCCCAGAGCCGGCTGCGCGCGCTGGAGGCGTTTGGTGGATTGCCCCCCGCCTGAGGCGCTCCGCCCGAGGCACCCGGCCTCGGCGGCACGCGAGAACGGCGTGGGCGCCGCTTGACCTAGGTCAACGCCGATTCCTGCCGCGTCCCGGATGATCGGTCTGCGACTCCCCGCCAACGCCGATCGCAGGACGACACAGCATGCGCGACCATCCGCAGGTCCACGACCAGGAATACACGCTGCACGACGAGCAGTGCCTCATCACGCGCACCGACGCGCGCGGCCGCATCATCTATGCCAACCCCGCGTTCCTGGAGGTCAGCGGCTACACGCAAGCCGACCTGATGGGCAAAGGCCATGACACCATGCGCCATCCCGACATGCCGCTGGCCGCCTACGACGACCTGTGGCGCACCATACAACGCGGCAAGTCCTGGACCGGCGTGATCAAGAACCGGCGCAAGCATGGCGGCCACTATTGGTCGCTGGCCAGCATCACCCCGGTGATGGAGCGCGGCGTGACCGTCTGCTATGCCTGCGTGCGCGTCAAGCCGACGCGCGCCCAGATCGAGACCGCCGACAGCGCCTACCGGCGCCTGCGCACCGGCATCACGGGCGGCTTGCGGCTGAGCGCGGGGCGGATCCTTCCGGGAGGCTTGCTGGCGCGCTTGCGCGACTGGCGTGCGGCCGGCGTACGCACGCGCATGCTGACCTGGGCGGGGCTGTCGTCCGCATTGTTCCTGGCCGCAGGCGGCTTCGCGCTGCACGGCATGGCGGCCAACCTGGATGGTGAACAACTGGCCCTGGCGGCCGCCGTGCTGGCCGGCGGCTCCAGCCTGATCTTCGCATCGGGCTGGGCCTACGCCCGCACGCTTTCCGGCTTGTTGGCCACCGCCACCGACTTCACGCGGCAGATCGCCGCCGGCAATCTGGGTACGCCGCTGGCGCCCGGCAATCCCGACGATGAAACCGGCGCGCTGCGGTTTTCGCTGGAGGCCACGCGCAGAAACCTGGTCGGTCTGGCCCGCGATGTGCACAGCGGCATTGCGGACGCGCCGGAAACGGCGGCGGAGCGCGGCGTGCAGCCCGCCGGGACCGAGGACCTGCGCCACGCCATCGAAGTGTTCCGGCTCGCGCGCACCCAGCCGCTGCCCGCGCGTCAGGCCAGCTAGGCCTATTGCGGGAATGCCCCGCGCAACGTTTGCCGCGCCGTGCGCTTTCAGCCGCCGGCCGCGGCTTCCTTGTCCAGGCGCTTGATGAACACCTGCAATTCCTTCACCACCTGTTGATCGCCGCGCGCCTGCGCGGCCTGCAGGCCCGACTCCCAGGCGGCGCGCGCGCCGCTCTTGTCGCCCTGTCCCAGGCAGGCCTTGCCCAGCCATTTCCAGGCCACCGAATAGGCGGGATCGAACGCCAGCGCCGCGCGCAGATGGGGCTCGGCGTCGGCGAAACAATCCTGCTCCGCATAGGCCTTGCCCAAGGAGAAACGCAGCAGCATATTGTCCGTGCCCTTGGCCAGCATCGCTTCCAGGCGTTCGATCATTCCTTCCATTGCCAATCTCTCCTACAGGCGCGCGCATTTCGATCCGATGCCACATGATAGGACGGTCGCTTGCGAATCCGGGCAATGGCCCCGTGCGGCGCAAGCCCTTGGCGGCGCGGCAGCCGGCGCAGGACATGGCCCCGACGGCGCCCCAAAACCCCGGGTATACCCTTATTTGCAATAGGGCCTTCCGCAAGCGCCCGCGCCACGCTGTCCTAGAATTCCGCCCTTGCCTCTTCTTTGCCGCCGGACCTTCCCCCAATTGCCGGCCTCCTCTCCCATGCCCCTGCACCTCATCGCACTTGCCGCTGCCGCTTTCGGCATCGGCACCAGCGAGTTCGTCATCATGGGCCTCCTGCCCAACGTCGCCGCGGACTTGCAGGTCAGCATCGACGTCGCCGGCCTGCTGATCACCGGTTACGCCATGGGCGTGGTGATAGGCGCGCCCATCATGGCCATCATCACCGCCAGGCTGCCGCGCAAGGCCACGCTAATCGGGCTGGCCAGCACCTTCGTGGTGGGCAACCTGCTGTGCGCGCTGGCGCCGAACTACGGACTGCTGATGGCCGCGCGCGTGTTCACGGCGTTCTGCCATGGCGCCTTCTTCGGCCTGGGCGCCGTGGTGGCCGCGGACCTGGTGCCGCGCAACCAGCGCGCCAGCGCCATCGCGCTGATGTTCACGGGGCTGACGCTGGCCAACGTGCTGGGCGTGCCGTTGGGCACGGCGCTGGGCCAGGTGGCCGGATGGCGCTCGACCTTCTGGGTGGTCAGCGGCATCGGCTTGGCGGCCGTGGCGGCGCTGGCCGCCTGGCTGCCGGCGCGCATCCCCATGCAGCCCGGCAACATCCTGCGCGAATTCAAGGTGCTGCGCGACGTGCGCGTGGTCTGGCCGCTGGCCGCCAGCGTGCTGGCGTCCGCCGCGCTGTTCTGTGTGCTCACTTACATCGCGCCGCTCTTGCGCGAAGTGACCGGCGTGTCCGAGCGCGGCGTGACCGGCGTGCTGCTGCTCTTCGGCGTGGCGCTGACGGTGGGCAGCACCTTGGGCGGCAAGCTGGGCGACCGCAACCTGGAACTGTCGCTGCGCCGCATTTTCCTCGGCCTGCTGCTGGTGTTCCTGGCGCTGAGCCAGGCCATCCACGCCTTGGCGCCCATGCTGGCCGTGACCTTCATCTGGGGCGTGCTGGGCTTTGCCGTGGTGCCGTTGCTGCAGATGCTGATCGTGGACCAGGCAGCCGACGCGCCCAACCTGGCCTCGACCCTGAACCAGGGCGCGTTCAACCTCGGCAATGCGGGCGGCGCCTGGCTGGGCAGCCTGGCACTGGGCCATGGCCTGCCGCTGACGGACCTGCCCTGGATGTCGGCCGGCATCACCGCCGCCGTCCTGCTGCTGACCTTGTGGGGCACGCGCTACTACGGCCGCGGCGCCGGGGCTACACTCGCTGGACAACAAGCCGGTGCGCTGACGCCCTCGCGTTCGGACGCCTGATCCAAGGAGCACGCATGAGCACCCTCTACGATTTCTCCGCCCGCGCCATCGACGGCACGGAACAGTCCTTGGACACCTACCGCGGCCGCGTGCTGCTGGTGGTGAACGTGGCCTCCAAGTGCGGCTTCACGCCCCAATACACCGGCCTGGAAGAGCTCTACCGCTCGTTCCACGACGACGGTTTCGCCGTGCTGGGCTTTCCCTGCGACCAGTTCGGCCACCAGGAACCCGGCGACGAAGCCGAGATCCGCAATTTCTGCAGCACGCAGTACGACATTACCTTCCCGCTCTACGCCAAGATCGACGTCAACGGCGACGGCGCCCATCCGCTGTACCGCTGGCTCAAGGGCGAAAAGCCCGGCGTCTTCGGCACCGAGGGCATCAAGTGGAACTTCACCAAATTCCTGGTGGGCCGCGACGGCCAGGTCATCAAGCGCTACGCGCCCACCGACACGCCAGCCGGCATCCGGGACGACATCGAAAAAGCGCTGTCCGCGCCGGTCTGAGCGGGCTTCATCGCAGCGGCGGCAGCCGGCGGCGCACCGTGTGCGCCTTGACGATGGCGGTGTTGGTTTCCGCGAACTCGGTCACGCGCTCCAGGATGCCGTCCAGGTGCGAGATCGAGCGCAGCACCACGCGGGCGATGAAGCAGTCGTCGCCCGTGACCTTGTCGCACTCGACGAATTCCGGAATCTGCTGGATCAGGCCTTCCACGTGGCGCAACTGCCCGGGCAAGGGACGGATGCGGACGATGGCCTCCAAGGTGTAGCCCAGCGCCACCGGGTCCACGTCCAGGGTATAGGCGCGGATCACGCCCGACTCTTCCAGCCTGCGCAGGCGGTCCGCCACGCTGGGCGCGGACATCCCGACCTGGCGCGCCAGGTCGGCCGTGGTGGTGCGGGCGTTGGCCGTCAGCGTCTCCACCAGACGGCGATCGATACCATCCAGGACCGGGTTTTCACTTTTTAGGTCGTTTTGCATAAATTCCACCTAAACAAAGGTTTCGGAATCGATTCACCACATCATGATCATATAACCAGCGTGATCCGCCTGGGATAATTTCTCCATCGAATATCGTGGCCGCGAGGCCCCTGGAGAACCCTCATGAACCCCTCATCAGAACGCGTGGGCCTGGCCCAGATGGCCGCCGCGATGACCTTGTCCGGCACCCTCGGGGTGTTCGTGCTGGAGTCGGGCCAGAGCGCCTGGAACGTGGTTTTCTTCCGCTGCGTGTTCGGCGCCCTGTCGCTGTTCCTGTATTGCTGGGCGCGCGGCCTGCTCAAGCCCGGCCTGTTCACCGCCCGCACGCTGGCGCTGGCCCTGGCGGCCGGCGCCGCGCTGGTGCTGAACTGGGTGCTGCTGTTTTCTGCCTACCGGCTGGCGTCCATTTCGCTGGCCACCGCGGTCTATAACGTGCAGCCGTTTTTCCTGATCGGCCTGGGCGTGCTGTTCCTGGGCGAACGGCCCACGCGCGGCAAGCTGGCGTGGTCGGTGCTGGCCTTTGCCGGCCTGATGCTGGTGCTGCGCCTGTCCGACGCCGGCGGCGCCGATGGCCGCGCCTATCTGTCTGGGCTGATGCTGGGGCTGGGCGCGGCGGCGCTCTATGGGGTCACCGCCATCATCGTCAAGCGGCTCAAGCACATTCCGCCCCAGGTCCTGGCACTGGTGCAGGTCACGCTAGGCGCCGTGATGCTGCTGCCCATGGCGGACTTCAACGCCCTGCCCGCCGCGCCGCTGCAATGGGGCTATCTGGTTGCGCTGGGGTTGATCCATACCTGCCTGATGTACATCCTCATGTACTCGGCCATCCAGAAGCTGCCGACCACCTCCACCGCCGCACTCAGCTTCATCTATCCTGCCGTGGCCATCCTGCTGGACTTCGTGGTCTACGGGCATCGCATGGACGCCACGCAGATCGCCGGCGTGGCCATGATCTTCGTGGCGGCGGCGGGCGTCAGCCTGAACTGGACCTGGCGCATGCCTGGCCGGCCGCGCGCCGGCGCGGCCTGAAAACCGGCTGACAGGCCGGGGAACGCCCAAGGGACAAATCCGTACCCGCCCCCCGGTTATTGGGGCCGCCGCGAACCCGGCCCCGCTATCATGGCTTTTCCCTGCGCCGGCCGCCGCCGGCGCAACGCACAGGACATCCCATGATCGATCTCTACTACTGGACCACCCCCAACGGCCACAAGATCACGCTGTTCCTCGAAGAAACCGGCCTGCCCTACAAGATCCATCCGGTGAACATCGGCCGCGGCGATCAGTTCAAGCCCGAGTTCCTGGCCATCGCCCCCAACAACCGCATTCCGGCCATCGTCGACCAGGCGCCCGCTGGCGGCGGTGCGCCGATTTCCTTGTTCGAGTCGGGCGCCATCCTGCTGTATCTCGCCGAGAAGACCGGCCGCTTCCTGCCCGCCGACCTGCGCGGCCGCGCCGAAGTGTCGCAGTGGCTTTTCTGGCAGATGGGCGGCCTGGGCCCCATGGCCGGCCAGAACCACCATTTCTCGGGCTACGCGCAAGAGCGCATCGCCTACGCCATTGACCGCTACGTCAAGGAAACCAACCGCCTCTACGGCGTGCTGAACAAGCGCCTGGCGGACCGCGAATTCGTCGCCGGCGACTATTCCATCGCCGACATGGCGGCCTATCCCTGGATCGTGCCGCACGCCAAGCAGGGCCAGGACCTGAACGACTTTCCGCACCTGAAGCGCTGGTTCGACGCCATCGCGGCGCGCCCCGCCACGCAGCGCGCCTATGCGCTGGCCGACACCATCAATACCGCGCCGTCCGTCGGCGACGAGGAATCGCGTCGCATCCTGTTCGGCCAGACCGCTCAGAACGTCGCGCGCTGAAGGAGCCGCCATGCCCGACCCGCAACTGGTTTTCCGCCGCGCTCGACTGGGGGATCTGCCTGGCATCGTCGCCCTGTTGGCCGACGACGAACTCGGCGCCACGCGCGAGAATCCCGCGCTGCCGCTGGACCCGCGCTATGCTGCCGCCTTTGCCGCAATCGGCCAGGACTCCAATCAATTCCTGGCCGTGGTCGAACAGGGTTCGAACCTGGTCGGCTGTTTGCAGTTATCGTTCATACCCGGCCTGTCGCGGCTGGGCCAGTGGCGCGGGCAGATCGAGAGCGTGCGCATCGCCTCGTCGTCGCGCGGCGCCGGCCTCGGACGCAAGATGTTCGAATGGGCGATCGAGCAATGCCGCATCCAGGGCTGCAGCCTGGTGCAACTGACCACCGACCGCGCCCGGCCCGATGCGCGCAGGTTCTATGAAAGCCTGGGCTTCAAGGCCAGCCACGACGGCATGAAGCTCAGCCTGTAGTTTTTGGCACTGATACAGCAAGGAGCGCCCATGCATGGCGAATACAAAGTCCCCGGCGGCAAACTGGTCGTCGCGGATCTGGAAGTGCGCGATGGCCGCCTGGCCGACGTGCGCATCAGCGGCGATTTTTTTCTTGAACCGCCCGAGGCCCTGGACGCCATCAATAGCGGCCTGAACGGCCTGCCGGCCGACGCCGGCGAACTGGAACTGGCGCTGGCCGTGCAATCGGCCCTGCCCGCCGATGCCGAAATGTTCGGCTTCTCGGCCGAAGCCGTCGCCGTGGTGCTGCGGAGGGCGCTGGCATGACGCGCACCGACTGGAACGACTACGACTGGCAACTGATCCATGAAGGGCCGCAAGACCCGGTGCTGCACATGGCGCTGGACGCCGTCATCACTGATGAAGTCGGCGCCGGCCTGCGCCCGCCCACCCTGCGCATCTGGGAATGGGCCGCGCCCGCGGTCGTGATCGGCCGCTTTCAATCGCTCAAGAACGAAGTCGACCCCGAAGGCGCGCACCGCCACGGCATCCAGGTCGTGCGCCGCGTCAGCGGCGGCGGCGCCATGTTCATGGAACCCGGCAACTCCATCACCTATTCGCTCAGCGCGCCTCAGGCGCTGGTGCACGGCATGAGCTTCCAGGAGTCCTACGCCTTCCTGGACGCCTGGGTGCTGACCGCCTTGCAGGGACTGGGCATCAAGGCCTGGTACCAGCCGCTCAACGACATTGCCTCCGACATCGGCAAGATCGGCGGCGCTGCGCAAGCCCGCCGCGGCGGCGCGGTGCTGCATCACGTCACCATGTCCTACGACATCGACGCGGATAAAATGGTCGAAGTCCTGCGCATCGGCCGCGAGAAGCTGTCGGACAAAGGCACCACCAGCGCCAAGAAGCGCGTCGACCCTTTGCGCACCCAGACCGGGCTGTCGCGCGAAGTCATCATCGGCCGCATGGTGGAAACTTTTGCCGGCCTGCACCGTCTCACCCCGGGGCAGATAGGCAGCGACACCCTGGCCCGCGCGCAGGCGCAGGCGGCCGAGAAGTTCGCCACGCCCGAATGGACCGGCGTGGTGCCTTGAACCGCCCGGCACCGATTTTCTGGAGGTAGTTTCAATGCGTCGCACATTCACGCCGCAAGGCGCGATAAGCGGTCTCATCCTGGGCGCAGCCCTGCTGGCGCTGGCGGGCTGCAGCAGCACGCCGCCGGCCGACATCACGCTGGCCACGCAGGGCCCGGCCTCGGCGTCCACGCCGGAAAAAGTCGGCGACCTGTCCACCGAGCGCATCAAGTGGGCGTCTAGCAAACCGGGCTGCGAGGGCGACTGCCCGCGCATCGAAATCGACAGCGTCGCCTTCCCGGGCATCCCCAAGCTCACCGCGCTGGTGGACCACGTGCTGGCCTACATGACCGGCACCGATGCCAACCGCCGCGGCCCCTACGACACGCTGTCCGAGTACACGCAGTACTTCTGGTCGGTGGCGCGCGCGCGCGACGCCACCTATTTCAAGGCCAGCGTGAAGGACACGGTGGGCGACATCGTGGCGGTCGAACTACATACCGAACAGTTCCTGACCGGCGCCGCGCATGGCATCCCCGCCACCCAGTACCTGAACTGGGAGCGCAGCCATGGCCGCGTGATGAGCCTGGAAGAAGCGCTGATACCGGGTCGCCATGCGCAATACGTGGCGGCGTTGCGGCAGGCGCATGCCAAATGGCTGGCCAGCAATCCCGATGCGCGCCGCGATCCGGCGGCCTACAACAAGATGTGGCCGTTCCAGGAAAGCGACAACTACGCGCTGACGCGCGACGGCATCGTGGTCAAGTACGACGCCTATTCCATCGCGCCGTACTCGCATGGCGAACCCGAGCTGAGCATTCCCTATTCGGAACTGCGCGGGATCCTGAAGCCTGAACTGCTGCCTGCCGCATAAGCCGCATGCGGGAACGCCCGCGGTCTACGCGGGCGTTCGGTACGGCATCAAACCGGGGTTCGGTTGAGCGGACTGAGGATGGAGCTAGGGAGGTGGCCGCTTTTTTCGCGTCTGTGGCCGGGTAAGACGCCCAGTCCGCTCAGTGCAACCGCGGCGGCAGGGCGACGCTGACGCGCCGCCCTTGCGCGCCTTGCGTCTTAGAAGCGGTGACGCACGCCCACCATGGCCACGGTGCTCTTCACGCCGTCGGTGAACGCGAAGTTGGTGGCATACGAACCCAAGGCGTACAGATTGGTGCGCTTGGACAGGTTGTAGGTGTAGCCCAGGCTGTAGATGTTCATGGTGGCGTCGTCGCCGGTCAGCTTGGTGCTATCCGTATCGGCGCGCTGCCACGAAGCCAGGATGTTGCTGGCGCCGCCGATCGGCACGCTCAAGCCCACCAGGTAGGAGTTGGCCTTGAAGCCCGACACCGCCACGTTGGTGCCGAAGCCCTTGGCTTCGGGGCTGCCGCTGCCGAAGGCGTTGGCGCCCTGGCCGGTGAACCAGCCGTCGCGCGTCTGGCCGTAGGCCAGCGCCAGCTTCAGCACTTCGAAGTCGTACGAGCCGCCGATCATCCACGACTTGGGCGTGGCGTCGGTGTTCAACTGGTTCGCGGGGTTCAGCTGGTCATAGGTCAGCGCCACGTTCACCGGGCCGCTGACATAGCGCAGGCCGGCCGTGATGGCGCGGGTGTTGTCGGCGGTCTTGAAGCCGGTTTGCGCGGCGGTCGTGTCGGCGGCGTTGAACGAGTAGCCGATGCCGAACTGCACGCCGCTGAACGACGGCGTCGAGTACTGCACCATGTTGTCGTAGCGGACCGTGTTGGCGGCGCTGAAGGCCACGCCAATGTTGGCCTGGCCGTAGCTGCCGCCGAACGGATCGATCGCGGCGAAGTACTTCGAGGCGATGTTGGTCTGGCGGCCCAGTTCCAACAGGCCCCACGAGGTGCTCTTCAGGCCGATGGTGGCTTGGCGGCCGAACAGGCGGCTGCTCTGGCCCGACGTGCCGTTGGCCGAGTTGAAGCCGCTTTCCAGCGTGAACACGGCGCTCAGGCCGTCGCCCAGGTCCTCGGCGCCGCGCAGGCCCCAGCGCGAACCGCTGGACACGCCGTTGACCATGCCAACCTTGGACTCATGGTAGCCATCACCCTTGATGCGCTGGTAGCCGATACCGGTGTCGATCAAGCCGTACAGCGTCACCGAGGTCTCCGCTTGCGCCGTTGCGCCGAACGCGGCCAGCATGGCGGTGACGAACAAAGTCTTTTTCATTGCAAATTCCCATTGATTGAACAGACATGCGCATCCGGGCTGGCACGCATCGCGTGCGGCGCGCCCGGCGCATGGCAGGAACGGATTCTAGGGACGCAATATGTCAGTTCTGGTTACGCAAGTTGGGAAATCCCCTAGGCCGTGAAAAAGGCGCTGAATGTCGCGCCATGCCGACAGCCCGCCAGCAAGGCCACGGCACCCGCAGGCCTGCAATGTCGATGTGCTATTCATGCGCGGTGCGCGTGCGGACGCGCAAATGGAAATCGCCCCTTGCGGGGCGATTTCCGTTTTTGCCACCGGCCATGCCAGACAGGCGCGGCCGGGGCGGTTCTTGTCTCCCTGCCCTCCTCGGCGCGGCGTCCAGGGACGCCCCGCCGTATCGGGTATCAGGGGTACAGGCCGCGCACCTGGCGCGCTTGCAGGATGCGCGTGCAAGCGACGATGAACGCCGCCGTGCGCAGCGTGACCTTGTGTTCCTTGGCCACTTGCGACACCGAGGCGTAGGCTTCGCGCATCAGGCGTTCCAGGCGCTGGTTGATCTCGTCCTCGCTCCAGAAGAAGCTGGAGAAGTCCTGCACCCATTCGAAGTAGCTGACCGTCACGCCGCCGGCGTTGGCCAGCACGTCCGGCACCACATAGACGCCGTGTTCGGCCAGGATGTCGTCCGCTTCGGGCGTGGTCGGGCCGTTGGCGCCTTCCACCACGATCTTCGCGCGCACCTTGGCGGCGTTGGCAGCGGTGATCTGGCTTTCCAGGGCGGCCGGGATCAGGAATTCGGTTTCCAGCGTCCAGAACTCGTCGCGGTCCATGGCCTGGCCGCCGGAGAAGCCGCCCACGCCGCCATGCTGCGATACGTAGGACAGCAGCTTGTGCACGTCCAGCCCTTCGGCGTTGTGGACGGTGCCGGTGTGGTCCTGCGCGGCGATGACCTTGGCGCCGGCTTCATGGAACAGGCGGGCAGCGGTGCCGCCCACGTTGCCGAAGCCCTGCACCACCACGCGCGCCTTGGACACGTCGATGTTCAGGTCGCGCGCGGCTTCGCAGCCCACCACGAACACGCCGCGGCCGGTGGCCTCGACGCGGCCCAGGCTGCCGCCCAGCGCGATCGGCTTGCCGGTGACCACGCCGGTGGCAGTGGCGCCTTCGTTCATGGAGTACGTGTCCATCATCCAGGCCATGGTCTGGGCGTTGGTGTTCACGTCAGGCGCCGGGATGTCCTTGGAGGGTCCGATGATGACGCCGATTTCCGAGGTGTAGCGGCGCGTCATGCGCTCGAGTTCGGAAGCGGACAGCTTGCGCGGGTCGACCCGCACGCCGCCCTTGGCGCCGCCATAGGGCAGGTTCACCGCGGCGTTCTTGATCGACATCCAGGCCGCCAGCGCCATCACTTCGGAGAGCGTGACGTCCTGGTGGAAGCGCACGCCGCCCTTGCCGGGGCCGCGCGAGGTGTTGTGCTGGACGCGGTAGCCCTCGAAGTGGGCGATGCTGCCGTTGTCGAGTTCGATCGGCACGTCGACGATCAGGGAACGCTTGGGGCGCTTCAGGGTCTCGACCCAACGCGCCAGCGAACCGAGATACGGGGTGACCCGGTCGACTTGCTGCAGGTAGTTGCCCCAGGGGCCGAGGTCCTCGGCGTTCAGATAAGACGGCAATGCGTGGGTGGGAGTTTGAGACATGAGCTGGCTCTCCTGACAAAGTTGCGCCATTTTATCCACGAAAGTCATATCGTCCCCATTTAAAACAAAAATATTTTAATTAGGGACGCATTACTGTTGCGACGATTGAACGGGCCGCAAACCGAAGCCTGATGCTGCCCTTATCCTAAGCCGCCAAGCCGGCAGCGTCCAGCCTGCCAGCCATAAGCCGCAAGCCCTGCCACCCGCCATAAGGGGGATGAAAAACGGGGCGGTTTCCTGCCAGGAAACCGCCCCGCCTGATCCTGCCCCCCCCCATCCGAAGGATGAAGGCGGGTCCGCTCAATCGCTCAACAACTGCCAGGCAAGGCGCGCCGCCGCCCGCGCGCCATGACCGTCCTGGTCGTAGCGTGGATTGAACTCGGCCATGTCGGCCAGTCGCAACTTGCCGCTGGCCTTGACCCGCAGCACGATTTCCTCGATCACCGTCAGCGGCACCCCATAGGGCGCCGGCGCCGACACGCCCGGCATGACCGCCGCCGGCAGCACGTCCAGGTCTATGGTCAGGTAGACGTGCCGCGCCCGCGCCAGCAAGGCGTCGACGTTGGCCAGCCGGGCCGCCAGATGGCGCTCCTGCATGTCGCGGTCCTCGACCCAGATGGCCCCGACTTCGGCGGCGCGCGCGTACAGCGCCGGCGTGTTGGCCAGCCGCGATACGCCCAGGCAGGCGTATTGCAGGGCCCGGCCGCGTTCCTCGCAAAAACGCGAGATCTGGTCGAACGGCGTGCCGGAACTGCCGGGCCGCCCGGTGCGCAGGTCGAAGTGCGCATCCAGGTTCAGCACCAGCACGGGCTCCGTGTCGCCACGGGCATCCAGCCAGCGCGCCAGGCCCTGGAAGCTGCCCCAGGCGATCTCGTGGCCGCCGCCCAGCACCAGCGGTCGGGCGCCCTGCTCCATCAGTTCGGCCACGCGCAGGCCCAACTGCTCCTGGGCGTCCTCGAGCCGGTCGCCCTCGCAGGCCACGTCGCCGGCGTCCAGCAGGCGCGTGAGGCCGTGCGCCGGAAGGCCCGCCAGGAACTTGCGGATGACTTGCGGGCCTTCGGCCGCGCCGATGCGGCCCTGGTTGCGGGCCACGCCGGCGTCGCAGGCAAAGCCCAGCAGCACCGCCTCGCCCTTGCGGGCCTGGCCGGCGGCCGCTTCGACGATATGCGCCAGGCGGCGCGTGTCGCCTTGTTCGGCGCTGTCGTCGCGGGCCTTCCACAGGCTTTTGTCGAATTGCGCCACGCTCATGCCGCCCCCTGCCCCGCGCTCAGCACCGCCTGCAGGAACTCGCGGGTACGCGCCTCGCGCGGCTGGGTAAAGATCACGTCGGGCGAACCGGACTCCAGGATCACACCGCCGTCCATCACCGCCACCATGTCGGCCACGTCGCGGGCAAAGCCCATTTCGTGCGTGACCACCATCATGGTCATGCCTTCCTTGGCCAGCAGCTTCATGACCTGCAGCACTTCGCCCACCAACTCCGGGTCCAGCGCCGAGGTCGGCTCGTCGAACAGCATGACCTTGGGCTGCATGGCCAGGGCGCGGGCGATGGCCACACGCTGCTTCTGCCCGCCCGACAGGCTGGCGGGCATGGCCGACATCTTCTGGCCCAGGCCGACCTTGTCCAGCAGGTCCGCGGCCAGGGCATGGGCTTCTTCGCGGCCCATGCCGCGCAGCTTGCGCGGACCGACCGTGACGTTGTCCAGCACCGACAGGTGCGGGAACAGGTTGAAGCCCTGGAACACCATACCCACCTGCATGCGCAGCTGGTTGAGTTCGGCTTCGGGCAGCAGCTTGCCGTGGTCCAGCAAGGTCTGGCCGCAGATGTCGATGGTGCCGGCTTGCGCCACTTCCAGGCCGTTGCAGCAGCGCAGCAAGGTGCTCTTGCCCGAGCCGCTGGGCCCGATCACCACCACCACCTGGGACGGCAGCACGTCGAAGTCGATGCCGCTCAGGACCTCGTGGTCGCCGTAGGATTTGCGCAGGCCGCGGATGCGGATCATTTCTTGCGGGTCCGCGGCCCGGGCCGCAGCAGAGTTCATTGCGGAGTTCATTGCACCATCCCCCCCGCGCGCAGGCGGTGTTCAACCTTGCGCAGCACCAGCATGGTGGCCGTGGTCAGGATCAGATAAATCAGCGCCACTACCAGATAGGTTTCCAGCGAGCGATAGGACACGCTGATGATCTTCTGGCCTTCATGCATCAGGTCGTGGATCGTCAAGAGCGACACCAGGGCCGAGTTCTTGATCAGCGCGATGAATTCGTTGCCCAGCGGCGGGATCATGCGCACCACTGCCTGCGGCAGCACGATGATGCGCATGGCCTGGCCGGACGACATGCCGAGCGAGCGCGCCGCCTCGGTCTGGCCGCGGTCCACCGACTGGATCGCGCCGCGCACGATTTCCGACACGTAGGCGCCGGAGTACATGCCCAGGCCCAGCACGCCGCAGGCGAACGCCGGCAGGGTGATGCCGAAGTGCGGCAGGCCAAAGAACCAGATGAACAGCTGCACCAGCAAGGGCGTGCCGCGGAACAGCAGCAGATAGACGCTGCACAGGTTGTAGATGACGTAGCGCTTCGGGTTGAGGCGCCCCACGCCCACCAGCAGGCCGATGACGCAGGCCAGCAGCAAGGCGCCCGCGGTCACCTCGACGGTGACCACGGCGCCATTGATCAGCGCGCCGAAGTCGGCAAAGACGGGAGAAAAATCCAGGTTCATTTCGCGGGAGCCTCGAACCACTTGTTGACGATGGCCTGGTAGCTGCCGTCGGCCTTGAGCTTCTGCAGCGCGGCGTTCAGTTCACGGGTCAGCTCGGGCTTGTTCTTGGGCACGGCGATGCCGTAGTCCTCGGTGGTGATCTGGTCGTTCAGCACCGTCAGGTCAGGCGTGCTCTGGGCGAACAGCTTGGCGGCGGGCTTGCCCGTCACCGCGGCTTCGGCGCGGCCGATCTGCACCAGGTTGAACATCTCCTGGTTCTTCTCGACTTCCACGCGCTGCACCGCCGGGTAGTGTTCCTTCAGATAGTTGACCGACTTGGTGCCCACCTGCACCGACACCTTGCGGCCGTCCAGATCCTTCAGCGTCTTGACCGGACCGTCCTTCTTGGTCATGACGACCAGGCCGCCCGCGTAGTACGGGTCGGTGAAATCCACGACCTTGGCACGCTCGGGCGTGATGTAGATGGCCGACACGGCGATGTCGGCGCGGCCGGCCTGCAGGGCGGGAATCAGGCCCTTGAAGTCGATGTCGATCCATTCGACCTTCTTGCCCATGGCGCCGGCCAGGGCTTCCACCAGTTCGATATCGAAGCCGGTGCGCTTGCCGTCCTTGACGAACTCCATCGGCGGGAAAGTCGCGTCGGTCACGGCGCGGATGGTTTCCTGGGCGAACGCCGGACCGGCGCTCCAGGCGAGGCCCAGCGTCAGGGCGGCGGTCAGCAGTGTGCGGCGAGTGGTCATGGTGGGTCCTCTAAGGAATATGGATACGGCGGTCGGATGGGTACGGTGGAGCGTGGGAGAAAAAAGTGCTCTCAATGAGCCTGCAACTTCGCCGAGATGCGCCGGGCCGCGGCCACGGTCATTTCGGTCAATGCCTCGGGCCGTTGGGCGGCCCGGGTCGAAGGCGCCATCAGCGTGATCGAGGCCACGGCCTGATTGGCGCGTTGAAAGATCGGCACGCTCACGCCCCAGACGCCGGCGTCGACCTCGCTGTCGGTCATGGCGTAGCCCTGGGCGCGGATGGCTTCCAGCTCGAGCCCAAGGCGCCCGGCGTCCACGCCGGCCTCGGCCGCCAGATACGTCAGCGCAGCCTGCAGGCGGGCCAGCGGCATGAAGGCCAGCAACGACTTGGCGGAGGCTCCGCGCGCCAGCGGCAGGCCGCGCCCCTTGGTGAAGGAGCAGCGCAGCGGATGCTGGCTTTCGATCATGTCCAGGCACACCGCCTGGTCCTTGACCGCCACCAGCAAGCCTATGGTTTCGCCGGAGGCGGCGGCCAGCGCGGTCATGTCGGGCTGCGCTTCGTGGATCAGGAACGAGGACTGGTCAAAGCCCCAGGCCAGTTGCACGCACAACGGGCCGGGACCGTATTCGCCGTCGTGCTCGGCGACGAAGCCCCAGCGCTTGAGCAGCGCCACCTGCCGGTACAGGGTGCTTTGCGCCAGGCCGGTCTGCTCGGCCAAAGCGGCGATGCTGAGGGGGCCGTCATGCCTGGCCAGGGTGGCCAGCACATACAGCACGCGATCCGCGCCTGCCCCGACTGAGTGATCCGCTTTCAACATTTGGCTCCAAGCTAACGGAGCGCAGATTATCAATTTATGGTTCTTCAACCACTTTTTATTCCCGAATACTGAGAATGACTGGGGAAAACCCCGAATAGCCGACGCAAAAAAGGCGCCCGAAGGCGCCGAAGAATCCGCCGCGCCCCGGCGGTGCGCGGTGGATCAAACCCGGCCCGGGCCGGTCAGGCCTGGTGGGCGGTAGAGCCCAGGATGCGCTCCGCGCAACGCGCCCAGTACAGCAGCCGCGCGTCCTCCTTGACGAAACCGACCATCTGGAAGCCCAGCGGCAGGCCGTTGGGGCCGCGCGCCACGGGCAAGGTGATGGACGGGTTGTGCAGCAGCGACCAGATGCGGATGAAAGCCGAGCTGCCGGTGGAGCTGGCAAGCGGCGCTTCGCCCAGCGTGGAAGGCATAACCACGGCGTCGACCTCGCGCGCGGCGTCGTAGAAGGCGCGGCGGCAGGCGTCGGCGGCGTCCAGCGCCCCGGCGTAATCGGCCGCGGACAGCCCTTCGCCCATGGTCAGGTAATCGATCAGGCCCGGATCGCACAGCGCCGCGTGGTCGCGCTTGATGGCCGCGTATTCGCGCGCCAGGTCGTAGGCCATGATCACGTCCTGCGCCTCGCCCATGGTGTCGAAGGCCGGCGGCATGGCCAGTTCAGTCACCTTCACGCCGGCGGCCGACAGCGCGCGCAGATTGGCTTCGAAGCTCTCGCGCATGCAGGGTTCCGTATCCGTCCAGTCCTTGGGACGCCACACGCCCAGGCGGAAATCGCTGCGCAACGAGGACGCCGGATCGTAACGGGGATCGCCCGTGAAGGCGCGCATGAACAGCGCGGCGTCGTCGACCGAACGCGAGATGGGTCCGATCACGTCCAATACCCGCGAATAGCGCCGGATGGCCACATAAGGGATGGCGTCCAGCGTGGGCTTGAAGCCCACCGCCCCGCAGAATGCCGACGGCCGCAGGATGGAGCCCGCCGTCTGCGTGCCGATGGACAGCGGCGCCATGAAGTCGGCAACCGCGGCCGCCGAACCCGCCGAGGACGCGGCCGGCGTGCGGCTCAGGTCGTGTGGGTTGCGCGCGGGGCCGGGCAGCATGATGGCGTGGCGCGACACGGTGTTCTTGCCCAGCAGGTTGAAGCCCAGTTCCTGCGCCTGCGTCACCACGGGCGCGTCGGCCTCGGGCTGGCGGCCCGGAAAGATTTCGGGGTCGCCCAGTTCGGTCGGCATGGCCGCCGTGTCGATGGTGTCCTTGATGCCCAGCGGCACACCGTCCAGCGCGCGCCGCCGGCCATGGCGGTCCCATTCGCGGGCGCGGGCCAGCGCGCCTTCGGCGTCCACCCGGACCCAGGCCTTGACGCCGCCGTTGCGTTCTTCGATGCGGTCCAGGCAGGCGCGCGCCCAGGCCTCGCAGGTCAGTTTGCCCTGCTCCAGCGCGGCCAGGCCCTCGGTGGCGGTAAGGGCGGCGATGGCGCCGGGCGCGGGGCGGCGCGCAGCGGATGCCGGGGAAACCATGGTTTCGGAAGTAGGCAAGGAAGTAGGCAAAGTACGGCTCCTGCAAAGCATCATGGAAAAGTAGACTTGCCGTCCGCGCCAGCAGCCGCCGGCGGGACGGTCCAATCGGTTTCAGGCGGGGACATTGCCAGCGGACGAACGATCGCCCCCAGCATGGCCGCCCCCCGCATGCCCTCCCCGCCCGATATACAGATCGCTCATATGCTGGTTGGCCAGCAGCGCCTGCCCCGTATCGGTCAGCACGATACGGCCGGAATCCAGGATGTAGCCGCGGTCGCTGAACGCCAGCGCCTGGCGCGCCCGCTGCTCCACCATCAGCACGCCCACGCCGATCTGCGGCAGGCGCCGCACTTCGGCGAACACCTGCTCGGTCAGCGCCGGCGACAAGGCGGCCGAGGGCTCGTCCAGCACCATCAGGCGCGGCGAGGACATCAGCGCGCGGGCGAAGGCCAGCTGCTGGCGCTCGCCGCCGGACAGGTTCTCGGCATGCGTCTTGCGCCGCCCGGCCAGCGCGGGAAACAGCTCGAACATGTCGCGGATGCGCTTTTCGCGCGCCTGCACGTGTTCGACCACCTGCAGGTTCTCCAGCACGGTCAGCGCGCCGAACACGTTGCGTACCTGCGGCACATAGGAAATGCCGATGCGCACCCGCTCTTCGACCGGCAGCGCGAGCAGGTCGCGGCCATCGAAGGTCATGGTGCCGGCGATGCGCGGCAACAGCCCCATCACCGCCTTGACCAGCGTGGACTTGCCCGCGCCATTGGTGCCGGCGATGGTGACGATCTCGCGCGGCGCGACGTGCATGTCGATGCCGCTGACGATATCGACCTCGCCGTAGCCGCCGGACAGGCCTTGCATGACGAGCTGGCTCATATCACTCCCCCCATGTACGCTTCGCGCACCTGTTCATTGGCCAGGACGCTGTCGGGCGTCCCTTCGGCGATGACGCGGCCGCGGTCCATGACGTACATGCGCGGCACGATGCGCGACAGCTCTTCCAGGTTGTGCTCGATGATGGCGACGGTCAGGCCGCGCTGGTTCAGTTCCACGATGCGCGCCGACAGTTCTTCGATCAGCACCGGATTGACGCCGGCGAACGGTTCGTCCAGCAGGATGCAGCGCGGCTCCAGCATCAGCAGCCGCCCCAGTTCCAGCAGCTTCTTCTGGCCGCCCGACAGTTTCCCGGCCGGCTCGTCGGCCACGCGGGTCAGGTTCAGGAACGCCAGCAATTCGTGCACGCGTTCGGCGTTGCGCGCTTCTTCGCGCGCCACCTCGCGGCGGGCGAACACCAGCGCCGCCAGCTTTTCGCCGCGCTGGTCCGGCGCGGCGGCCATCATGTTGTCGAAGACCGTCAGCTGGCTGAACTCGCGCGGCACCTGGAAGGTGCGCGCCAATCCGCGGCGCACGCGCTGGTGCACGGCGACGCCCGTGATGTCCTCGTCCGCAAAACGCACGGACCCGGAACTGGGCGGGATGTAGCCCGTGACCACCGAAAACAGCGTGCTCTTGCCCGCGCCGTTGGTGCCGATCACCCCGACCATTTCGCCCTTGCGCACTTCCAGCGACACGTCGTCCAGCGCCTTGAAACCGCCGAAGCTGGCGCTCAGCCCTTTGATGGAAAGCAGCGTCATCCCTTATCTCCTGCGCGTGGCCGAGGTGTTGCCGAAAATGCCCTGAGGCCGGTACAGCACCACGCAAATGAGCGCCAGGCCGATGACGCCGATGCGCACGCTGGCCATCTGTACCTCCGAGATGCCGCCGACGAAGTCGCGCACGAAACGCGAACCTTCCAGAAAGCCGACCAGCAGCACCGTGCCCGCCACCACGCCGCTCAACCGCCCCACGCCGCCCAGGATGATGGCAATCCAGATGTAGAAGGTGATCAACGGCACGAACTGCTCGGGGCTGATGAACGTCAGGTAGTGCGCCTGGAACGCGCCCGCCAGGCCGGCCAGGCCCGCGCCCAGCATCAGCGAACGGGTCTTGAAGCGGGCCGGGTCCTTGCCCAGCGCCCGCACCGCCACCTCGTTGTCGCGCACCGCCTCGATCACGCGGCCGAAGGGGCTGCGTATCACCAGGTGGATGAGGAACAAGGCGCCGGCGTTGACCGCCAGGAGCAGCAGCATGATCCACAGGTCCACCGTCTGCGGCGAGGCCCAGCCGGCGAACAGCCGCGGGATGCCGGGCAGGCCGTGCATGCCGCGCGTCAGCCATTCCTCGGTCTGCAGCATCATGCGCACCGACTCAGAGAAGCCCAGCGTCACGATGGCCAGGTAGTCGCTGCCCAGCCGCAAGGCGATCATGCCCAGCGGCCAGGCCGCCAGCGCCGCGAACGCGGCGGCGGCCGCCATGGAGATGGGTATCGGCACGCCCTTGAGCGACAGCAGCGCCGAGGTGTAAGCGCCGATGGCGAAGAAGCCGACGTGGCCGAAGTTGATCAGTCCGGTGAACCCGTAGTGCAGCGACAGGCCGAAGGCCAGCAGCATGTAGATCAGGATCCCGATGGCGATAGCAATCAGATAGGCTTCCATGACTCACCTCGCCGCCATCGGACGGCCGAAGATACCCTGGGGACGCAGCAGCAGCACGCACAGCAGCACCGCGAAGGCGAATACGATCTTGTAGGCCGGCCCGACCACCAGGCTGGCGACTTCCTGCGCAATGCTGAACACCATGATGCCGACGATGGCGCCAACCGGATTGCCGATGCCGCCCAGGATCACGGCCGCGAACATGGGCATCAGCAGTTCCCAGCCCAGTTCGGGGATCACCACCGCCTTGATGCCCAGCAGCACCCCGCCCAGCCCGCAATACGCGCCGGCGATGCTCCACAGCGTGATCATCACGCGCCGTCCACGTATGCCGCTGGCCGCGGCCAGCTCGGGGTTGTCCGCCACCGCCCGCATGCGCCGCCCGGTGGGCGTCATGTGCATCAGGGCGAACACCAGCGCCAGCGCCGCCACCGCCGTGCCGACGATGTACAGGTCGGTGGGCAGGATGCGCACGCCGCCGAAATTCCAGGCGCGCGTCAAGGGCATGTCGAAGGTGTACTGGTCCTGCCCGGCGAAGAACGTGATCGTGCTGCGCAGCGCGAACGCCACGCCGATGGACGCGATCAGGCGCGACACGTTGGAGCGCGACTCCAGCGGCCGGAACACCCAGGCATAGAAAAACAGGCTGACCAGGGTGGTGCCGGCGACGGCCGCCAGGCCGCCCGCCAGCATCGAGCCGCCGGCCAGCGCCTGGGTGAAGACGGCGGCGTAGGCGCCCAACGTCATGTAGTCGCCGCTGGCGGCGTTGGGAAAGCGGGCGATGCCGAACACCAGCGTGATCGCCAGTGCCGGCAAGGCCAGCAGCATCCCGATCACAACGCCGTTGATCGCGGCGTTGATGACGGTGATTCCATCCATACTTGTGTTCCCCTAGTGTTTTTATCGTCAGACCTGGCCGGCGATGACTTCATTCAGCACCAGCTTGCCGTCGCGGATGTCGAAGACGCCGAAGTCCGGCACGGTCTCGCCCTGTTTGCCGAAGTCCAGGCGCGAGGACGCGCCGTCGTAGTCCACCGGCTTGCCGGCGCGCAGCAGCGCCTGGCCTTGCGCGAAGCCGCTGACCTTTTCTCCGCCGCCCTGCGCGGTCACGGCGCGGATCTTGCCGTTGATGGCGGCCACGTCCGCGGTCGGCCCCGCCGCCTCGATGGCGAGCGCCAGCGTGATCACCATGTCATAGGACTGCGAAGCGAAGATGTCCGGCTCGCGCTTGGTGCGCTTGCGGAATTCGGCGGCGAAGGTCTTGTAGGCCTGGTGTTCGTGGGCAGCCACGTTGGAGATCGAGATGATGCCCTCGGTGGCTTCCTTGCCCAGCGCCTTGACCAGGTCTTCGTTGGCGGTCCAGCCCGGCATGATGAACTTGCAGTCCTGGCCGGTCTGGAACCATTCCTTCAGGATGATGGTGGCGTCGGGCCGGTAGGCGCTCAGCGAGATCACGTCGGGCTTGGACGCCAGCACCTTGGTCAGTTCGGTGCGGTAGGTGGTCTGATTGGGTTCGTAGATGGTGAAGGCGCTGACCTTGCCTCCCTTCTCCTGCCAGGTATCACGGAAGTAGTTTGCCTGCCCTACAAAAGTGGAGTTATTGAAGGCCATGACCGCCGGCCGCTTGAAGCCGCGCTGCCGCGCCACTTCGGCGAAAGCGCGGCCGAACACCGCGTTGGATGCCTGGAACATCCAGGCCAGCCCCTGCTTGTTCTCGGTCAGCATTTCCGGCGCGCCGCAGGTGTTCATGGTGATGAGGCCCGCGGCATTGGTGATGGGCATGGCGGCCAGGCCCACCGACGACGGCCAGATGCCGACCACCGCCTCGACCTTGTTGATCTCGATCAGCTTCTTCACCGCCAGCACGGCGGCGTCGGGCTTGGTCTGGTCGTCTTCGGCATAAAGCTGGATCTTGCGGCCAGCCGCGCCGCCGGCGGCGTTGACCTCGTCGATGGCGATCTTGATGGCTTCCAGCATGGCCGGGCCATAGGGGCCGCCGACGCCGGTGATGGAGTTGAGCGCCCCCAGCCGGAACGGCTGGGCCGATTGCGCCCGGACCAGGGAGGGAACGGCGCCGCAAGCGGCCAGCGCGGCGCTGGCCGCGATGAAGCCGCGGCGGGAAAGATGGATGGGCTGTGTCATGAAGGTTCCTTGCGGCGTGAACATCTTTGTTCAACTTCGAATAGCCGCCGGCGTGCGTGACGCCGGCGTCCCCTTGTAGCTTGGATGCGACTTCGATACTGCCTGCTGCGGTTTGTCTGTTACGCGATGACTCCTCGGGCGCGCATGCCTGCAATTCTGTCCTCCGCCACCCCGAAGCGGCGCAGCACCTCGTCGGTGTGCTGGCCCATCAGCGGCGCGGCCGTGCGCAAGGCACCCGGCGTCCTGGAAAACTTGGTCGGAATACCTATGGTCTTCATCTTGCCCAGCGCGGGATGGTCCAGTTCCTGCACCATGCCGCGCGCCAGGTAATGCGGGTCCTGCATGGCCTGGCCGAAGTCGTTGATCGGGCCGCAGGGCACGGAGGCCTTCTCGCAGCGCGCTATCCATTCGGCCGCGTCGGCGCGCGCGAATTCCGCTTCCAGCAAGGGTTCCAGTTCGGCGATATTGGCCAGCCGGTCCGAATTGGTGATGAAGCGCGGATCGGTGATGAGTTCGGGGCGCTCCAACACGTCCGCGCACAGGCGCTCCCAGGTGCGCTGGTTGGCGGCGCCTATCATGATGAAGCCCTGGCGCGTGCCGAAGGCCTGGTACGGAGCCGACACACGGTGGCGGCTGCCGGTGCCTTCCGGCACCGTGCCGTCGGCGAAGTAGGCGGCGGCTTCCCAGACGAACCAGGGCAATCCGCACTCGGCCAGCGCGATGTCGATGTGCTGGCCCTCGCCCGTCTTCATCTGGTGGATGCAGGCGGCCAGGATGGCATAGACCGCCGTCAGGCCCGCCCCCACGTCATAGATGGCGATGCCCGACTTCAAGGGACGCCCGCCGGGTTCGCCGGTCATGCTCATGATGCCGCTCATGCCCTGGGCCACCAGGTCGAAGCCGCCCTTGCCCGCGTAGGGGCCGGTATGGCCATAGCCGGAGATCGAGCAATACACCAGGCGCGGATTGATGCGCGACAGCGTTTCGTAGTCCACGCCCAGCGACTTGGTCACGCCCACGCGATAGTTCTCCACCACCACGTCGGCCCAGCGGGCCAGCTCGTACAGCACCTCGCGGGCCTCGGGATCCTTCAGGTTCAGCGCCACGCCCTGCTTGTTGCGGTTGATCTGGGCGAAACAGGTGGACTCGCCGTTCACATAGGGGCCCATTTCGCGGGAGTCGTCGCCGGCGCCGGTCTTCTCGACCTTGATGACCTCGGCGCCCAAGTCGGCCAGCACCATGGTGCAGTACGGCCCGGCCATGATCTGCGAGAGATCCAGGATCTTGATGCCTGCCAGGGGGGATGCAGCTTGCGTCATATGCGGTCCGTCTCGGGTCGGTGGCCGCTTTAGCGGCCGATGAATTCGGGGATGCGCTTGGCGGCGAAGGCTGCGCGGCCGCGCCGGTAGTCCTCGGTGCCGAAGCAGGCGTAGGCTTCGCTGCGCTCGTCCGCGCTCAGCGCGCGTCCTTCGCGCAGCTGGCCGACGAAGCGCTTGTGCCAACGGTTGACCAGCGGCGCGGCTGCGGCGATGCGACGGGCGGTGGCATAGGTTTGTTCCGCCACGCGTTCGTCATCCACCACGCGGGTCAGGAGGCCCTTGGACATGGCCTCGTCGGCGCCAAAGATGTTCCCTTCCAGCAGGATTTCCAGCACCCGCGCGGCGCCGACCACGCGGATCAGATCGGCCAGTTCCTGGTGGTCCACGGTCAGCCCGATGCGGTTCACCGGGATGCCGTAGCGGCTGTTGCGCCCGCCGATGCGGATGTCGCACAAGGCGGCCAGCTCCAGCCCGCCGCCCACGCACACGCCTTCGATGCAGGCCACCGTGGGATGGCGCAGATGCTTGAGCGTGTCGGTCATGGACAAGGTGAAAAGCGCGTACTCGGCCGCCTGCGCGGCGCCGTCGCGGTCTTCTTCGAAGCCGCCGATATCGCTGCCGGCGCAGAAGGCGCCGCCGGCGCCGCGCAGCACCACGCAGCGCACCGTGTCGTCGGCGTCGAGTTCGCGCATGACCCGGCCGAACTCCCGGTACATGTCCAGCGTGAACGCGTTGCGCTTTTCCGGGCGGTTCATCAGCACGGTGGCCACGCCGTCGGCGTCGCGGCTCAGGTCTATGCTCATGCCGCGTCCTCCAGGCGTAGTTCGGTGCCTTGCAGCACCACCCTGCCGTCCAGTTCCAGCGTCGCGTCGGTGACGATGGTGTCGTAATGGGCGGCCGCCTTGACGGTGCCGCCGATGTAGGCGCTGGTGCCCAGCGCCAGCTGGATCGAGCCGTAGACGGATTCATCGGACAGCATGGTGCCGTCCAATTGGCAGCGCGGGTTCATGCCCACGCCCAGTTCGCCCAGGTTGTAGACCAGCGGGTCGTTGAAGCTGGCCAGCAGGTCGCGGAACTGCCGTGCTACCGCCCCGCCTTCGATGGCCACCGCCATGCCCTTCTCCATATGGATGCGCACCGGCTCGTCGCGGATCAGCGAGACACCGGGAATGCTGGCGTTGACCACGATCACGCCTTCGGCCGTGCCTTCCACCGGCGCCAGGCTGGACTCCAGGCAATAGCCCGCCGAAATATCGGTGGTGTTGGCAAAGCCGTGCAGCGCGCGGCCCTGGCGGCCGGCGATGCTCATGGTCACGTCGGTGCCGAGTTCGCTGGTGACGCGGGCCGTGTCGGCGCGGGTCAGCGCGTCGGCCAGGCCCTGGATCTGCGGACGCAGCGCGTCGAAGTCGCAGTCCCAGCCTTCGGCCAGGAAGAAATCGGGCAGATGGGATTCGGGCAGCACGATCACGCCGACCCCGGCGCGCGTGGCCTGCTGGCGCGCATCGGTATGCGCGGCGTTGGCCCGCGTCAGGGCGATGACCAGGTCGGCCGCCTGCATGGCCTGGGCCACCACCGGCGACAACTGCCGGCCGTGGCGCGCGGAACCCGCGATCTGCAGCAGGTGCAGGCCGGCGCCCGCCTCATCCACCGCGATGGCCAGGGGCTCGACGTTGTGGTGGGTGTGCAGGTCGTACAGCACCAGCACTTCCATGCCCGGTTTGGCCGCGCCCAGCTGGCTGACCACTTTGCGGGCGTTCTTCAGTTTCAACAGCGTATGCATGCAGCGCTCCTCAAGCCGTTTGCGACGCGCGGGCGTCGGCGATGCGCTGGGCGTCCGCCACCGCGCGCCCGAGGATGTCCAGGCCGCGGGCCAATTCCTCGTCGGTAATGGACAGGGGCGCCAGGAAGCGGATCACGTTGCCGTAAAAGCCCGCCTTCACCAGCACCAGTCCGCCCTGGTAGGCGGCCTGCACGATGTGGGCCGCCAGATCGCCGGCGGGGCTGTCGTCGCCGTTGCCGCGCACGACCTCAAAGGCCACCATCGCGCCCAGGCCGCGCACGTCGCCGACGATGCCGTACTGTCCGGCCCAGGCAGTAAAGCGTTCGCGCACGCTGGCGCCGAGATCGCGGGCGCGCGCCGCGTAGTCCTCGCGCCGCATGACCGCGATGGTCGCGAGCGCTGCGGCGCAGGCCAGCGGGTTGCCGCCATAGGTGCCGCCCAGGCCGCCCACGGCGGGCGCGTCCATCAAGTCGGCGCGCCCCACCAGCGCCGCTATCGGCAAGCCGCCGCCCATGGACTTGGCCAGGGTGTAGAGGTCGGCCTCGATGCCGGCATGCTGGGTGGCGAACCATTCCCCGGTGCGGCAGAAGCCCGACTGGATCTCGTCGGCGATCAGCACGATGCCGTGTTGGGTGCAGTAGGCGCGCAGCGCCTGCAGGAAGGCGGGCGACGCGGCATGGAAGCCGCCCTCGCCCTGCACCGGCTCGATGATCACGGCGGCGACCTGCTCCGCGTTGATCTCGGTTTCGACCAGGCGGCGGAATTCATTGAAGGCCGCCTCGGCACATTCGGCTTCGGTAAGCCCGGAGCGGTAGCGCACCGGAAACGGCGCGCGGTAGACCTCGGAGGCGAAGGGGCCAAAGCCAGTCTTGTACGCGGGCGCCTTGGCGGTCAGCGACAGCGCCATGTAGGTACGGCCGTGGAAGGCGTTCTCGAACGCCACCACCGCTTGCCGGCCGGTGGCGCGGCGCGCCACCTTGATGGCGTTTTCCACGGCCTCGGCGCCGGTGGTCTGCAACATGGCCTTCTTGGGCCAGGATCCGGGCACCAGATCGACCAGCGCTTCGGCCAGCTCGATGTATTCCGGATACATGACGATGTTGAAGCAGGTGTGCAGATAGCGCGCGGCCTGCGCCTGGACGGCGACCACCACCTCGGGATGCGCATGGCCGACGTTCAGGGTACCGATGCCGCCGGCGAAATCAATGTAGGCATGCCCGTCCAGGTCGGTCAGCGTGGCGCCGCGGGCAGCGGCCGCGAATACCGGGGGCCCGTTGGCCACGCCCAGGGCGACGGCGGCGTTGCGCCGGGCCAGGTATGCCTGGCACTGCGGACCGGGAAGTTGAGGGGACTGCGCGGCGTCTTTCATTGCCCTGGGCTCCTTGGATGCGTGGGTACGGCGACGAAGTGCAGCCACTATATTCTTGTGCGTTTTATTGTGTCAATGCTGATTTACAACTACGCATTCTAAATTGTGCACAATCTTGAGTTCAAAAAAATGCTATGCTTCCCGCCATTCAACCCAGGTGCCTACATGCCCAATAAACGCGCGACTGCCTCAGCTGACGCCGCCGCCCCCGAAACACGCAAGGCGGCTTCCACCCACGAAGTCATACTGGATATGCGAGAACGTATTGCGTCGCAGGCCTTGCTGCCCGGCACCCGCGTGCCGGAGGAAGACCTGGCGCAGGCCTACGACATCCCCCGCGCCAAGGCGCGCGAAGTGCTGGCGACGCTGGAAGACCGCGCGCTGGTGGAACGGGTGCCCAACAAGGGCGCCGTCGTGGCCCTGGTGGACATGGAAACGACCTATCGGCTGTACCAAGTGCGCGAGGCGCTGGACGGCCTGGCCGTGCGCCTGGCCATCGCCAATGCCACGCCCGACGATTGGGAAGCGATGCAGGCCCTGCTGGGGGAACCTTTCGAGCACAGCCTGAAGAGCGGCGACATCGAGGCCCATGTGGCCACGATCGAACAGTTCCGCAACCACATCAAGGAACTGGCGCGCAATCCGGTACTGAGCGACATGATCGAGCGCATCTACGATCGCACCCGCGTGTCGATGCGCCGCGTGGCCCTGCTGCCGGGCCGTTCAGAGATGGGGATCAAGCAGTACCGCGCCCTGTTGGACGCAATGGTTCGCGGCGACGCCGATGAGGCCGAGCGCTGCGTGCGCGAATTGAACGGCAGCGCCCGCGACTACATCGAGCGCTACAAGAATTACGTGATTTGAAGCGGGCCGGCCCCTTGCGGGCCGGCCCTCGGGCAAGCCCGCGCCTCAGGGCGCGGCGGGCTCGTCGTAGTTGTTGAGCTTCACGCCCGAAACGCCCTGGACCGCGGAAGACGCGGCCGGGGCTTTCTTTTCAGCGGCGGGAGCCTGCGCGGCTGCCGCGCCCAGCTCCGGACTGGCCGGCGCGCTAACTGCCGCGCCCGCCTGTGCCCCCGCCGACTCGACGCCCTCTTCGGCCGGCCGCGACGCGCGCAGCTTGCGGCGGGTTTCTTCTTGCTGGGCGATCAGCTTGTCCAGTTCCGCGGCCACCGCCGTGGACTTGCCCGTCCTGGCCCAATCGGCCGGGGTCTGGCCCTTGGTATCGCGCGAGCCGACGTCGGCCCCGGCTTTCAGCAGCAGGTCCACCATGGGTTTGCGGCCGGAAAGCGCCGCCATCATCAGCGGCGTTTCGCCATTGGGCGCGGGCGCGTTGACCATGGCCTGGTGCGCCAGCAGCAGGCGCGCCATTTCCAGCTGGCCCTTCGACGCCGCGTAGTGCAGCGGCGTCCAGCCCAGGCGGTTGACCTGGGCGCCGCGGGCGATCAGCTTCTTGGCGCGCTCGGTCTGGCCGGCAATGGCCAAGTACATCAGCGGCGTCTCGCCCGCCGGGTTCTCGGCGTTGACGTCGGTGCGCTTGTCGGCGGCAATCACGTCGAATACCTTCCAGGCGCCGTCGACCACCGCGCGCATCAGCGCCGGCTGGCCGTTCTTGTAGCGCACGTTCGGATCCTCGCCGCGCGCCAGCAGTTCCTTGATGTCGTCCGGATAGTCATTGGCGACATAGACCCACCAGTCGCCTGGGTTGGCGGCCTGCGCCACCGCCGGGGCAGTCAGCCCCACGGCCAGCGCCAGCAGCGCTCCACGGCAACACGACAAGAGGGCGTTCTGGACGGAAGCGTTGCGGGCAGCCATGGATTTCCTATAAATTACTTTAAATAAATTAGATCAGATTATTTCTTTATCTTATTGAAAAGACGGAAGAAATTATCCGAAGACGCTTTGGCCACGTCGGCCACCGGTATACCCCTGAGATCCGCAATCTTCTCCGCGACGTGGATCACCTTGGACGGGTCGTTCAGCTTGCCACGATACGGCACGGGCGCCAGATACGGCGAGTCGGTCTCGATCAACAGACGGTCCAGCGGCACCTTGGCGGCCACTTCATGCACGACCTGGGCATTCTTGAAGGTCACGATGCCGGACAGGGAAATATAGAAGTTCTGGTCCAGCGCGGCCTGTGCCACTTCCCAGCTTTCGGTAAAGCAATGCATCACGCCGCCGACTTCGGCCGCCTGCTCTTCCCGCAGCATGCGCACGGTGTCCTCGGCGGACGAGCGCGTGTGCACGATCAGGGGCAGGCCCGTGTCGCGCGCGGCGCGGATGTGGCGGCGAAAGCGCTCGCGCTGCCAGTCCAGCGGTTCTGACAGGCGGTAATAGTCCAGCCCGGTCTCGCCGATGGCCACGACCTTCGGATGCTCGGACAGGCGCGCCAGTTCTTCGGGCGTGGGGTCGGGCGTGTCTTCGTAATCGGGGTGCACGCCGACCGAGGCCCACAGATTGGCCTGCGGCTCGACCAGCGACATCAGGCCGGGCCATTCCGGCATGTTGACGCTGACGACCAGCGCGTGGGTGACCTGGTTGGCGGCCATCCGGTCAAGAATGGCCGGCAGATCGGCGGCCAGTTCCGGAAAGTTCAAATGGCAGTGGGAATCGACGTACATGATGAGTCTGGATACAAGTGCCGCGGCGCCGCGTCCTTTGCCGGACGAAGCGCCGCCGGATCAAGGGCTTACGCCAGGCAGGATAGCACCACGCGCTGCAAGGTCGCGTGGGCGAAGAGCTTGGCATTCAAGGGATGGGTGGCCAGCGCGCGCTGGCGCGTCAGCCAGCGCGCGGCCTCGGCCACCTTGGCCGGGTTCATGCGCGCGGCGACCTGCGCGACCGCGCCGCCCAGGGCCGGGAAATAGCGCGCGGGCGCCCCTGCGCTGGCCAGCATCAGATCGGTGTACAGACGCTGCAAGGCGTCGATCCACTCAGTGGCCGCCACCTTTTCCAGGGCCTCGGCCAAGGTGCCCACGTCGGGCGACTGCCCCTGGGACAGCGGCCCGACCAGTTGGGTCAGCCAGGGCGGACAAGCAGCTTCGCCCGACTGCGCCAGCCGCAGCGCCGCCAGCGGCGCGCCGCCCGCGGCGGCCAGCCATTCGCGGGCCGGCTCCACGTTCTGTTCGCGCAGCCATTGCAGCGCGGTGTCCGGATCCGGCGCCGGCAGCGGCAGGCGGCGGCAGCGCGACACCAGGGTGGGCAGCAGGCGGTCCGGCGCGTCCGCAACCAGCAGGAAGACCGTGTGCGGCGGCGGTTCCTCCAGCACCTTGAGCAAGGCGTTGGACGACACCACGTTCAGCGCATGGGCCGGATACAGCAACGCCACGCGCCAGCCGCCGCGGTGCGTGGCGGTGTTGAACCAGGATTCCAGCGAACGGATCTGGTCTATGCGGATTTCCTTGGACGGCGTTCGCTTGGCCGTGCCCGTGGCCGGCTCAGCGTCTTCCGACGGTTCGGCGGCGTCCGCCCCCTCTTCCACGGCCACGGCTTCGGGCCGGATGCGGCGCAGGTCGGGATGGTTGCCGCTGGCGAACCAGGCACAGGCGGCGCAACGGCCGCAGGCCAGGCCGTTGTCCGGGGTCTCGCACAACAGGCTGGCTGCCGCGGCGACCGCGAAGTCCAGCTTGCCGATGCCGGCCAGTCCGTGAATCAGCCAGGCGTGGGCGAAGCGGTCGCGGTTGCCCAGCCAAGTGCGCGCCGTCTCGGCCTGCCAGGGCAGGAATTGCGGCGCGTTGGACGCCGTGGCGTCCTCCTCTTTGGCGGCGCGGGTGGCGTTCATTCCTGCCGCCCTAGAAGTTCCAGCAACCCCGCCTCGAGTTCCACGCGGATCTGGGCGATGGATCGGGTCGAATCGACGATGCGGATGCGCTGCGGATCAGCCGCGGCGCGCGCATGGTAGGCCTCGCGGGTGCGCTCGAAGAAGGCCGCCCCCTCGCGCTCGAAGCGGTCGGGTTCGCGCGCGTCGGCCAGTCGGGCGCGCGCGACTTCCAGCGGCACGTCGAACAGCCAGGTGCGGTCGGGCTGGCCGGCCTGCATCCAGTCTTCCAGCGCGGCCACGCGCGATGCGCCCAGGCCGCGGCCGCCGCCCTGATAGGCGTAGGTGGCGTCGGTGTAGCGGTCGCAGACCACCCAGGCGCCGCGCGCCCGCGCCGGTTCGATGACTTGATGCAGGTGTTCGCAACGGGCGGCGAACATCAACAGCGTCTCGGTGTCCAGCCCCATGGGGTCGGTCAGCAGCAAGCCGCGCAGCTTCTCGCCCAAGGGCGTGCCGCCGGGTTCGCGGGTGGACACCACGTCCAGCCCCTGCGCGCGCAGGAAATCGGCAATCCAGACGGTATGCGTGCTTTTGCCCGCGCCGTCCACGCCTTCCAGCGTGATAAAGCGTCCGCGCGTGGTCATTGGTCTTGTCCTTGTACTGGTGCCGGGTCCAGCTCGGGCGCCGCGTCCGACGCCGCGGCGGGCGCCGGGCTGGTTGGAGCGGCTGCGGGCGCGCCGTTGGCCGGGCTGCCGTTGGCGCCGCCGCGGCCCGGTGCCGGGCTGGGCGCGGCGTTCTGGCCCTGGCCCAGGATATAGCGGGAAACGTTGCGGTTGTGCTCGTTCAGATTGACCGAGAACTCGCTGGTGCCGTTGCCGCGGGAAACGAAAAAGAGAAATTTGTGCGTCTCGGGCTGCACCGCCGCCAGCAGCGCCGCGCGGCCCGGCGCCGCGATCGGCGTGGGCGGCAGGCCCGGCCGCGTGTAGGTGTTCCAGGGCGTGTCGGTCTGCAGGTCGCGCTTGCGGATCCGCCCTTGGTAGGCGTCGCCCATGCCGTAGATCACCGTCGGATCGGTCTGCAACAGCATGCCGATCTTGAGGCGGTTGGTGAACACGCCGGCCACGCGGCGGCGGTCCGGGCCGTGGCCGGTTTCCTTTTCCACGATGGAAGCCAGCACCAGGGCTTCGTAGGGCGTGGTCACCGGCAGGTCCGGCTGGCGCTTGGCCCAGGTGTCCTGCAGGATGCGCTGGCCTTCCTGGTAGGCGCGGCGCAACAGGTCGTAATCGGTGCTGCCCGGCGTGAAAATGTAGGTATCCGGGAAGAACAGCCCTTCCGGCTGCTTGATGTCGGAACCCAGGCGTTCCATCAATTCTTCATCGGTGGTCTCGCCCAGCGTCTGCTTGACGTCGGGATTCGCGCGCAGCGCCTGGCGGATCTGGCGGTAGGTCCAGCCCTCCAGGAAGGTGATCTGCCGCTGCGTCATGTCGCCGCGCGCCAGGCGTTCCAGCAGTTGCCAGGGCGAGTCGCCATTGATGGCCTGGTAGCCGCCGGCCTTTATCTGCTTGTCGCGTTCGGACAGGCGCGCCATCCAGATGAAACCGGGCTCCCAGACCGGCACGCCGGCCTCGTTCAGCGCCCGCGCGACCGTGCGCGGGCTGCTGCCCGGATCCACCACGAAATCTATCCTGTCGGCTTTCAGCTGCATGGGCTTGTGCGCCCAATACCAGGCGCCGCCCACAGCTGCGGCGGCAGCCAGCGCGATCAACAGGGAGAACCACAGGACGAAAAAAAAGAGTCGCTTCTTCATAAGTGTCGGAAGTTTAATTGATCGCGCGGACCTGTCGCGGCTAAAGAGGGGCAGAACACGGCGCGCGTCCCTGCGCGCGGCGGGGACATGGCCCAGTCCGGAGGGGAACACGGCTATCATCAACACTTTGATGACGCGATAACACCGCCTCCATGCACGCTTTCCATTCTTCGATTCCCGCCCGCGCGGAAGGTTGCGCGCAACTTGCGCCGCTGGACGATTTCCTGGTCTTTGCCGCTGCCGGCGCGGACGCGCTCACTTTTCTGCACGGCCAGCTCACGCAGGACGTCACCGGCCTGCCCCAGGACGCCGCCCGCCTGGCCGGCTACTGCACCGCCAAAGGCCGCCTGCTGGCTACCCTGGTGATGTGGCGCGGCGCCCCCGGCGGCGCGGACGATGCGCCCCAGCTCTACGGCCTGGTGCGCCAGGACCTGGCCCAGGCGCTGCTCAAGCGTCTGTCGATGTTCGTGCTGCGCGCCAAGGCCAAGCTCGGCGCCACGCCGCTGCATGTGGCGGGCGTGACGGCCTCGGCAGCCGAAGCCGCCGCGCTGGAAGCCGCAACCGGCGCGCTGCCGCGCGCGCCCTGGCAACGCGTCGATCTGCCGTCCGGCACCTGGATCGCCGCGCCGTCCGCCGACGCGCGCCTGCGCTGGTGGTGGATCGCCTCCGACGAACAGCTGGACCAGTCGGCCGCGCTGGCCGACGCGCTGGGCCTGGCGCCCGCCGCGCAATGGCACGCCGCCGACCTGGCCGCGGGCATACCGTGGATCACCGCGGCCACCCAGGACGTATTCATCCCGCAGACGGTCAACCTGGACCTGATCCAGGGCGTCAGCTTCACCAAGGGCTGTTATCCGGGCCAGGAAGTGGTGGCGCGCAGCCACTATCGCGGCACCGTCAAGCGGCGCATGGCATACGGCACCATCGCCGATACTGCCGTCCAGGACCAGGCGCTGGCCGGCGTGGACGTCTATGACGCCACGCAGCCCGGCGAGCCCATCGGCCGCGTCGTGGACGCAGCTGGCGAACAAGGCCTTGTATCGGTGCTGTTCGAAACCACGCTGGCGGCACTGCCCGAAGGCGACCTGCGCCTGGGTGCCGCGGACGGCCCGCGCATTGGGGCGGTTCCGCTGCCCTATTCCATCACGCCGTAAGCCCACGGTCCGCGAGGCCGCCCTGGCGCGGTTCCGGAGCCGTCGTGGCGCGCTCCTGCCGGCGCGCGCTCGCGCTGGCTGGTACTAGACCGCCACGCCGAACAGCGCGCCTACCCCCGCCGTCGCCGCCATCGCCAGGCCGCCCAGGATCGTCACCCGCAACGCGGCCGGTCCCTTGGGCGCGCCGCCTGCGCCCGCCGCCAGGGCGCCCAGGCCGGCCAGACAGGCGACCGACGCGCCGATGACCCAAACGATCAATTGCGGCATGGGCGCCGTCGCCGCCACGGCCAGCGGCAGCGCCGCGCCGCCGGCGAACGATGCCGCCGACGCCACCGCAGCCTGCACCGGACGGGCGCGGTTATGTATCGATATACCCAGCTCGTCGCGGGCATGCGCGTCGAGCGCATCGTAGCTGGTCAATTGCCGCGCCACCTGTTCGGCCAGCTCGCGGGTCAGGCCGCGCTCCACGTAGATGTCGATGAGTTCAGCCAGTTCTTCGCTGGAGTTGCGCTTGAGCGAGCGCTGCTCCAAGCGCAGGTCCGCAGCCTCGGTGTCAGCTTGCGACCGCACCGACACGTACTCGCCCGCCGCCATCGACAGCGCCCCCGCCACCAGCCCTGCCACGCCCGAGGTCAGGATGGCGTCATGCGTGGCCTGGGCCGCCGCCACCCCGGTAATCAGGCTGGCGGTGGACACGATGCCGTCGTTTGCGCCCAGCACGGCCGCGCGCAGCCAGTTGCTGCGGAAAATCCGATGATGTTCTTTTGGAGGCATTGCCAGAAAACCCATGCACCGCGCGATGAACGCGCCGCGGATCCGCCGACCAGGCCGGACCCGCAGCGCGCGGAGTTCAACGCGGCGTCACGCGCACCGCGGTGAGCAAGCCTATCACGCAAAGCGTGGCCTGCTCGCCGTCGTAGGCATGCACCTCGACCTGGCAGACCGACAGGCGCTTGCCAGGCTTGACCACGCGGCCGCTGGCGACGTAGCGGCTGCCCTTGGCGGGCGCCAGGAAATTCATCTTGAACTCCGAGGTCAGCACGTCCTCGCCCGGCGCGAACAGGGTATAGGCGGCATAGCCGCCGGCGCTGTCGGCGATGGTCGTGGAAATGCCCGCATGCAGAAAGCCGTTCTGCTGGCACAGGTCGGCGCGGTAAGGCAGCACGATGTCCACCCTGCCCGGCTCGACCACGTCCAGCGCCGCGCCCAGCAAGGTCATGATGCTCTGCCGGGCGAAGCTCTCCTGGACCCGCGCGGCCGGGTCCAGCTGCGCTTGCGACGGCGCCATGTCAGTCCTGCTCGCGCTTGACAAGATTGACGATGCTGGAGAAGTCCAGCTTGCCCGAACCGCCCGAACTGTGCAGCGAATACAGATTGCGCGCCAGCTCGCCCAGCGGGATCGAGGCCCGCGCCGACAAGGCGGCCTCGGCCGCCAGGCCCAAGTCCTTCAACATCAGGTCCACGCCGAAACCGCCGGCGTAGCCCTTGGAGGCCGGCGCATGCTCCATTACGCCGGGCCAGGGGTTGTAGAGTTCCGTGGCCCAGTTGCGGCCGGAGCTCTTGGCGATGATGTCCGACAGCACCTTGGGATCCAGGCCGTTGGCCACGCCCAGTGCCAGCGCTTCGGAGGTGCCCGCCATCAGGATGCCCAACAGCATGTTGTTGCAGATCTTGGCCACCTGGCCGGCGCCGGCCGGACCGGCATGGAAAATGTTCTTGCCCATCTTTTCGAGGACGGGACGGGCGCGCTCGAGCGCCGCGGCCTGGCCGCCGACGATGAAGGTCAGCGTGCCGGCGGCTGCGCCGCCGGTGCCGCCGGAAACCGGGGCGTCGATCATGGCGATGCCGCGCGCCTCGGCCGCTTGCGCGACCTTGCGCGCCGAGTCCGGCGCGATGGTGCTGCACTCGATGACCAGCGCGCTCGACGGGATCTTGCCCAGCAGGTCTTCACCCAGGTACAGCCCTTCGACGTGCTTGCTGGCCGGCAGCATCGAGACCACCACTTCGGCGCCCTTGACCGCTTCCGAGGCGGACGCGGCGGACGTGGCGCCGGCGTCCGTCAGGATCTTCACGGCCGCCGGCACCAGGTCGAAGACCGTCACACTATGGCCGGCCTTGACCAGATTCAATGCCATGGGCGCGCCCATATTGCCCAAACCGATAAACGCGATGCTGCTCATGATGTCTTGTCTCCTGTTGCTATTGCTATAGGTGTGAAACCATCGTGTACTGCGTTGCCGTGCCGGCGGGCGGCGGCGGATCCGCCGCCGCGGGCCCTAGCGCCCTTCCTGTCCCAGGTCCGCCAGCGGATGGGGTTCGCCCTCGGGCCAAGGCTCGTCAAAGAATTTCTGCACCCAGGCGTCGGTCGCCATGTCGATGGCGGCGGGATTCCAGCGCGGCTTCTTGTCCTTGTCGATCAGCAAGGCGCGGATGCCTTCGGCGAAATCGCCATGGCCGGTGCAGGCCAGCGCCGCGATGTACTCGGCGCGGAACACATCGTCCAGCGAACGCAGGCGCAGCCGCTGCTGCAACGCGAACGACAGGCGCACCGATCCGGGCGAGCCGGCCAGCATCGTCTGCGCCGCGCGCGCCAGCCACGGATCCTCGTGGTCCTTCAGCGCGGCCAGCTCTTCGTAGATGTCGTCCAGGCGGTTGCCGTTGCACAGGCTGTTGATCAGAAACGAGTGATGGCGCAGATTGCCCGGCGCCAGCGGCGTCTTGGGCTCCAGCGCCGTCAAGGCGCGGCGCAGCAGGCCGTCGTTGATGGCGCGCGGGGGGATGGCGTCCTCCGCCGCGTCCGCCCCCTGGCCGGCCCAGGGCTGCTCCTCGAGCGAGGCCAGCAGCTTGGGCCAATCCGCGTGGTCCAGGCGGAAGTCCGCCAGGCCGGCGAAAATCGCGTCCGACGTACCCAGCTGCGCGCCGGTCAGCGCCAGGAACAGGCCGAGGCGGCCCGACATGCGGTTCAGCAGCCAGCTGCCGCCCACGTCCGGGAACAGGCCGATGGTGACCTCCGGCATCGCCAGCCGGGAGCTTTCGCTGACCACGCGGTGGCTGGCGCCCATCATCAGGCCGATGCCCCCGCCCATGACGATGCCATGGCCCCAGCACAGGACCGGCTTGGGATAGGTGTGAATGCGGTAGTCCAGGCGGTACTCGTGCTCGAAGAAGCGGCGGGCGTAGGCGTTGCTCCATCCCGGCTTGCCGGCGTTTTCAGTCATGCTGCGGTACAGGCCGTGCAGGTCGCCGCCCGCGCAGAAGGCTTTTTCACCCGCGCCCTGCAGCACCACCAGGGCCACGCCGGGATCGCGTGCCCAGGCGTCCAGCCGCTCGGCCAGCAGGTCCACCATTTCCAGCGACAAGCCGTTCAGGGTCTGCGGCGAATTCAGCGTCGCGATCCCGAAGCGCACTCCATTGGCAGCGGTTTTTTCTTCGAACAGCACCGGTGCATTCATCTTATGTCGGCTCCTTTTTCCAACAATTGGCGGGCGATGATCACGCGCATGATCTCGTTGGTCCCTTCCAGAATCTGATGAACGCGAGTATCGCGCACCAGACGCTCCAAGGGATAGTCCCGCAGGTATCCGTAGCCACCGTGGATTTGTTGCGCATCCAGGCAGATCTGGAAACCCATGTCGGTGGCGAAGCGCTTGGCCATGGCGCAGTAGGTCGCCGCGTCGGGCGCCCCGGCGTCCAGTTTGCAGGCCGCCAGGCGCACCATCTGGCGCGCCGCCACCAGGTGCGTCGCCATGTCGGCCAGCTTGAACTGCAGGGCCTGGAACTCGGCCAGGCGGCGGTTGAACTGGCGCCGCTCGTCCATGTAGCGCCGGGCGGCGTCCAGCGCGCCCTGCGCCGCGCCCACCGAGCAGGTGCCGATATTGATGCGGCCGCCGTCCAGGCCCTTCATGGCGATCTTGAAGCCCTCGCCTTCCTGGCCCAGCATGTTGGCCGCCGGCACGCGGACGTTTTCGAAGGTGATGGGACGGGTGGACTGGCTGTTCCAGCCCATCTTCTCTTCCTTGCGTCCGTAGCCTATGCCCTCGCTGTCGGCCGGCACGGCAAAGGCGCTGATGCCGCCCGCGCCCTCGCCGCCGGTGCGCGCCATGACCACCAGCAGGTCGGTGTCGCCGCCGCCCGAAATGAAGGCCTTGGCGCCGTTGAGGATGTAGTCATCGCCCTGGCGTTGCGCCCGGGTCGACAAGGAAGCGGCGTCCGAACCCGCGCCCGGCTCGGTCAGGCAGTAGGAAGCCAGCTTCTGGCCGCTGGCCAGCAACGGTCCCCAGGCTTCGCGCAACGCGGGCTGGCCCCAGTTGCCGACCATCCAGGTAGCCATGTTGTGGATCGTGAGGAAGGCCGTGGTCGACGGATCCACCGCCGCCATTTCCTCGAACACCAGGGTGGCGTCCAGGCGCGGCAACCCCAGGCCGCCGATGTCCTCGCTGGCGTAGATGGCGCAAAAGCCCATCTCGCCCGCCCGCGCAAAGGCTTCGCGCGGGAAGATGCCCTCGGCGTCCCAGCGCGCCGCGTTGGGCGCCAGTTCGCCCTCGGCGTAGTCGCGCGCCGCCTGCGCAAAAGCGCGTTGCTCGTCGGTCAGTTCCAAGTCCACAGCCTGTCTCCTGTTGTACTGAGTATTGTCTGTTGGCGTTGCTGCCGTCTCGTGAACGCCAGCCCGTCGATTTTGACATGACGTTGACGTAAACGTAAATGCGTGACGATGCTTATGTTACGCCGGAAGCGGCAGGAGAATTTGTCCTATTTGCGACATTGTGCGGGGCGGCAAGCCACCCCTCGGAGCGTAGCCCTACAGCAGCCCGGCCGGGCGGACCCTGCCGTTCTTCGCCGTCTTGGCGCGGCGGTGTTCGGCGCGGCGGCGGCGCGATTCCTTGGGATCGAAACTCAGGCCGCGGTAGATTTCCACGCGGTCGCCGTCGGCCAGCCTGGCCTGCGGCTCGGTGGCATGGCCAAAAATGCCCACGCCCCGGCTCCAGGGCTGCACCACCGGAAAGGCCTGGGCAAAGCCGCTGGCCGCCAGCGCGTCGGCCACGGTGGCGCCATCGGGCAGACGCAATTCACGCAGCCAGACATGGCCCGGCAAGGCATAACAGACGCTGACGCCGATCTGCGCCGCGGACGGCTCATTCGCCATACTTGGCCTGCGCGCGCTTGGTGAAGGAATCGATGAAGCTGGTGGCGATGCGGTTGAAGACCGGGCCCACGACCATTTCCAACGCCCGGTTGGAAAACGCGTACTCCATGGTGAACAGGACCTTGCAGGCGTCTTCGGCCAGCGGCTGGAATTCCCAATGCCCCACCAGGCTGGAGAACGGCCCATCGACCAGCTCCAGATCGATCCGGTCGGGATAGACATGGGTGTTGCGGGTGGTGAAGCGTTGCTTCATGCCCGCGAAGCTGATCAGGATGGAGGCCTGCATGCCGTGCTCGTCGCGGGTCTGCACCTCGGCGCCGCCACACCAGGGCATGAACTCCGGGTACTTCTCCACGTCGGCGACCAGATCGAACATCTGGGCGGCGCTGTAAGGCACCAGGACGGATCGTTGTACTTTGTGCATCGACTATCGCAAATGGCTAGAATGGCACGATTTTACCGGCACAACACGACCTGGGGCCAGAATACGCCTCGCGGCAGGCCACGGCACCCAGGCACAAGGGCTTTATGAGCATTATCGACAATCGCAAGGCCACGCACGACTATTTCATCGAAGACCGCTACGAGGCTGGCCTGGTGCTGCAAGGCTGGGAAGTCAAGGCGATCCGCGATGGCCGCGTGCAGCTCAAGGAAAGCTACGTCATCGTGCGCGACGGCGAGCTGTACCTGCTGGGCATGCACGTCAGCCCCCTGCCCACGGCCTCCACCCATATCCACCCCGACGCCATGCGCACGCGCAAGCTGCTGCTCAAGGCCGAGGAAATCAGCAAGCTCATCGGCAAGGTCGAGCAGCGCGGCTACACGCTGGTGCCGCTCAACCTGCACTATAAGAACGGGCGCATCAAGCTGGACTTCGCGCTGGGCCGCGGCAAAAAGATGTTCGACAAGCGCGACACCGCGCGCGAAAAGGACTGGCAGCGCGAAAAGGAACGCATCATGAAGCACGACACCCGCGCCCCGCGCAAGAGCAAGGACGATTGATTCAGGCGGCCTCGGGCAGCGGCTGGCGCTCAGCCTCCTGCCCCGGGCCCGTGATGCGGTTACGCCCCGCCGCCTTGGCCGCATACAGCTTGCGGTCGGCACGTTCGAAAAATGCCTGCAGGCTCTCCCCAGGCATCCAGTCCGCCACGCCGGCGCTGAAGGTATAGGAAATGGTGCTGCCGCCGTGCGCACAGGGCGTGCGCCGCACCGAATCCAGCAGCCTCTCCGCCACATCCATCACCGCGTCGCTACGCATGTCGGGAAACAGCACCGCGAATTCCTCGCCGCCGACCCGCCCGACGTGGTCGCCGGTGCGCAGCGTGGCGGTGGCGAGCAGGCCGAAATGCCGCAACACCGCGTCGCCGGCCGCATGGCCGTGGGTATCGTTGATGCGCTTGAAATAGTCGATGTCCAGCAACAGCAGCGTCAGCGGCCGCCGCGTGCGCAAGGCCTGGGCGCAATAGCGCTCGGCCTGCAGCCACCACGCCTTGCGCGACATCAGGCCCGTCAGGAAATCCGTGCTGGCCTCCTGTTCGCGGTCCGCCAGCATCCGGTCGTGGATGATCATGATGGTGCCCAGGGTCAGGCATGGCATCGTCAGCACGCCCAGCGTCATGAACGCGATGTTCCACGCCGTGGGCTGCAGCAGGGCCTGCGCCGTCGCGATATCGAACAGGTAGACGGCGGCGCGCGCCGCGCACACCGCCGCGGACACCAGCGCCACCACGCGCACGAAATGGTAGCTGTAGCGGGACCGGTTCATCGGCATGCCGCGCTTGACCGTCATGGCGATGGCCGCCATGAACCCGAACATCAGTCCGGACATGACCACCATGCGCGATCCGACCTGGGGTTCGATGTAGGTGTAGAACGCCAGCGCCAGCAGCGTTGCGCTGGAAGCCAGCGCCATGAGGCGCCTGGGTACGGTGAGGCCCAGCAGCCGGCGCAATCCCGTGTAGTACGCGCAAAGCGCCAGGGCCACGGCGGTATTGCTGGCGATCACCGACACCCACAACGGCGCCTCGGTAACCTGGAAGGCATAGAGCCCGAACGCCGCCAGCGTCAGCAGGTTGGCGCGTATCGCCTCCTTGATGCCCGCCATGCCGCTGCGGGCCAGGGACCCCAGCACGCACAGCGCAAGCACTCCCGCCAATGCCGCTATCAAAAGCAAGTTAACGGGAGCGATCATCGCCAGGCGCCGCCAGACGCGGTTATCAGCTGTTGCGGGTGGACTTCACGATGGTCATGGCGGAAGCGATCATGCCGCCCACGTCCGCCAGGTTCGCCGGCAGAATCAGCGTGTTGCCTTCCTTGGCGACGTTGCCGAACGCCTCGACGTAGCGCTCGGCGACCTTCAGGTTCACGGCTTCCATGCCGCCGGGCTGGCGCACGGCGTCGGCCACTTGGGTGATGGCCTTGGCGGTGGCCTCGGCAATCGCCAACACCGCGGCGGCCTCGCCCTGCGCCTGGTTGATCTGCGCCTGCTTTTCGCCTTCGGAACGGGCAATGGCGGCTTCGCGCTCGCCGGTGGCGATGTTGATCTGCTCCTGGCGGCGGCCTTCGGAGGCCGCGATCAGGGCGCGTTTTTCACGCTCGGCGGTGATCTGGGCCTGCATCGAACGCAAGATCTCGTTGGGCGGGGTCAAGTCCTTGATCTCGTAGCGCAGCACCTTCACGCCCCAGTTCAGCGCCGCCTCGTCCAGCGAAGCGACGATGTTGCTGTTGATGGAATCGCGCTCTTCGAAGGTGCGGTCCAGCTCCATCTTGCCGATGACCGAACGCAGGGTCGTCTGCGCCAGCTGCGTGATGGCCGAGATGTAGTTCGACGAACCGTAGGAGGCGCGCATCGGGTCGGTCACCTGGAAGTACAGCACGCCGTCGACCTGCAGCTGCGTGTTGTCGCGCGTGATGCAAACCTGGCTGGGCACGTCCAGCGGGATTTCCTTGAGCGAATGCTTGTACGACACGCGCTCGATGAACGGGATGACAAAGCCCGCGCCGGGCGACAAGACCCGGTCGAACTTGCCCAGGCGCTCGACCACCCAGGCGTGCTGCTGGGGCACGATGGCGATGGCCTTGATGACTATCAGTATCGCCAGCGCGACGATGACAAGCAGGACGATGGTGGATGTATCGATCATCATGATTCGGAGCCTCTCCTTCTGGTAAATACACTCGCGGGTATCGCCCGAAAACGCGGACGCCCGCTGCCGGTCCCGCCTGCGGCGGGCCGGCGCTGATCAGGCCGGACCCGGCGTGCCCCTGGGGGCCAGCACCAGAATCGAGCCGCGCATTTCGATGATGATTTGTTCGCCAGCCACCGGCGCCTGGCCCTGGGCCAGCTCCGCCTGCCAGTGCGCGCCGCGGTACCAGACGCGCGCGGTGCCCTGGTCGGACCAGGCCTCGACCGACACGGTCTGGCCGATGTCCAGGTTGACGTCGGCATTGCGGGCGGAATCGACCTCTCGCTTTTTCAGCACGCGGGTCTTGCGCAGGACCAGCAGGCCCAGCAGCAGCACGATGCCGCAGCCCACCAGTTGCCATTCCAGGCCCGCGCCCAACCACGCAGCCACACCGCCTGCCGCCAGGCCCAGGGCCACCAGCAGCAGATAGAAAGTCCCCGTCGCCAGTTCCCCGATCAGGGCCAGCGCGGCCAGTCCCAGCCAGATCCACATAGTCTTTATTCGCCCGAAAGGATGAGTATGTGAGCGGAATTGTACGTATTTCCGGGACGGAACGGGAAAGGCGCTTCCGTCCGGGACCCGAGCGCTGGATTATGATGTGCGCTGGCGGTGGAAATCCCTGTGGAACCCGGCGCCCGCATCCTTTACGCACAAGCCCCCAATGACCGCTGCAATACCCTCCGCTCTCCCCGTCCTGATCCTGCACACCGGCGATCCGGACGATACGCTCAAAAGCCAGTTCGGCGGCTATGCCGAACAACTCGCGCAGGCCGCCGGCCTGACCGCCGAGGCCATGGAAATCGTGCCCGTGCACGAAAGCAAACGGCCGCAGCCCCCCGCCCGCTATCGCGCCGCCCTGATCACGGGCTCGCCCGCCATGGTGACCGACAAGGAACCCTGGAGCGAGGACACCGCCGCCTGGCTGCGCGAAGCCGCCGCGGCCGGCCTGCCCATGTTCGGCGTGTGCTACGGCCACCAGTTGCTGGCCCATGCGCTGGGCGGCAAGGTCGGCTACAACCCCGCCGGACGCGAGGTCGGCACCCAGACGGTCGAACTGCTGCCGCCGGCCGCCGGCGACAAACTGCTGGCCGGACTGCCGCCCACCTTTCCCGCCCAGATGCTGCACGCGCAGACCGTGCTGCAACCGCCGCCCGGCGCCGCCGTGCTGGCGCGCTCGGACCTGGACGAGCACCAGATGATCCGCATCGGCCGCAACGTGTTCTCGACCCAGTTCCACCCCGAATTCGGTCCCGACTTCATCCGCGCCCACCTGGAACGCTTCAGCCGCCGCTACGCGGCTGAAAACCTGGACGTCCCGGGGCTGTCCGCCAATGTCCGCGCCACCCCCGTGGCGGGCGGCCTGTTGCGGCGCTTCCTCGACGCCTACGCGCCCGCGTAGCGCCCCGCGCGACCGCCGCGCAATATACGGAGTGCGGCGCCGGCAGGCTTTTGAGACGATGGGTCCAAGCGCGCGAATCCATGCGCAACAGGAGCTTTTTCATGAACCAAGCCGCCGCTCTGAGCAAACAGCACGCCGCCGCCATCGAACGCGCCTGCCGCGCCCTGGAAGCCGAGCAGCCGCCGGATCTGTCCACGCTGGCCGAGCAGGCCGGCATGAGCCGCTTCCATTTCCATCGCGTCTTCAAGGCGGCCACCGGCATCACCCCCAAGGCCTATGCTGACGCCCTGCGCGCAGGCCGCACCCGCCAGCAGCTCAAGCAGAGCGCCAGCGTCACCGACGCCATGTACGACGCCGGCTTCAATTCCAGCGGCCGCTTCTACGAAGCCGCCCCCGCCATGCTGGGCATGACGCCCACCGCCTTCCGCAAGAACGGCCAGGGCGTGGAGATCCGCTTCGCGGTGGCGCAATGCTCCCTGGGTGCGCTGCTGGTGGCGGCCAGCGACACCGGCATCTGCGAAATCGCCCTGCATGAAGATCCCGAACAACTGGTGCGCAATCTGCAGGACCGCTTCAAGGCCGCCCGCCTGATCGGCGCCGACGCGCAGTTCGAAGGCTGGGTCGCGGCCGTGGTCGGCTTCGTCGAAGATCCCTCGCGCGGCCTGGACCTGCCGCTGGACGTGCGCGGCACGGCCTTCCAGCGTCAGGTGTGGCAAGCGCTGCGCGAGATCCCCGTGGGCGAGACCGCCACCTACACCGACATCGCCGAACGCATAGGCTCGCCACGCGCCGTGCGCGCCGTGGCGCGTGCCTGCGCCACCAACAACATCGCGCTGGCCATCCCCTGCCACCGCGTGGTCCGCACCGACGGCTCGCTGGCCGGCTACCGCTGGGGCATAGACCGCAAGCGCGAACTGATTGCGCGCGAAGCGCTGGCAGCCTAGCCCTTGCCGGCCTGAGCGCATAAAAAAACCCCGCGCCCTTGCAGGCGCGGGGTTTTCACATAGGCAAGGCCTATCAGTTCTTGGCCAGGCGCTGCCAGGTATCGACAACGGTATCCGGGTTGAGCGACATCGACAGGATGCCCTCGTCCTTCAGCCATTGCGCGAAGTCCGGATGGTCGCTGGGGCCTTGGCCGCAGATGCCCACGTACTTGTTAGCGGCCAGGCACGCCTTGATCGCGCGGCGCAGCATGAACTTCACGGCCTCGTCGCGTTCGTCGAAGTCGGCGGCCAGCAGTTCCATGCCGGAATCGCGGTCCAGGCCCAAGGTCAGCTGGGTCATGTCGTTCGAGCCGATCGAGAAACCGTCGAAGTACTGCAGGAACTCGTCGGCCAGGATGGCGTTGGACGGCACTTCGCACATCATGATGAGCTTCAGGCCGTTCTCGCCGCGCGCCAGGCCGTGCTTGGCGAGCAGGTCCACCACCTTGGACGCCTGGCCCAGGGTGCGCACGAAAGGCACCATGATTTCGACGTTGGTCAGGCCCATTTCATCGCGCACCTTCTTGAGCGCTTCGCATTCCATGCGGAAGCATTCGGCGAAGTCCTCGGCGATGTAGCGCGACGCGCCGCGGAAGCCCAGCATGGGGTTCTCTTCCTCGGGCTCGTAGCGCGAACCGCCGACCAGCTTGCGGTACTCGTTGGACTTGAAGTCCGACATGCGCACGATGACGGGCTTGGGGTAGAAAGCGGCGGCGATGGTCGCCACGCCTTCGGCCATCTTCTCGACGAAGAAGGCACGCGGGCTGGCATGGCCGCGGGCGGCCGATTCCACGGCCTTCTTCAGCTCGCCGTCGACGTTCGGGTAGTCCAGCACCGCCTTGGGGTGGATGCCGATATTGTTGTTGATGATGAATTCCAGGCGGGCCAGGCCCACGCCGCCGTTCGGGATCTGGGCGAAGTCGAAGGCCAGCTGCGGGTTGCCCACGTTCATCATGATCTTCAGATCGATGGGGGGCATGTCGCCGCGGCGCACTTCTTCCACTTCGGTTTCGATCAGGCCGTCATAGATGCGGCCTTCGTCGCCCTCGGCGCAAGACACGGTCACGGCCTGGCCTTCCTTCAGCAGGTCGGTCGCGTTGCCGCAGCCCACGACCGCCGGAATGCCCAGCTCGCGCGCGATGATCGCCGCGTGGCAGGTGCGGCCGCCGCGGTTGGTGACGATGGCGGCTGCGCGCTTCATCACGGGTTCCCAGTTGGGATCCGTCATGTCGGTGACCAGCACGTCGCCCGGCTGGACCTTGTCCATGTCGGAGATGTCGCCGACCACGCGCACCGGACCCGCGCCGATCTTCTGGCCGATCGCGCGGCCGGTGATCAGGACCTGGCCGGTGGCCTTCAGGCGATAGCGCTGCTGCACGTCGTTGACGCCCTGCTGCGACTTCACCGTTTCCGGACGCGCCTGCAGGATGTAGATCTTGCCATCGATGCCGTCGCGGCCCCACTCGATGTCCATCGGGCGGCCGTAGTGCTTTTCAATGATGACGGCATAGCGGGCCAGCTCGTTGACCTCGTCGTCGGTCAGCGAGTAGCGGTTGCGCTCGGACACGGGCACGTCGACCGTGCGCACGGCGCGGCCTTCGGGACGCTCGGGGTCGAACTCCATCTTGATCAGCTTGGAGCCGATGCGGCGGCCCACGATCGGGTAGTGGCCCTGGGCCAGCGTCGGCTTGAAGACGTAGAACTCGTCGGGGTTGACCGCGCCCTGCACCACGGTCTCGCCCAGGCCGTAGGACGAGGTAATGAACACCACGTCCTGGAAGCCCGATTCGGTGTCGATGGTGAACATGACGCCGGCGCTGCCCTTGTCGGAGCGCACCATGCGTTGGATGCCGGCCGACAGCGCGACGTCGGCGTGGGCGTAGCCCTTGTGCACGCGATAAGAAATGGCGCGGTCGTTGTACAGCGACGCGAACACGTGGCGGATCTTGTCCAGCACGTCGTCGATGCCGACGACGTTGAGGAAGGTTTCCTGCTGGCCGGCGAACGAGGCGTCGGGCAGATCTTCGGCGGTCGCGGAGGAGCGCACGGCGAACGAACCCTTGCCGTCAGCGTCGAGCTTGGCGAAGGCGGTACGGATCTGCGATTCGAATTCGGACGAGAACGGCGCGTCGATGATCCATTGGCGGATCTGCGAGCCGGCGTTGGCCAGTTCGCGCACGTCTTCGGGGTTCAACGTGGTCAGGCGTTCGGCGATGCGCTTGTCCAGGCCGGAGGCCTTGAGGAAGTCGCGGAAAGCATCAGCTGTCGTGGCAAAGCCGCCCGGCACGCGGACACCCGCGCCAGACAGCTGACTGATCATTTCGCCTAGTGATGCGTTCTTGCCTCCTACCGAGTCCACATCCGTCATGCGGAGCTGCTCGAACAAAACAACGTACGACATTGAAGTCACCTTTTACAATGGAATGAAAGCGAGTTTGGTCAATGCATCAGGAAGCTGGATCGCAGCTCCAATTTACGCGCTGACCAAACTGGCCTTGGACCGCCCTTGGGGTGACTTATAGGGGCCTGATTGTACTCGGTGGAGTGCATCCGGCCATCTGCCTGGTTGGAATTTTTTACACATGACATCTACCCCGATCGTACGCACGGTATACATCGTTTCCGACAGTACCGGCATCACCGCAGAAACCTTCAGCCAGTCAGTGCTTTCGCAGTTTGAAGAGGTCAATTTCAAGCCTATCCGCCTGCCCTTTGTCGACACGCTGGAAAAGGCGGCGGAAGTGGCCATGCGGATCGACCGCAGCGCGCTGGAGGCTGGCGTTCCTCCGATCGTGTTCAGCACCCTGGTCAATCCGGACATTCTGGCGCGCGTTCGCCAAGCGAACGGCGTTTTCTTGGACCTGTTCGGCACCTTTGTCAGCCATATCGAGCAGGCCCTGGGCCTGAAGTCCAGCCATTCCATCGGCCGCTCGCACATGCAGGCCAATTCGGAAAAGTACCGCAACCGCATCGACGCCATCAATTTCAGCCTGGCGCATGACGACGGTCAGTTCGTGAACCAGCTGGATCAGGCGGACGTGATCCTGGTCGGCGTGTCCCGCTGCGGCAAGACGCCCACCAGCCTGTACCTGGCCATGCAGTACGCCATCAAGGCGGCCAACTTCCCACTCACGCCGGACGATTTCGAGCGCGGCACCCTGCCCTCGACCATCGCGCCGCACCGCGGCAAGCTGTTCGGCCTGTCGATCCAGCCCGAACGCCTGGCCGAAGTCCGCAACGAGCGCCGCCCCAACAGCCGCTATGCGCAACTGGAACAGTGCCGCTACGAAGTGGCCGAGGCCGAACGCATGATGCGCCGGGAAGGCATTTCCTGGCTGTCCAGCACCACCAAATCGATTGAGGAAATCGCCACGACGGTGTTGCAGGAAGTGGGCCTGGACCGGGGCTGAAAATGGCAAGGGCGCGCCGATGGCGCGCCCTGCTTTAAGACATGGCCCAGATCAGGGGCGCAGCTTGACGCGCTCGCGCGACCCCGCGCCCCAATATTGCAGCGGCCCCATTTCCTGCTGGGCGGTTGCCTCCGACTCTTCCAGGCGCATGTCCTGGCGGCCCATGTTGGACGAGTTGCCACTCACGCCTTCGATGCTCAAGCGCACGTAGCGGGTCTGGCCCGGGGCCAGCGTGAACGACAGTTTCTCGTCGTCGCGCAAAGTGTCGACCACGTACTGGCCGGCAGGCCGGTTCACATAGAAGAAGCTGCCCGGCTTGGAACGGCCGACCTTCAGCCCGTTCACGCGCAGGTACGGCTGGGCCGACACCACGCCCACCGGCGCCGGCGGCTGGTAAAAGTAGATGCGGCCCGTTTCCGGCACCATCATGGGAATGGAACTGGCAACCTCCTTGTACCGAGGACCGCTGCAACCCGCCAACAGGGCCGCGCCCAGCACGGCGGCAGCCACCAACTTGAACCTGCGCTTCATTCCGTCTTCTCCGGTTTGCCTGCCTCGCAGGCCATCAACGCTACGGCCCGGTGCGAACAGGTATATAAATAAATCTAAAACATACATATTGTAATTTTACTCGTAGCGCAGCGGCTCGCGCTCGCGCCGGCCTGCGCCCCAATAACGCAGGTCCTTCATGGCCTGCAGGGCTTCGTCAGCGGAGGCCTCCAGCCGCAGGACCTGCCGCCCGCCCGCGATATCCACCCGCAGGTACTGGGTCTGCCCCGCGGCCAAGGGGACCTTGAGTGCATCCTTGCGCTCCTTGCGGTCGGTGGCGGTAATGACTTCCAACTCGCCTGGCGCGCGGTCCACGAAGAAAAAGCGGCCGGATTTGGAACGCCCGACCTTGCGGCCATCGACCAGGATTGCGGGCTGCGCGACTTTGTCGCCGTTGGACGTCGCGGGCTGGTAGAAGTAGATCCGGCCTTCGGCAGCTTCCAGCGCCGGAATGCGGTCCGCCACGTCGCCATACCGGGGGCCGGCGCAAGCGGCTAGCAACAGCGCCGCGCCCAGCGCGGCAAGACTCGATTTGATCCAGCTTTTCATGTCCCGTCCTTGATCCGGTCGCGCCCGGCCGCGCGGCTCAAGGCCACCTCGTTCAGGCAAACGGGGCAGTATAAAGAGGGGACGGTGCCTTCAATCGGCGGAAAAACGGCGAAACGCCGGGTTGCTCGGCCTTCAGCCCGGAGTGCCGCGCAAGGCTTGGCGCCGCTGCTCGAAGAGGCAGATCGCGGCTGCGGCGCCTACATTGAGCGATTCCACCGCCGCCATGTCGTGCGGTATGCGCACCTTGAGGCGCGCGGCGGCAAGCAGTTCCGCGGCCACGCCCTGGCCCTCATGGCCGAACACCCAGGCGCAGCGTTGCGGCAGCACGCCTTCGTACAGGTCGCGCGCGCCGTCCAGCGCGGTCGCCACCAGCGGTATCTGCAGCCGGGGCAGCAAGGCGGCCAGATCGACATGCTCGTGGATAGCCAGGGCGAAATGGGCGCCCTGGCCGCTGCGCAGCACCTTGGGAGACCAGGCGGCGGCGGTGCCCGTCGCCAGGAAGACGCGCTTCACGCCCGCCGCCGCGCAAGTGCGCAGCAGCGTGCCGACGTTGCCGGGATCCTGGATGCGGTCGAACAGCACGCAGTTCTCGTCCACGGCATCGGGCAGGTCCAGGGCCGGCGGCGTCACCTGAAAAGCCACGCCCTGCCCGCTTTCTACGGCCGCCAGGGACTGCATCAGGCGCGCGTCCAGGGCCAGGCAGTCGCGGTCCGGCACGGCGGCTGCCAACGCCGCAATATCGGGCTGGGACAGGCGTTCCACGTCGAAGATCGCCTGATCGGGCGCGCCGTGATGCTGCAGCCAGGCCTGGCACAGGTGCACGCCGTCCAGCAGCACCGGCGCGCCGCGCTTGCCCGCCGTGGCGGCGAGCTTGGCCAGCGCCTTGACCGCGGGATTGTCGCGGGAACTGATGTGCTTCATGAGTTCAGGCCGAAGGCCTTGATGGGAGCGAAGCTGCGCCGGTGTTCGGCGCAGGGGCCGTGCTCGCGCAGCATCGCCAGATGCAGCGCGGTGCCATAGCCCTTGTGCTGGTCGAAAGCGTACTGGGGATACAGGGCATGCAGACGCAGCAGGTCCGCGTCGCGCGCTGTCTTGGCGAGGATCGAGGCCGCGGAAATCGCGGGTACCAGGGCATCGCCCTTGATGACGGTCTGCACCGTGCAGCCCAGTTTGGGAGCCTGGTTGCCGTCCACCAGCGCCAGTTGCGGCAGGGTGGACAAGCCTTGCACCGCGCGCTGCATGGCCAGCATCGTGGCGCGCAGGATGTTCATGCTGTCGATCTCGGCGACGCTGGCGCTGGCGATGCACCAGGCCAATGCAAATTCCTGGATTTCGAGCGCCAACGCCTCGCGCGTGGCCGCCTTGAGCACCTTGGAATCCGCCAGGCCGGCAATGGGCCTGCCCGGATTCAGGATGACGGCAGCCGCGTAGACGGCGCCGGCCAGCGGGCCGCGGCCCGCCTCGTCGACGCCCGCCGTGACCATGGCCGGCTGCTCGGGAGCCACGAACAGGTCAGGCTGCTCCACCTGCCACCTCCAGGATCGCCTGGGCGGCCAGCGCGGGCGTATCGCGCAGCAGCTCCTGATGCAGGGCCGTAAAGCGCGCCTCGATGCGCGCCCGGCCCGCGTCGTCGGTCAGGGACGTCCAGGTCGCTTCCGCGAGTTTTTCGGGGGTCGCATCGTCCTGCAGCAGTTCCGGCACGGCGAAATCGCGCAGCAGCACGTTCGGCAAGCCGACCCAGGGCAGGTAGGGCCGCTGCTGGCCGGACTTCCAGGCCATGATGCGGCGCATCCAGGGCGAAAGCACGTAGGAAATCACCATGGGCCGCTTGTACAGCGCCGTTTCCAGCGTGGCGGTGCCGCTGGCCACCAGCACCGCCGTGGCGGCCTCCATGACGGACCAGGCCACCGGCGCCTGGCGCTCTCCACCCTCGCCATGCAGATCGTTCGCGGTGATGCAGCGCAGCCCCGGCACGGGGTACTGAGCCAGGATCGCCTGGAACTCCGCGCGCCGCTGGTCATTGACCATGGGTACCACGCATTGCAGCGCCGGATCTTTCTTCAACAGTATCTGCGCGGCTTGCAGAAAGCGCGGCGCCAAAAGGCGGATCTCGGACGAACGGCTGCCCGGCAGGATCGCCAGCACGCGGGCGTTCTGATCGACGCCCAGACGCTCGCGCGCCGCGGCGCGGTCCGGCTGCATGGGCACGGCCCCGGCCAGCGGGTGGCCCACGTACGTGACCGGAATGCCTTCCTTGCGGTAGATCTCTTCCTCGAACGGGAACAGCACCAGCATGTGCGACACCGACTCGCGGATCTTGTGGATGCGCTCATAGCGCCAGGCCCAGATCGACGGCCCGACGAAATGCACGGTGGGCGTACCCGCCTGGCGCAATTGGTGCTCCAGGCGCAGGTTGAAGTCCGGTGCGTCGATGCCGACGAATACGGCGGGCGGCTCCGCCAGCCAGCGCTGCTTGACGTTCCGATAGGTGCCCAGCAGGCTGGGCAGGCGCTTGAGCGCGTCGACATAGCCGAACACCGTCAAGGCGTGCATGGGATGCCAGGCATCGAAGCCGCGGGCCTGCATCTGCGGCCCGCCTATGCCTTCGCAGCGGATGGCGGCGTCGTGCGCTTGCAGACCGGCAATGATGCGACCTGCCAGCAGGTCGCCCGAAGGCTCGCCGGCCACCATGCCGATCCGAGTGTTCATGGGCGGATGATGCCGCGGCTCGCGACGTCCAGGAAGTCGAGCAAGGTCTGCAGATGCGGGGCGACCTCGGGTTCGGCCTGCTGGCGGGCGCGTATTTCGGCGCGCGCCGCGTCCAGGGACAGACCGCGGCGGTAGATGATCTTGTAGGCATCGCGCAGCGCCGCAATATCGGCGGGCGTGAAGCCCCGGCGCTTGAGGCCTTCGACGTTGACGCCCACCGGACGGCAAGGATTGCCCGCGGCCAGCACGAAAGGCGGCGTGTCCTGCATGAGAGAGCTGTTGCCGCCCGTCATGCTGTGCGCGCCGATGCGCGAAAACTGGTGCACGCCGGTCAGGCCGCCCACGATGGCCCAATCGCCGACGTGGACATGGCCGCCCAGTTGCACCGAGTTGGCCAGAATGGTGTTGCTGCCGATGTGGCAATCATGCGCCACGTGCACATACGCCATGACCCAGTTGTCATCGCCCAGCGTCGTAACCCCGCCATCCTGCACGGTGCCCGTGTTGAGCGTGACGAATTCCCGGAAGGTATTGCGGTCGCCGATTTCCAGGCGGGTAGGCTCGCCCTGGTACTTCTTGTCCTGCGGCATGCCGCCGACCGAGCAGTAGCGATAGAAGCGGTTGTCGCGCCCGATGGTCGTCACCCCGTCCACCATGCAGTACGGGCCGATCTCGGTGCCTGCGCCGATGGTCACATTGGGACCGATGGTCGCGAACGGACCGACGACGACGGTCGGGTCGAGCTTAGCCGCCGGATCAACGACGGCGGTGGGGTGAATGTTTCCTGCCATTTACTCTTCCAGGCTGCGAATCGCGCACATCAGTTTGGCCGAGGCGACTTCCTGGCCGTCCACCGTCGCGCGCGCTTGGTACTTACAGATGCTACGGCTCAGGCGTTCGGCTTCCACCTCGATGCGCAATTGGTCGCCCGGCACCACCGGACGGCGGAAACGCGCGCCGTCGATGCCGACCAGGTAATACGCGGTCTTGGAACCTTCGCACTTCAGGCCGCCGTTTTCGTCGGTGAACGAGAACAGGGCGGAGGCCTGAGCCATGGCTTCCACGATGAGCACGCCCGGCATCACCGGGTGGTGCGGAAAATGGCCGTTGAAAAACGGTTCATTGATCGAGACGTTCTTGATGGCCACGATGGACTTGCCAGGCACCATTTCGACGACGCGGTCAATCAGCAGCATCGGATAACGATGCGGCAGCCTCTCCATGATCCCCTTGATGTCGAGTTCCATTTTTCTATGCTTTCCTGCGAAGTAAAGTAAACGTGCGGCGCGGACGCGCCAGCGGCGGCAATGCGCCCTAGTCTTTTTCCAGCGTCCGCACGCGCCGGCGCAATTGCGCCAACTGTTGTATCACGGCGGCGTTGCGCTGCCATTCGCCATGTTCCGCATACGGGAAGACCCCGGTATAGCGGCCAGGCTTCGAAATGCTGGAGGTCACCGCGGTGCCTCCGGAAATATGCACATCGTCACCCAGCGTCAGGTGTCCCGACAGCATGGCCGCGCCGCCTATGGTGCAGCGCTCGCCGATGGTGGTCGAGCCGGCCACGCCGACGCAGGCCGCAACGGCGGTATGCGCGCCGATGCGGCAGTTGTGCGCGACCATGATCTGGTTGTCCAGCTTCACGCCATCGGACAGGATGGTGTCCTCCAGCGCACCGCGGTCGACGGTGGTGTTGGCGCCGATCTCGACGTCATCACCAACGGTCACGCCGCCGAGCTGGGGAATCTTGCCCCAGGCGCCCTTGCCCAGCGTCGGGTCCGGCGCAAAGCCGAAGCCGTCCGCGCCCAGCACGGCGCCGCTATGGATGATCGCGCGCGCGCCCACCTCGACCCCGTCATACAGCGTGACATGGGCGTACAGGCGGCTACCGGGCCCCACGGACGAGCCGGCGCCGATGACGCAGCCCGGTCCGAGCACGGTATCGCGACCGATGCGGGCGCCGGATTCGACGACGCAATTCGGACCGATACGCACGCCCTCTTCGATGATGGCGTCAGCGGCGACGACCGCGGAGGGATGCGTGGATGCGGGCAGCGCGGGACGCCTGGCGGCATCGAACCACTGCGCCACGCGGGCGTAAAGCAGATAGGGATGCTGACAGACGACCAGCGCGAACGGCGGCCGGGCGTGGCCTTCGGCTTCCAGAGCCTCGGCCACGTCGGGAGAGACGATGACCGCCCCTGCTTGCGTGGCGCCTAGCTGACTCTGGTAGCGGGGGTTGGCCAGGAAAGCGATTTCCTGCCGACCCGCCGATGACAGGGTTCCGATGCCGCAGACCCGCATCGGGTCCGCACCCGGAACCGCGCTGATACGCCAGTCCATTCCCTGGGTGTTGGCGGCGCTCAACAGTGTTTCCAGCGTTGGCGCGCGGGCAAGATCCAGTAAAACCGGCATAGCTTGACGGGTGCTGCTTACTTGCCCAGGCTCTGGATCACCTTGTCGGTGATGTCGATGCGCGGGTTGACCGTGACGGCGTCCTGAATGATCAGGTCGTAGCTTTCCTGTTCGGCGATGCGCTTGATGGCGTCATTGGCCTTCGTCACGATGCCGGAGAACTCTTCGTTGCGGCGGCGGTTGAAGTCTTCCTGGAACTCGCGGCGCTTGCGCTGCAGGTCGGTATCCAGGTTGGACAGTTCGCGCTGGCGCTTGACGCGGTCGGACTCCGACAGGACGGGAGCGTCCTTGTCGAACTTCTCGGCTTGCGAACGCAGGCTGTTGTTCAGGCGCTGGAGCTCGTCGTCGCGCTTCTTGAATTCGGCTTCAATCTTGCTTTGCGCTGCCTTGGCCGGACCCGACTCGCGCAGGATCCGCTCGGTATTGACGAAACCGATCTTCGTGCCTTGGGCCTGCGCGGGAATCGCAGCAGCCGAACCGAGAATGAGCGCACCTACCAGGGCAATCGAGCCGCCCAGCTTGCCGCGGCGCTTGGCGCGCAGCGAATTCGAGGATTTAAGTGCGGAATCAGACATCATGAAAATCTCACCTTCCAGTAAGGCAAAGCCAAAGTGTGTATTGTGCCACTAAACAGCAAGGGAGCCGGCTGAGCGCCCTTCCCCCTTGTTTTCAAGCGTAACGGCGCGTTTAGAAACCCGTTCCGATCTGGAACTGGAAGCTCTGCTTGTCGTCGCCCGACTTCGAATTGAGCGGACGGGCGTAGGACAACTGCAACGGCCCCATCGGCGACTGCCACGACAGGCCGATACCGGCCGAGAACCTCCAGCCGCAAGGATCCTCGACCTCGCTGCCGGGCTTGCCGCCGGTGCAGCTTTGGCCGCTGCCCGCCGATACCTGGCCGGCGTCAGAGAAAATGAACCAGCGCAGCGTGCGGTCCTTCGACGCGCCCGGGAACGGCAGGTAGAGCTGCGCGTTTGCGATGACGCGCCGCGTGCCGCCCAGGTAGTCGCCCGTCTTCGAATCGCGCGGCCCCAGGGACGAGCCCTCGTAGCCGCGCACCGTGCCGATACCGCCGGCATAGACGTTCTTGATGATCGGGTAATCCTTGCTGCCGTAGCCCTGCCCCCAATCGACCATGCCGTTCAAGGCCAGGGTATAGGAGCCGCCCAGCGGTACGAAGTACTGCTGCTGCGCCGTCAACATCGTGTACTGCAGATCGATGGTCGACAGATCGGCCTTCAGGCGGGTGTAGCCGCCCTTGGTCGGCGCCAGACCGCTGTCGCGCGTGTCCTTGGTCCAACCGGTGGTGAAGATCACCGAGTTGGTCGCATCGCCGTAGTCCCTGACGAACTTCTCATAGGCCGCCGGCGAGTTGTTGAACAGGTCGATCTGGTTGCGTTCGACGTTCGCGCCCAGCATGATGCGGTCATATTCCGAGATCGGCACGCCGAAGTTCATGCCCAGGCCCATGGCCTTGACGCGGTAGTCGCCGTCGTTGTTGTTCCAGGGCTCGGTCACGCGATAGTAGGCGGACGTGGTGCGGCTGATGCCGTCCTTGGTCCAGTACGGATCGGTGTGCGACAGCACGATGGCGCGGTTGGTCTTGCTGGTGTTCAGCTGCAGGGTCAGGTTGGTGCCGCTGCCGAAGACGTTGTCTTCGCTGATGCCGGCCGACAGAATGGCCTTTTCGGACGAGCCATAACCCACGCCCAGGTTGATCATGCCGGTAGGCTTTTCCTTGACGTCGACGTTGACGTCGACCTGGTCGGGAGAGCCCGGGACCGGATCGGTCTTGACGTTGACGTCGCTGAAATAGCCCAGGCGGTCGACGCGGTCGCGCGAGGTCTTGATGTCCTTGGCGTCGTACCAGGCGGCTTCCTGCTGGCGCATTTCGCGGCGCACGACTTCGTCGCGCGTGCGGGTATTACCGCCGATCTGGATGCGGCGCACGTACACGCGGCGGCTGGGGTCAACGTAGAACGTCAGGTCGGCCTCATGCTTGGCGCGGTCCAGCTGCGGATTCGGGTTGACGTTGGCGAAGGCATAGCCCAGTTCGCCCAGGTAGTCGGTAATGGCCTTGGCCGAGCCGTTGGCCTTGGCGGCCGAGAAGGTCTCTTCCGGCTTGATTTCGACCAGCGCGTTGATTTCCTTGTCCAGGCCCAGCAGATTGCCGGCCAGCTTCACGCTGCGCACCTTGTAGGGCTCGCCTTCGTGGACGGTAATCGTGATGCGGATGTCCTTGCGGTCCGGCGAAATCGTGACCTGGGGCGGCTCGACCGAAAACTCCAGATAGCCCTGATCCAGGTAGAACGAGCGCAGGCGCTCCAGGTCGCCCTCGAGCTTTTCACGCGAGTACTTGTCGGTATCCGTGTACCAGGTCAGCCAGCCCGGCGTGGTCAGCTTGAATTCGTCGAGCAGATCGCTTTCGGAGAAGGCCTTGTTGCCGACGAAGCGGATTTCCTGGATGCGCGCGACCGAGCCTTCGAACACGTCGAAGCTCACGCCCACGCGGTTGCGGGGCAGCGGGGTCACGGTGGAAGTCACTTCGATGCCGTACTTGCCCTTGGACAGGTACTGCTGCTTCAGTTCGTATTCGGCGCGCTCGAGCATGGAGCGGTCGAAGATGCGGCCTTCGGCGAAGCCCACTTGCGCCAGCGAGGTGGTAATGGCCTTGGAGTCGAACTCGCGCATGCCATTGAAGTTCACCGACGCGATCGTGGGACGTTCCTGCACGACCACCACGACGACATTGTTGTCCGTCTGGATCTGCACGTCGGTGAAGAAGCCGGTGCCGTACAAGCGGCGGATGGCTTCGGTGGCTTCTTCTTCGGTGAACTTTTCGCCCACTTTGACGGGGAGATAGCCGAAGACGGTGCCGGCGTCAGTCCGTTGAATACCCTCTACGCGGATATCCCGCACGACAAAAGGGTCGAAGGCGTGGGCGATGGCCGGAACCAGCAGTGCGGCGATCAAACCCGGCAGTACACCCTTTTTGTGATGAAACATCCGGCGAAAAGACATCCTTGAGTATCCTCGGTCGTGCAAATGGCGGGGGATTTTATGCTAAATCGCGTTCAAGTGAACAAACGCGTGAAATCATTGAACAGCGCAAGCCCCATCAGGCTTGCCAATAAACCTATGCCGGCGCGCTGTCCGATATCGATCCACCTAGCTGGCGGCGGGCTACCCCGCACAATTTCGACGAGATAGTACAGCAGATGGCCACCGTCCAGCATGGGAATAGGCAGCAAATTTAGTACGCCCAGGCTGATGCTGATCAAGGCGATATAGGCGATATACGCAACAATTCCGATTCTGGCGGTCTGGCCGGCGTAATCCGCGATGGTCACGGGACCGCTGACATTGCGCCAGGAAACGTCGCCCGTCACCATGCGGCCCATCATGCGCAGCGAGAACCAGGCGGTGTCCCAGGTCCGGACCGCGCCTTTCCACAAGCTCTCGAACACGCCATAGCGCACGGTCACCATGGGGATGTCGCCACCCAGCTGGACTCCCAGCCGGCCGATCTGCTGGCCGTTGACGGTTTCGGCGCGCGGCGTGACGTTCAGCGAAATGTTGGCGCCGTCGCGTGCCAGCGTCAGCGCCAGGGTCTGGCCCGCGCTTTCCTGGATCTGGCGGACCAGGGTTCCGGTGTCCGGCGTGGGTACGCCATTCACAGCCAGAACCAGGTCGCCTGCGCGCAGGCCGGCCGCCTGCCCTTCGCCGCCGTCGTTGACGACGCGCACCGCGGGCTTGGGCTGGGCCAGCCGCACGCCGGCCGCGGCCAAGGGGTCGCCGCCGGCCGGATCCATGGTGTTGGACGGCAGAACCAGTTCGCGCTGCTGCACCGCGCCCGCAGGGGTTTTGACCTCGATCCGGGCGCTGCCGCCGGTGGCCATGACGTCCATCAGGCGCCAGCGCGCGTCGGACCAGGAGGCAATCTCTTCGCCATCGATGGCAAGGATGTGGTCGCCTGAGAGCAGGCCCGCCTGCGCCGCCGGCGTGCCGGCGGCGGGCTGGGCGATGACGGCCACGGGCTCCTCGGTGCCGGCCATGTTCAGGCCTGCGTACAGGAACACCGCGAGTATCAGGTTGAAAATGGGGCCAGCGGCCACGATGGCGATGCGTTGGCTCACGGGCTTGCTATTGAAGGCGCCGGCCACTTCCGCCGGGCTCGCGCCAGCGGGGGGATCGTCCTGCATCTTGACGTAGCCGCCCAGCGGCAAGGCCGAAACGGCCCATTCCGTGCCGTGGCGGTCGGTGCGACGCAGGATGACCTTGCCGAAGCCCACCGAAAAGCGCAACACCTTCACGCCGCACAGGCGGGCCACCCAATAGTGCCCCAGTTCATGGAAGATGATCAGGGAGCCAAGCGCAACCGCAAAGGCCAACAGGGTGAAAAGCATCGGGGTCGGAGAAATCTAGAAAATCAGGGGCCGGCGGACGATGGCCTGCATCAGGCCAGGCCCAGGCTGCCCGCGAAGACGCGCGCGTCAGAGTCAAGCGCGAGCACATCGTCAAGACTGTTGAGCGTAACAGATGCTTGCCGCGCCTGCCACTCCAGGGAAGCCTCGATAACCCGCGGAATCCAGGTGTATGGCAGGCGTCCGCCCAGGAAAGCCTCCACGGCGATCTCGTTGGCGGCATTCAGGGTCACGCAGGCACCCTGCCCGGCACGCAGCGCCGCGAAGGAATGCGCCAGACACGGGAAGCGCGCCAGATCGGGCTTCTCGAAGTCCAGCCGCCCCAGGCGAGTCAGATCCAGCGGACCGACGCCACTGTCCAGGCGTTCAGGAAATCCCAGGCCGTAGGCGATGGGGGTGCGCATGTCCGGCTGGCCGAGCTGCGCCAACACGGACCCGTCGTCGTACTCCACCATGGAATGCACCACGCTTTGAGGGTGCACCACCACTTCGATACGATCGGCGGGCATGGCGAACAGCCAATGGGCCTCGATCACCTCGAGGCCCTTGTTGAGCATGGTGGCGGAATCCACCGAAATCTTGCGGCCCATGCTCCAGTTGGGGTGAGCGCAGGCCTGGGCCGGGGTCACTTCGTGCAGATCTTCCAGGTCACGCCCGCGGAAAGGACCGCCGGAAGCGGTCAGGAGCAGGCGGCGCACGCCAGGCGCGGGACTTTGCGGCGCGAGGGCGCGCCCACCATGGGGCAGACACTGGAAAATAGCGTTATGTTCGCTGTCGATAGGCAGCAGTTCGGCGCCGTTATCGCGTATGGCCTGCATGAAGAGCGAGCCGGCCGCCACCAGCGCTTCCTTGTTGGCCAGCAGCACGCGCTTGCCGCTGCGGGCGGCCGCCAGGGCGGCGGGCAGGCCCGCGGCGCCTACGATGGCCGCCATGACCGAGTCGCATTGGGGATCGGCGGCGGTATCCGCCAAGGCCTGCGCGCCCACCCGGATCTCCGGCATGGGCCGCCCGCCCGCCCAGGCCGCGACGAACTTCTTGCGGGCCGCCGCGTCGGGCACCACCACGACTGCTGCGCGGCTGGCCTGCGCCTGCTCCGCCAGGCGCGCCATCTGGCTGTAGGCCGACAAGGCATACACCGCCAGCCGCTCGGGGTGGCGGGCGATCACATCCAGCGTGCTTTCACCGATCGAACCGGTCGATCCCAGCACGACGACGCGTTGAAAAGCCGTCAAAACAACACTCCAGACAAAAGTAGCGCAAACGGCGCGACCGGAAGAATCGCGTCGATGCGGTCATAGACCCCACCGTGACCAGGCAGCAGCGTGCTGGAATCCTTGCGGCCGGCGCGCCGCTTGAGCAGCGACTCGAACAGGTCTCCCACGATCGACACCACGCCCAGCAGCGCAGCGATGGGCAGGGCCAGCCAGAAGCTCCAGCGCTCGACCAGCGCGTGGCCGTAAGTGCCCTCCCAGAGACTGGAAAGACCGATCCAGACCACCGCGCCCAGGACGCCGGCGACCGCGCCCGCGATCGTCTTGCCCGGACTGACCCGCGGCGCCAGTTTACGCTTGCCGAACGCCCTGCCGGCAAAATAGGCGGCGATATCCGCGACCCAGACCAGCGCCAGCAGCGACACCACGAAACCGGCGCCATGGGCCACGAACATCTGCGCCAGCACGGCCCAGGCGGCGAATGCGGCAGGCACGGAGAAAGCCGACCAGCCCAGGCTGGCGGGAGGCGCGTCGGAGCGGCCGCGGATGACCGCCGCCAGACCGCCGAACAGCCAGACCGCCGCCACTGCCGGCACCAGATAGCGCAACACCCAGGCGGGATCGGCGATGCCCGTGCCGCCACCCGCCAGCCAGGCAGAGGTCAAGGCCAGCATGCCTGCGAACAACAGGACGGCAACGCCGACGGCGATAAGGGGGGATGGCGGTTGCGGCAGCGTCAGGCGCAGCCACTCCCAATTGGCGCAGGCGGCGGCCAGCGCCAACAAGGCGACGAACCACCAGGGGTTCGCGCTCATCATGGCAGCCGCCAGAACAGCCAACAGAATGACTGCGGTAACGATACGCTGGCCCAACATATGACGGTCTCCTCGTGTACAGCTCTGGCAAGACGCGCAGGTCGTCCGTTTACTGCGCGCCGTCTTCGCTGAGTTGCGCGCTGGTGCGGCCGAAACGGCGCTCGCGCGTGCGATACCAGTCAAAGGCGGCCGCGAGTTCGGCGGCGCCGAAGTCCGGCCAGTAGCGGTCCGTGAAGTAGAACTCCGCGTAAGCCATCTGCCAGATCAGGAAATTGGAAATGCGCTGTTCGCCGCCGGTGCGGATGAACAGGTCGGGCTCGGGGGCCCAGGACATGGAAAGGTGGCGGGACAGGCGTTCCTCGTCCACCAGCTGGGGTTGCGAGGCCAAAGCCGGTTCGGCAGCCAGCATGGCGCGGGTGGCCTGCAGGATGTCCCAGCGCCCGCCATAGTTGGCGGCGACCGTCAGATGCAGGCGGTCGTTGTGCGCCGTGCGTTGCTGAGCGGCGAAAATCAGCTCTTGCAGGCGGGGCTCGAAGGCGGACAGATCGCCAATGACGTGCAGGCGCACGCCCTGCTCGTCCAGCTTGCCGATCTCGCGCTCCAGCGCCTGCACGAACAGGCGCATCAGCAGCGACACTTCCTCGGCGGGACGGCGCCAGTTCTCGGAACTGAAGGCGAACAACGTCAGATAGCGCACGCCGGCGCGGCCGCAGGCCTCGACGACGCGCCGCACCGCCTGCACGCCCTTGGCATGGCCCGCGGTGCGCGGCAGCAGCCGCCTCGTCGCCCACCGGCCATTGCCATCCATGATGATGGCCACATGCTCGGGAATGTCGCGAGTGGTGGGAACCGCCTGGGTCGAACTGGTTGCCATTGGTCTGGAGCTGCGCGCGATGAGACGGCGAAAACGGAATTACGTGAAGAAAAGCCTGCGCCGTCGTTCCATCGCTACGCAGCAACGCTGCGGATCAATGGACAGGACGGCGCTCAGGCAGGAAATCCTGGTCGCCAGGGCGATACGGCCTAGCCTATCACCCTGGCGGCATCCAGGAATTATACGGTCATGATTTCCGCTTCTTTTTGCGTGACCATCTTGTCGATCTCGGCCACGCTACGGTCGGTCAGCTTCTGGACGTCATCCTGCGAACGACGCTCGTCGTCCTCGGAGATTTCCTTGTCCTTGACCAGCTTCTTCAGCGCTTCATTGGCTTCGCGGCGCAGGTTGCGCACGGCCACCTTGGCGTCCTCGCCTTCGCTACGGACCACCTTGGTCAGGTCGCGGCGGCGCTCTTCGGTCAGGGCGGGCATCGGCACGCGGATGGTGTCGCCCATCGACATGGGGTTCAGGCCCAGGTCCGATTCGCGGATCGCCTTTTCAATGGCGGCGGCCATGCTCTTCTCGTAGGGCTGCACGCTGATGGTGCGCGCGTCCACGAGGTTCACGTTGCCGACCTGGCTGATCGGCACGGGCGAACCGTAGTACTCGACCTGCACGTGGTCCAGGATGCCGGTATGGGCGCGGCCCGTGCGGATCTTGGCCAGGTTGGTCTTGAGCGTGTCAAGCGACTTGGCCATCCTGGCTTCGGCGGATTTGCGGATTTCTGCGACGCTCATGGCGTTTCCTTTTCTTTAGACGTGTACCAAGGTGCCTTCGTCTTCGCCGCTGACGACCCGCTTGAGGGCGCCGGACTTATTGATCGAAAACACTTTGATCGGCAGCTTCTGGTCACGGCACAGCGCAAAGGCCGTGGCGTCCATGACTTCCAGCCGGCGGACGATCGCTTCGTCGAAGCTGATGCGCGAGTAACGCGTGGCGGTGGGATCCTTGTTGGGATCCGCGCTGTAGATGCCGTCGACCTTGGTGGCCTTCAGCACGATCTCCGCCCCGATCTCGGCGCCGCGCAACGCAGCGGCCGTGTCCGTGGTGAAGAAGGGGTTGCCGGTGCCTGCCGCGAAGATGACGACCTTGCCCTCTTCGAGGTAGCGCAGCGCCTTCGGGCGGATATACGGTTCGACGACCTGGTCGATGTTCAAGGCCGATTGCACGCGGGTGTCGACACCCTTGTGCTTGAGCGCATCTTGCAGCGCAAGCGCGTTCATGATGGTGGCCATCATGCCCATGTAGTCGGCGGTCGCGCGGTCCATGCCCTGCGCGCCCGGGGCGACGCCACGGAAAATATTGCCTCCGCCGATGACGATGGCCAATTCGACGCCCGTGGCGGCGACTTCGGCGACCTCATCGGTCATGCGGACGATGGTGGAGCGGTTGATGCCGAATGCATCGTCGCCCATCAGCGCCTCGCCGGAAAGTTTGAGAAGAACCCGTTTGTATGCTCTGCTGCTCATAGGTGATATCCCGAAGAACAATCCGACGAAAGTGTAAGACAAGAAATAGGCCGGACTAGAATTTAATCTAGCGCCGGCCCTTAAGCACTACCCTGGGGTCAGGCGCGGCCAGCGGCGGCGGCGGCGACCTCAGCGGCGAAATCGCTGGTCTTCTTCTCGATACCTTCGCCGACAACGAACAGCACGAACTTGCTGATCGAAGCGCCCTTTTCCTTGAGCATCTGCTCAACGCTGTGCTTGTCGCTCTTGACGAACGGCTGCGACAGCAGGGTGACTTCCTTCAGGAACTTCGCGACCGAGCCTTCGACCATCTTGGCGACGATTTCAGCCGGCTTGCCGGATTCGGCGGCCTTCTGTTCGGCGACCGAGCGTTCGGCGGCGATGTCGGCGGGGTTCACGCCGTCGGCGTTCAGCGCCTTGGGCTTGGTGGCGGCGATGTGCATCGCCAGGTCCTTGCCCACTTCTTCCGCGCCGGTGTATTCGACCAGCACGCCGATCTTGCCGCCGTGCACGTAGCTGGCCAGCGCGTTCGGGGTCTCGATGCGCTCGAAGCGGCGGATCGAGATGTTTTCGCCGATCTTGCCGATCAGGGCGGTGCGGGTGGTTTCGACCGTGCCGTCGCCGTAGGGCAGCGCCGACAGGGCTTCCACCGTGGCGGGGTTCTGCGTGGCAACCAGTTCGGCCAGCTTGTTCACGAAGCCGACGAAGTCGTCGTTCTTGGCGACGAAGTCGGTTTCGCAGTTGATTTCGATGACGGCGCCCTTCTTGGCGTCGGCGGAGATGAACAGACCGATCAGGCCTTCAGCGGTGACGCGGGCGGCAGCCTTGCTGGCCTTGTTGCCCAGCTTGACGCGCAGGATTTCCTCGGCGCGGGCCAGGTCGCCCTCGGCTTCCGTCAAGGCCTTCTTGCACTCCATCATGGGGGCGTCGGTCTTTTCGCGCAGTTCCTTGACCAGGGCAGCGGTAATTTCAGCCATGTTTGCTCCAATTTGCTAGAACATGCCCCGGCAAGCCGGGACAGTGGTTTGATTCGATGGGACATCCGCGACTAGCGGATCAGGAAGATGGGAGCCCACCTTCGCATTGCCGGCGAGGCGGGAGCGGACCCGCATTCGGAACCGCTCCCAGACGCTAACCGCCGGACATGACAATAGGCTTAGGCCTGGTTGTCCTGCACTTCGACGAACTCTTCCTGGCCTTCGCCCAGCTCTTCGACCAGACCGTTCAGGTTCTGTTCGCGGCCTTCCAGCACAGCGTCGGCGATGCCCTTGGCGTACAGCGCGATGGCCTTGGCCGAGTCGTCGTTGCCGGGGATGACGTAGTCGATGCCGTCGGGCGAGTGGTTGGTGTCAACCACGGCGACCACGGGGATGCCCAGCGTCTTGGCTTCGGCGATGGCGATCTTGTGGTAGCCGACGTCGATCACGAAAATGGCGTCAGGCAGACCGTTCATGTCCTTGATGCCGCCGATCGACTTGTTCAGCTTGTCCAGTTCGCGTTGGAACAGCAGGCCTTCCTTCTTGATCATGCGCTCGGCGCCGCCTTCGGCGACCACGACTTCCATGTCCTTCAGGCGCTTGACCGAGGTCTTGACCGTCTTGAAGTTGGTCAGCATGCCGCCGAGCCAGCGGGCGTCGACGAAGGGCATGCCGCAACGGGCGGCTTCGGTGGCGACCAGCTCGCGCGCAGCGCGCTTGGTGCCGACGAACAGGATGTTGCCGCCGCGAGCAGCCAGCTGCTTCACGAACTTGGTGGCTTCCTGGTACTTATCAACCGTCTTTTCGAGGTTGATGATGTGAATCTTGTTGCGATGGCCGAAGATATAGGGGGCCATCTTGGGGTTCCAGTAGCGGGTCTGGTGACCGAAGTGGACACCCGCTTCCAGCATTTCGCGCATCAAAGACATAACTTTCTCCAAGGGTTGATTTCTTGCGCCGCACCTGCATCAGCCTCTGGCTGACACCCTGGGTGGTGTTGCGCGCGATTTCCCGCAAATGCGGGATGACAAAATTTTAACCGGGCCGACCGATCACTGCCGCAATAACTACGACGCCTGGGGCGCCTTCTACTACGCTGCCGCGATAAACCCAGACGGCCGCCACGACCAAGAGCCTTGCACCGCATGCTTGCAGGCGCTTGTCCAGACCCACCAGGAATTTCCTGGAAGTTTCCGGCGGTTTCCCGAAAGCGCACCCGGACCTGTTTTGTTGGCGGCGAAATCCAGCTCTGGAAAATCCAGCTCTTCGCGTTCAAGCGTGGGGTTTTACGCCCTGGCTTCAGTTCGACCGCGCATCAGACCATCGGGGCATTTCTTAAGAAAACGCGAACGTTTTCAAGAACTTAAGCCGACATCCATACCGAGTCCAAACCCTGAGCCTGCATCGCCGCTCTAAAACATGACCGGGCTTACAAGCACGCCGCGTCCCAGCTTGCGCCAGCATCCGCATCGCCGCCGACCACGCCCAGCCCGGCTTGCTTCCAGCAAGCGCCCCGCTCGTAAAACCCGCGACCTGCCCGATTTCGCTCCACAACCTTCGCTTGCGGTGAAACTTCAGGGCCTGCCGCCGATCACTATGAATGGACCGCCGCTAGTGCCTGCCGGGTGTACCTGACCTGCGACCAAGCCGCTGCCAACACCCGCCGGATTCAGCCTTTGCCGTAACCCGATTGCTCCCCAAAATTTTAGGGAAGCCTATAATTCTACTATTCTTTCAAGCAGACATTCAAGCGAGACATCGCGAAGCGACTTCATGGGCACTATTACCAATCAGGCCGACTTGGCCAAGATGCGCGCCGCCTGCCAGGACGCGGCCAAAGTCCTCGATTTCATCACCCCTTATGTCAAGCCTGGGGTCACCACCGGGGAATTGGACCGTCTCTGCCTGGATTACCTGACCGATGAGCTGGGCGTGAAGTCCGCCACCGTGGGCTATGCGCCCCCCGGCTACCCGCCCTTCCCCGGCGCCATCTGTACTTCGGTCAACCACCAGGTCTGCCACGGCATCCCGGGCGACAAGGTACTGAAAAACGGGGACTCGCTGAACATCGACGTCACCATCATCAAGGATGGCTGGTTCGGCGACACCAGCCGCATGTACGCGGTGGGCGAACAGTCCATATTGTCGCGCCGGCTGACAGAGATTACCTTCGAATGCATGTGGAAAGGCATCCAGCAGGTGAAAAACGGGGCCACGTTGGGCGACATCGGCAACGCGATCCAGAAGCATGCCGAGGCCAATGGCTTTTCGGTGGTGCGCGAGTTCTGCGGCCACGGCATCGGCCAGCGCTTCCATGAAGACCCGCAGGTGCTGCACTATGGCAAACCGGGTACCGGCGTGAAGTTGACGACCGGCATGCTGTTCACCATCGAGCCCATGATCAACGCCGGACGCCGCGAGATCCGTCAGTTGTCCGACGGCTGGACGGTGGTCACCCGCGACCACAGCCTGTCGGCGCAATGGGAGCATGCTGTCTGTGTCACCGAAACCGGCTACGAAGTGCTGACCCTGTCGCCGGGTATGCCCCAGCCGCCGGCCTTCATTACCGAACCCCTCGTCATCCCCGCGCTCTGACGCACCTGCTCCAGCCATCATGACCGCCGCATCCCTCAGCGCCCTGCGCGAACGCATCCAGGAAGCCCGGCGGGCCGCGGTGGCGGAGTTCCGCACGCACCTGCGGCCGGACACCCTGCTGTCGGAGCAGCGCCGCATTGTCGACGCCGCGCTGCGCGACCTGGTCAAGCACTGCCCGCTGCCTGCCGGCGCCACGCTGGCGGCGGTGGGCGGCTATGGCCGCGGCGAGCTTTACCCGCATTCCGATGTCGACCTGCTGATCCTGCTGCCACACGCCCCCACGCCCGACGATGAGTCGGCCATCGAAAAGCTGGTGGCGTCGCTCTGGGACCTGGGCCTGGAGCCCGGCCACAGCGTGCGCACCATCGAGGACTGCGAACGCGAGGCCGACGCCGACATCACCGTGGAAACGGCCTTGCTGGAGTCCCGCTGGCTGGCCGGCAGCCGCACGCTGATGAAGCAATTCGAAGCCGCGACCAAGTCCCGCCTGGACCCCCGTGCTTTCTTCCGCGCCAAGCGGGTCGAAATGCAGCAGCGCCACGCCCGCTACCACGACACGCCTTACGCGCTGGAACCGAATTGCAAGGAATCCCCCGGCGGCCTGCGCGACCTGCAGGTCATCCTGTGGATGGCGCGCGCGGCGGGCTTCGGCAACAGTTGGCGTTCCGTGGCGCAGGCCGGCCTGCTGACCTCATCGGAAGCGCGCGACCTGCGCAAAGCCGAACAGGCTTTCAAGCGTCTGCGCATCGAATTGCACCTGCTGGCGAACCGGCGCGAGGACCGCGTGCTGTTCGACCTGCAACCGGCCCTGGCCGAGGTCTATGGCATCCATGCCACCGCCACCCGCCGCGGCAGCGAGTTGCTGATGCAGCGCTACTACTGGGCGGCACGGCTGGTGACGCAGTTGAACGGCATCCTGGTGCAGAACATCGAGGAACGCCTGTTCCCGCGCCCCGACAGCGACGCGCGCGATATCGACGACGATTTCCGCAATCTGCGCGACCGCCTGGACATCATTCGCGACGACGGCTTCGAACGCAATCCCACCCTGCTGCTGCGCGCCTTCCTGGTGATGCAGCAACATCCGGAACTGACCGGCATGTCGGCGCGGACGCTGCGCGCCATCTGGCATTCGCGCCACCGCATCGACGCCCAGTTCCGCCGCAACCCGGTCAACCGCAAGCTGTTCCTGCAGATCCTGCAGCAGCCGCGCGGCATCGTGCACGAACTGCGGCGCATGACCATGCTGAACATCCTGCCGCGCTACCTGCCGGTGTTCCGCCGCATCGTCGGCCAGATGCAGCATGACCTGTTCCACGCCTACACGGTGGACCAGCACACGCTGGCGGTGGTGCGCAACCTGCGCCGCTTCACCATGCCCGAACACGCCCAGGAGTATCCGCTGGCCAGCCAGCTGATCGCCAGCCTGGACCGGCACTGGCTGCTGTATGTGGCGGCGCTGTTCCACGACATCGCCAAGGGCCGCGGCGGCGACCATTCCGAACTCGGGGCGCGCGAGGTGCGCAAGTTTGCGCAAGACCACGGCATGGAGCCCGAGGACACCAAGCTGGTGGAATTCCTGGTCCGCCAGCACCTGCTGATGTCAGCCGTGGCGCAGAAGCGCGACCTGTCCGACCCGGCCGTGGTGCAGGACTTCGCCGCCACCGTGCAGGACGAGCGCCACCTGACCGCTCTGTATCTGCTGACGGTGGCCGATATCCGCGGCACCAGCCCCAAGGTCTGGAACGCCTGGAAGGGCAAACTGCTGGAAGACCTGTACAAGCTGACGCTGGCCGCGCTGGGCGGCGCCCATGCCGACGCCCACACCGTCCTGACCGAACGCAAGGAAGAGGCTGCCCGCCTGACCCGCCTGGCCGGCCTGCGCGACGACGCCCGCGAAGCCTTCTGGAACCAGCTCGACGTGGCGTACTTCCTGCGCCACGACGCCTCGGACATCGCCTGGCACACGCGCCATCTGTACCACCAGGTCGCTCCAGCCCAGGCGGTGGTCAAGGCCCGCCCCATCGAACAAGGGGAAAGCCTGCAGGTCATGGTGTACACCCGCGACGCGCCCGACCTGTTCGTGGCGATTTGCGGCTATTTCGACGCCAAGTCGCTTTCCATTCAGGATGCCCGCATCCACACCACGCGCCACGGCTGGGCGCTGGACAGCTTCATCGTGCTGCTGCCGGAAGGCGCCAGCGACCTGCGAGCGCAGGCCACCCTGGTCGAACATGAACTCGCCGAACGCCTGAAAGACCCGCACGCCGCCGCCCAGCAGCAGCCCGTCCGCGGCGGCTACTACGGGCGGGGCCGTCAGTCGCGCGTGTCGCGCGTGTTCCCGGTCATGCCGCAGGCCGAATTGCAGCCCGACGAGCGCAGCACCTCCTGGCGCCTGTCCGTAACCGCGACCGACCGTCCCGGCCTGCTGCACGCCCTGGCACGCGTCTTCGCCCGTCACGAGGTGAACCTGCTGATGGCCAAGATCATGACGCTGGGCGATCGCGTCGAGGACGTGTTCATCGTGGATGGATCGACGCTGGCGCGCCCGCGCAGCCAGATGCAGTTCGAGCGCGACATCCTGGACGCCCTGGCGGGCGAGGAAACCCAGCAGCGCGCCGCCTGAGCGCGGCAGGCCCCCGGCATCGCCAGCGCCGCCGGGACCGCATACAATCCCGGTTTTCGGCCAGGCGATACCCTCCCCATGGAGCTAAACGATTATCTGCGCGTTTTCGGCACCAGCTTCTTTTTCGCGCTGGCCACCCTGCTGCCGTTCCTGAATCCGCCCGCGATCGCGCCGATTTTCCTGTCGCTGACCGAAGGCGCTTCGTCTTCCACCCGCATGGTGCTGGCCAAGCGCGTGGCCATCAATGTCTGCCTGATGCTGATCGTGGCCATGGTGGCGGGCAACGTGCTGCTCAGTTTCTTCGGCATTTCCCTGTCCATCGTGCGGGTCGGCGGCGGCATGCTGGTGATCGCCAGCGCCTGGCGGCTGGTGAATTCGCCCGACGCCGACACCGAGCGCGTGGCGCGCATGGCCGAGTCCTTCACCCCCGAAATGGCCAAGGCCCGGGCGTTCTATCCCCTGACCTTTCCCATCAGTTGCGGCCCCGGCTCCATCGCCGCGGCCATCACCGTGGGGGTGTCGCTGCGCGACCAGAACCACGTGCTGAGCCTGGTGCGCCTGGGCGGCTCCATCCCGGGCATCATCGTCGTGTCGGTGACGCTCTACATCTGCCTGCGCTTTGCCGCGCAGATGCTGCACCGCCTGGGCGACAATGGCACCGCCGTGTTCATGCGCCTGTCGGCCTTCATCATGCTGTGCCTGGGCGTGCAGATCTTCTGGGAAGGCTCGCGCGAACTGCTGCTGGGCGTGCTGCAGCAAGTGATGCAACCAATTCCGATTCCCAAGGCCTAAGCCTGGCCGGACGCCGCGTCCGGCCCCTTTTCCAACCCTTGCAAAGCAACAATGACTTCTCGCTCAGAACGCCTGCTCCGCCTGATCGCCCTCTTCTGCTTCGGCGCCGTCGGCCTCGCCCTGGTTTCCCAGCACGTCTTCGACATGCCGCCCTGCGCCTGGTGCGTCATGCAGCGCCTGATCTACCTGGTGATCGGCGTCGTCGCGCTGGTCGGCGGATTCGGCGGCGGACGCGTCCTGACGCGCCTGTGCGGCGCGCTCACCGCGCTGCTGTCCCTGAGTGGCATTGCCGCCGCCTGGTACCAGTACAGCGTGGCCGCCAACATGCTCTCCTGCGACCAGACCTTCGCCGACCGCTTCATGACCGGCATCGGGCTGGAAAGCGCCGTGCCGTCGCTGTTCGGCATCTTTGCCACCTGCATGGACGCCAAGGTGCCGGTGCTGGGCATCGAATACGCCTTGTGGAGCCTGGCGCTCTTCGTCATCATTTTCTTCATGGCGCTGCCGGTCGTGTTCCGGCGCGGCGGGTCGCAGTAA